>DOUU01000226.1 GCA_003520425.1 Deltaproteobacteria bacterium
CGGTTCGGTTGCGAGCGAGCGGATCTGGGCGGCGAGCTTGGCGCGAGTCACACGTTCTTCCGCCGTGAGAGCGCTGGGATTGCATGCGATTGTGGGACCGGACGGCTGAGCCATGACGGGTCTCCGAGAAATACCGACGCTCGCGTTGAGACAACATCCGCTTAGCATGCCTCGTCGGTCTGAGACGCAGCCCTCGCAGGTAGTGCCAGCCCGTTCGCCTGCGCGTCGCAAGTCGAGCGGTGAACGAGAGGGGGTGACCGGAGAGTGAGTCGTTGCCGGGAGCCCCTGTGGCCACCCTCCTCTTGCCAAACGTCGGTCTAGCGAGGTTTGGCGGGGCGGCCATAGGTCACCCCCTCAATCGGCTCCTCCAAGATCGCCTCTTGGAGGTGGGCCAGGGCTTCCTGGCAAGAAAGCATCACCTTGCGCTTTTGATTCAAGGAAATGGAAAGCGATCGAACATTGGTGTTCTCGCGAGAGAGCTTCAGAATCTGGCTCTTGATCGCGCGGAACTCAGCGTAACCCGACGTCGCGGTGGCAAGGTCCGTCTCTCCGCTGAGCTCGGGCAATGCGCCAAGGTCTTTCAGATCACCTTGGACCTTTTCGTCATCTTGGGTGATGAGAGCCTCCAATTCGTCCATCCGCGTATCGCTAGCTTCAGCGATGTGGGGCGGGAGCAACGTCTCGATGCGGAGGGCGGCGATCTCCGCGCCAAGTGCAAGGCGGATGATCTTCTTCCCATCCGGTGAATCCGCGTTGACGGCGGCGAGGTGGGATAGTGCTGTGTTCATCTCGTTGATGGCGCCCGCGGCCGGCCCGAACGCCAAGGCATACGCCTTGAGGTTGGTGTTCTGGACAGCCAATTTCAGCAACTCGTCGTCTATGTGCTGAAACTCGGTGAAGAGCTGCGAGAACTCGTCGAGCAATGCCTTCTCGCCCTGGGTTCCAGCCCCGCTGAGGAGTTGCTGCAGTTGTTCGCGCTCCTGTTCCACCCCCATGGTCCTCGTGCGAGCCTGATCGGCGAACGCTTGCGACTCCTGGTCGGTGATGGCGAGGACAGCACTCTTCTCTGCTTCCGAGGCAGACGCCAGCCCGAGTTGCATCCGACCGACCAAGTCAGCCCGTTGCGCCTTGAAGGCGAGTTGCGCGGCCGGACTCGCCTCTTTGCGGAGATGCAGCGTCAGCAACACGAGGACAAGCAAGGTGCCCGCCCCCGCCGACATCCAGAGGCCGTCCCTGACACCGGGCCTGAGCGTCATCGTTTTGGCTTGATAAGGGTCCGGTGGGAAAAAAGAGGTGGCTGCTTTGCCCACCGATCTCGTTGGACCCCGATTCGCCAGCGACCTCCGAATTCACGAGGACTACCCATACGCAACTCTATCATGAGCGATATGTCCTCGTTCTCGCGATTCGCGAACCGGCTTCTCGTTCGGAAGGTCATGCATGACGATGCGCGAGACTAGCCCGGCGCCTCGGTCACTCCCACCGGATCGATGCGAAGGCTCGCTTTTGGACCTTTAGAACACGAACGCGCGTCCGGGCAACCCGGCTCAAGTGACGGCACTGCAGAGCGAACCCTCGCAAAGGCGAGTGCTGCCTTCATCCACCGGCAGCTCCTCTCCCTCTGATTGCGCGGAAAGCAGCTATGGGTCGAAAGTACGGCTCTCGAGTCGACGAAGTTCCCTTTGAAGGCACAGCTTCTCGATGAAGAATCTTCATGGGGTGGGAAGTACCCTGCACAGGGCTGCCCCCTTTCTCCCCGCTCGGGCGCTGGACGCCGCCCCCGAGCCTAGATACAAGGCTGGGGCCGTGACCGGGCGCTACGAAATCCCGCCACAGATGCCCCTGCCTCCGGGAGACGAGCCGAGCTTTTTCCAGCGGCTCCTGCGGATCGCGGTGGGGCGCCCGCGGGATCTTTCCGACCAGTCGATCTTCCATCGAATCGCGCTCATCCCCTTCCTAGCTTGGGTCGGACTCGGCGCCGACGGCCTCTCCTCATCCTCCTATGGCCCCGAGGAGGCCTTCAAGGCCTTGGGCACGCACACCTCGCTCGCGGTAATGCTCGCCGTCGCGGTCGGGATCACCGTGTTCCTGATCTCTTCCGCCTATAGCCGGATCATCGAGGAGTTCCCACACGGCGGCGGAGGCTACGTCGTCGCCACGAAGCTCCTGGGCGCGCCCGTCGGCGTGATTTCGGGCTGTGCGCTCGTCGTCGATTACATGCTCACCATCACTGTCTCGATCGCAGCTGCGGGAGATGCCCTCTTCAGCCTGCTCCCGCTCCCAGCGCAGAGTGCGAAGCTTGCCGTCGAGGCCCTTCTGATTCTCGTGCTCACTCTCCTCAATCTGCGGGGCGTGCGTGAGTCCGCGGTCACGCTCGCGCCCGTATTCGTGCTTTTTCTTCTGACCCACGTAGTGCTGATCGCAGGCACCCTCTTCATGCATGTGCCCGACGTCCCTGCCGTGGCGGCGGGGGTGGGCCAGGGCATTCACGCCTCAACGCATTCGCTCGGCGTGGCGGGACTGCTCCTTCTTGTCGTCTACGCCTATTCGTTGGGCGGCGGGACCTATACGGGCATCGAGGCGGTTTCGAACGGCGTGCCCCTCATGCGAGAGCCCCGCATTGCAACGGCCAAGCGCACGATGGTGTACATGGCGTGCTCGCTGGCCTTCACCGCCGCAGGCCTCGTCCTCTGCTACCTCTTGCTCAAGATCGGCCCTGAACAGGGCAAGACGATGAACGCGGTCTTGGCGGAGCGCTTCGCAGGCAATGGCGCCTTCGGCTTTCTTTTTGTGACACTTTCGCTCGTATCCGAGGGTGCGCTGCTCGTGGTCGCTGGCCAAGCGGGCTTCATCGACGGTCCGCGGGTGCTCGCGAATATGGCGATTGACTCCTGGGTCCCACATCGCTTCTCTGCCCTTTCCGACCGCCTGACCACGCACAACGGTGTGATCGTGATGTCCGCTGCTTCACTTGTCGCGTTGCTCTACACGCGAGGGGACGTGGGACACCTCGTGGTCATGTACAGCATCAATGTCTTTGTGACCTTCTCACTTTCGATGCTCTCGATGCTCTACCTGTGGTGGCGGGCGAGAGGCACACGGGATGGTTGGAAGCGCAGGGTTACGCTCTTTGCCTCGGGACTCGTTCTCTGCGCCACGATCCTCACCATCACGGTGCTCGAGAAGTTCCGAGAGGGAGGCTGGATTACAATCGCGGGAACCGGAGGTCTTGTGGCACTCTGCTTCGCGATCCGATCGCACTACCGCACCGTGGGCCAGAAGCTGGCCTCTCTCGACGAAACGTTGATCGATCTGCCAGGCGAGCCAGGGACTTTCGTCCCCAGGGTCCTCGATCCCGCGAAGCCGACAGCGGCGGTCCTCGTCACAAGCTACGGGGGTCTCGGCATCCACACCGTCCTCGGCATTCACAAGACCTTTCCCAGCTACTTCCACAACTTCATCTTCGTTTCGGTAGGTGTGATCGATTCAGGGGAGATGAAGGGCGAGGCGGCACTGCCCGAGCTCACCAAGCGGACCGACCAGTGCCTGCAGCGCTACGTGGGGCTGGCGACCGGGCTGGGTTTGGCCGCAGGATACCGGATGCGCGTGGGGACCGAGGTAGTGGAAGAGGTGGATCGGCTCGCACGCGAGATCGCTGCCGAATTCCCGCACACGACCTTCTTCTCTGGCCAACTCATCTTCCGCCGCGAGGCCTGGTACCAGCGGCTGTTGCACAATCAGACCGCGTTCTCGATCCAGAAACGACTTCAGTGGCGCGGCCAAGCGATGGTCATACTTCCGGTGCGAGTGCAGTAGCGGCAAGGCTGGGTTGGCTCGGCCCTCACTTCACGAGAAGCCGACGAGCAAGCTCGCTCGAGGTTTTCCGGCCCCCCAAATCCCCCACTTCACACAGTGGGGAGTATGGCTGGAGCGGGCCTCGTTGTAAGCGGCGGCCTTTAAACGAAATTTCTGGTGGGCGCGGCAGGACTTGAACCTGTGACCCCTCGGTGTAAGTCCGGCCCGGCCACGGCAGCAGGCGGCACGAGGGTGCTAAGTCCGCGAAATTCCAATGCTTGAAAGGTCACCCGGAGTCATGCAAAACCACGAAACGACATTGGGGTCCCCCCAAAAATTCCCCCACAATATTGCGTGTCACTAGGCACCTTCACTGATTCGAGGCCGTCCGGCGGTCTGGCAGGCGCCGGCTGGCGTCACCGCCCCCGCCATCAGGACTTAGAGTGGAGAAATACGGCGGGGTTCTCGCCGTCCGACTTACGCTGCCGCCCGCTGGATTTGCGACCTACCAAGCCGCTCCGGGGTCACAGGGACTCCAGGCGCGGGCGCAAAGAGTCGTAGCCGAGGGATATGAGATCTCGTACCCACGCGCGCTCGTTCAGTCATCGGCCTGCAGACCTTCGCCAGGGGCTCCGACATCCTCGCTTGCTTGCACGAGCCGCGCGCGGGCGAGCGGTTCATCTTCGCCTGAGAGCGGCCGCTTGATCTGGAACCAGGTCACATAGAGCGCCGGAAGGAAGACAAGGGTCAGAAGCGTGGCGACTGCCAATCCTCCCATGATCGCATAGGCCATCGGACCCCAAAAGATCGTCGGTGCAATCGGGATCATGCCGAGGATTGCGGCCGAGGCCGTGAGCAGGATCGGTCTGAACCGGTGCGCGCTGGCCTCGACGACGGCATCCCAAGTGTTGCGCCCCTGTGCCTTCTCCTTCTCGACCTGATCGATGAGGATGACCGAATTACGAGCGATCATACCGGTCAGGGCGAGGACGCCAAGGAGTGCCACAAAGCCTAAGGGCTTGTCCGAGAGCAGGAGGGCAGCCACCACTCCGAGCAGCCCCAGGGGGGCCACGCTAAGCACCAGGAAAAGGCGGCTGAAGCTCTGGAGCTGGATCATCAGCACCGTCAGCGTCAGGATGAGCATCAATGGGAGGACGGCGGCGACCGACGTCTGCGCCTTTTTGCTCTCCTCAACTGTGCCGCCAAGCTCGACATGATATCCGCTGGGCAAGCTCGCATTCAGTGCCGTGAGCTTCGGCGCTAGCTCCTGCACGACCGTGGCCGCCTGCATACCGGGAGCGGTGTCGGCCTGCACCGTCACCGTGGACCGCCGGTCCCGACGCCAGACGATGGGATATTCCTGGCCGTAAGCGACAGAGGCAATCTGGCTCAGGGGAACGGTCCGCCCGCTGGGCAGCGGCACCTGAAGCGTCCGGATCGTTGCCAGCGACATGCGCTGCTCGGCGGAGGCCCGAACCAGCACGTCAACGAGATAGATTCCGCTACGCATCTGGGTTGCTGTAATGCCGGATACGACGCTGTTCAGGGATAGGGCCAGATCCTGCGAGCTCAGGCCCAGGAGGCGGGCCTGGTCTTGGTCGACCTGGATCCTGACCGTGCGCGACGGCTCCATCCAGTTGTAGTTGACGTTTCGGGCGCCGGGGGCGGAGCCGAGGACCTCGGCGAGCTTGAACGCGATCGCACGGACCTCGTCCGGCTCCACTCCGCTCACTCGGTACTGGAGCGGCCACCCGACCG
The DNA here is from genome assembly GCA_003520425.1 of Deltaproteobacteria bacterium. Lineage (GTDB taxonomy): Bacteria > Myxococcota_A > UBA9160 > UBA9160 > UBA9160 > UBA9160. The sequence goes on from DOUU01000226.1 coordinate 5,554, forward strand.
GAGGTCCGAGTTCCAGGGGATAGATCCGCCCGACAACGCTCGGGAAATCGCTCGCCAGCGCCTGCTCCAGCCTCGCCTTTACCCGCTCGCGGGGCTTCAGTCCCTTCGTGACGACCACGGCCTGGGCGAAAAAGTCGTTGGGGAG
>DOUU01000122.1:0-728 GCA_003520425.1 Deltaproteobacteria bacterium
CTGCCGCTAAGCCGCAGCCGCCCGGGGCGCGACGCAAGGTCATCCTCGGTCCAAATTCTGGGCGCCTGGCCGATGTCACCGGCCCTGACCACGCCTCTCTGCCCCGGAGGCGATAACACGCAGGCGCTCGATATCAACCAGGCCGATTTCGTGCCGCGACGAAACGATGAGTCCTTGGCCGAGCCATTTGCTCGTGATTCGAATCGTCGTCTCAACCGTGGTTCCAACCATGTCGGCCAGCTCCTGCCGAGTGACATTGAGCACGATGGTCTCGCTTTTTTTCTCGCCGACCTTGTTTGCCAGCTTCAGNNGGCGAGCCGTTGCTCGACCTTCTCGAGCGCCAGCGATCGCATGCTGTCGTGGGCGCTGCGCAAACGCTCCGCCATTTGGCTCAAGATGGCGGCGCGGAGCGCCGGATACTTGAGACAGAGATCGCGCACCAGCTGGGCCGACACTTTCCACACGACGCTCGGCTCAGCTGCCTGCGCCGAGGCAGGATAGGGGCGTTCCTCGAGCGCCGCGACCGCGCCGAACAGCTCGCCGGGGGGAATGACTTCGAGCACGACCCCACGCCCGTCAGCCTCTCCCTTGGTAATGTGAACGACGCCGGACTTCACGGCCCACACGTAGTCGGCGGGTTTTCCTTCAACGAACAACGTCCTGCCCCCGTCGGCGTACTGCTCGCGTGCCGCCGCCGCAATTGCCGTCCGCTCCGCCAGCGGCAACGT
>DOUU01000122.1:793-3232 GCA_003520425.1 Deltaproteobacteria bacterium
AGGTGAGAAAGGAGATTCCTATCCATGAGCGAGCTGCTCCAGGACGCCCGGCGACGCAAGGACCTGCTCAAGCACATGATCCAACAGCTGCACCGCGGCGAGGCTCCGGCCCAGGTGCGCACGCAGCTCGTGCGCATCCTGGGCCAGGTGCCGTACAACGACGTGGTGGAGGTAGAGCAGGAGCTGATCCGGGAGGGGCTGCCCACCGCGGAGATCCTGCGGCTGTGCGACGTACACTCGGCCGCGCTCCGCGGCGCCATCGAGGCGCCGGCGCGCACGGCGCCGCCCGGGCACCCGGTGCACACTTTCCAGCAGGAGAACCGCGCGCTCGAGGTGCAGCTCGACGGCGTGCGCGCACTTCTCGCCGCGGTCGCGGCGCTGCCCGAGGACGCCGACGCGAGCGAGCAGCTCGCCGCGCTCCGCGAGCACTTCAACGCCCTCATGGACGTGGACAAGCACTACCTGCGCAAGGAGCACCTGCTCTTCCCCTTCCTGGAGAAGCGCGGCGTCACCGGCCCGCCCACGGTGATGTGGGGCAAGCACGACGAGGCGCGGGCGTTGCTCCGGGGTGCGCAGGAGGCGCTCAGGGCCGCACCGAGCATCACCGCCGGTGAGCTGCGGGCGGTGGCGGCCAGCGCCCTGCAGCCCGCGGCCGCGGCAGTGGGCGAGATGATCGACAAGGAGGAGCACATCCTCCTGCCCATGTGCCTCGACACGCTTGAGGACGCCGAGTGGCTCGANNCGAGGTGGCGCGCCAGAGCCTCGATTATGGCTTCTGCCTCTACGACCCGGTCGAAACCTGGACCCCGGTCGGGGCGGCGCCGGCCGCGGCCGAGTTCGCGCCGGGCCGCGTCCAGCTCCCGTCGGGGAGTTTCACGCCCGCGGAGCTGCAGGCGATGCTCAACACCATCCCGTTCGACCTTACCTTCGTCGACAAGGACGACACGGTCCGCTACTTCACGCAGGGGCGCGAGCGCATTTTCGTGCGCAACCGCGCCATCCTCGGGCGCAAGGTGCAGTACTGCCACCCGCCCAAGAGCGTCAACGTCGTGCAGCAGATCCTAGGCGCGTTCCGCGCTGGGCGGAGAGACCAGGCGCGCTTCTGGATCGAGCTGGGCGGGGCTTTCATCTGCATCGAGTACTTCGCACTCCGCGACGAGCACGGCGCCTACCTCGGCTGCCTCGAGGTGAGCCAGAACTTGACGGAGAAGCGGTCGCTGCAGGGGCAGCAGCGGCTGCTCTCTTGGACCGACGAGGCTGAGGAGGCGACCTTCTCAGCATGAGCGGGCAAGGCCTGGGCCGCAAGGTTTTCTGCTCACCCTGAGCCTGTCGAAGCGCTAGCGCAAAGCCCTTCTCAACAGGCTCCTATACCTCGCCCTTCGGTTTGGGTACATCGCGAACCATAGCGCCAATGGGGGGCGCCTTCCTATCAGTTTGCAGGACTTCCAGCGCCGCACTACAATCGCCTCAATGACAACGGTGACGGTGGAGGAGATCCAGAATGACGTGCCCGGCTACCTCCGGCGAGTCCAGGCGGGCGAGGCGTTCACGGTCATACGGGGCAACGAAGCGATTGCGGAGATCCGGCCGATTTGCCGCGACGTTCAACAGCCGCGACCGATCGGTTCGTGTGCTGGCGAATTCGTCGTTCCCGATGACTTCGACGCACCACTGCCGGAGGATATCGTGCTCCAGTTCGAGGGCCGATGAGGATACTTCTCGACACGCATGTCTTCCTTTGGTTCATTACCGGCGATGAGCGGCTACCCGAGCCACTAGGAGTGCTCATCCGAAGCCCTGAAAATGAGGTCCATTTGAGCGTAGCCTCCGTTTGGGAGGCCGTGATCAAGTACCAGCTCGGGGCGGCTTCCACTTCCAGAATCGCCCGATACGTACCTTCCCCGGCAGCGTGAAAGACATCAGGTTGCCAGCCTGCCGATTGACGAGGCGAGCGTGATACAGCTCGCCAAGTTGCCGCCGTTCCACCGAGATCCCTTTGACCGCATCCTCGTCGCGCAGGCAAAGCGGCACGACTTGGCCATCGCGACCATTGACCCGCTCATCCAGCGCTACGACGTAACGATCCTGAGGTGAGAACATTCCGCCGGACGCCGCTCGCAGCTCTACCTCGCAGGCGTCGCATTCCGAGCTAGTTCAGCCCTCAGGTGGTGATCGAGGCGAAACTGACGGAAGACGACGGCACAGCGGGCGACCGGGACAAGGTCACGCGAGTTCAACATCTGGCGGCGCTGAGCGAGAGAGGCACGCCGGCCGGCANNATGACAGCAAGGCGTGAGTGGGCGAATGGAGGCGGAACATCACGCTACACTGACCGGCAAGTCGTTTGGCCTGCGGAGGTGTCAAGCGTGGGGAGCGGGGTCGGCATTGACCGGCGCAAGCGAGCGTGGCACGGTGGGTCTATGACTGGGGCGGAAATCA
>DOUU01000366.1 GCA_003520425.1 Deltaproteobacteria bacterium
AGCGCCTTGCCGATGTCGTGCAGCAGCCCGGCGCGCCGCGCGAGCTCCGCGTCGCCGTCGACCTGCGCCGCCATGAGGCCGGCGAGCAGCGACACCTCGATCGAGTGCTGCAGCAGGTTCTGCCCGTAGCTGAACCGGAAGTTCAGCCGGCCGAGGACCTTCAGCTCCTCGGGGTGCAGCCCGTGCACCCCGGCCTCAAACGCGGCGCGCTCGCCCGAGTCCCGGATCCGCGCGTCGAGGTCGCGCTGCGCCTTCTCGACCATCTCTTCAATGCGCGCCGGGTGGATGCGACCGTCGGTCAGCAGCCGTTCCAACGCCATCTTGGCGATCTCGCGGCGGATCGGATCAAACGACGACAGGGTTACTGACTCGGGCGTGTCGTCGATGATGAAGTCCACCCCGGTCAGGCTCTCGAGGGACCGAATGTTGCGGCCCTCACGCCCGATGATCCGCCCTTTCATCTCGTCGTTCGGCAACGGGATCACCGACACGGTGGCGTCCGCGGTGTGGTCCGCGGCACAACGCTGAATGGCGAGCGCCACGATCTCACGCGCTCGCCTGTCGGCGTCTTCCCGGATCTCCGCTTCTGCCTTCCGAGCCGTTTCCAGCGCGTCGTATCGCGCTTCAACCTCCACCCGCTGAAGCAGCTCCTGACGCGCCTGTTCCCCCGTCAACCCACTGATGCGTTCCAGCTCCGTGCGCGAGGCCTGGTGGAACTGTTGCACCTCTTCCCGGACCTTGGCGACCTCCTGCTCACGTTGCGCGAGGGTCTGATCACGCTTCTCGAGCACCTCGAGCTTGCGGTCCAGGTTTTCCTCGCGTTGCACCAACCGCCGCTCGAGACGCTGTACCTCCGCCCGCTGTTCCCGAATCTCGCGTTCGGCGTCCCGCTTGATGCGGAATGCCTCGTCCTTGGCCTCCAGGAGTGCCTCTCGCTGCTTGCTCTCAGCCTCCCTGTTCGCCTCGGCCCTCGCGTCCTCCAGGATGCGCCGGGCTGCTACCTCGGCCGTTCCGATCTTCGCCTCGCCGGCGAACCTGCGCAGAAGATATCCAAGGAGGAACCCCACCAGCCCGATCACGCCCGCCAAAACGTACGCCAAGGCGTTCGTGGTGGCCACCCCCTCGTTATGTTATGTCGCGTGCGTCTGTACGCACCCCTCCGTCCCGGCCCGTACGGGCCGTTGCTTTGCTGCGATGTGTTGAACAATGGGCAAGTTTTCATCATATTTTAACGTGCGCAATCCCCCAGGGTCAAGGGAACGATGCCGTGCCATCCGCGCCGCTGCCGGCGGCGTATTTATGGAAGGGAGAGACTTGGCCCGGACCGCGCCGCCTTGACATCACGCGCCCGCGGCTGCTAGCGTGACAGCGGAGGGGTGAGCGATGACGAATCCCGAACCAACCGGCGGAAGCAGCGACGAGTCGAAGGTCACGGTCGCCCCGAGCGGCAGTCCGGCCCATGCCATGCCGCGCGGCTCCTCGCGGTGGCTCTACGTCGCCCTCGCGGTCGTCGTTGCCGCAGCCGTTGCGGCCGGCGGGGCGGCGGTCCGAGCGCGGCTTTCGCCCCCCGCCTTGGCCGGTGCCGTCATGAATCCGCCGGTGACGGCCTATGCGTTCACCCTGCCGGACCAGGACGGCCATGTTGTCTCGCTCGCCGGCCTCCGCGGCAAGGTCATCGCGCTCACCTTTCTCTACACCCACTGCCCGGACGTCTGCCCGTTGATCGCCGACGCATTCCACAAGGCGCGCCTGGCGCTCGACCCCGCCACGGCGGCCCGCACGGCGTTTGTCGCCGTGAGCGTGGATCCGAACGGCGACACCCCTAGCGCCGTGAAGGAGTTCCTCGCGGCCCATCACGTCCAGGGTGAGATGACGTACCTGCGGGGTTCGTTTGCACAGCTCCGGCCGGTGTGGGCGCACTATTACGTCGGCAGCGACGCCGCGGAGGTCAACCCGGAGGCTGCGAAGGCAGCCGCCCCGAGCATCCAGCAGGTCGGGCACACCGCAATCGTCTACCTGATCGATCCGGAGGGAAAGATCAAGGTCTTTCTGCCGGGCAATCTCGATCCGAACGACCTTGTTGCGGACATCCGGGTGTTGGCGGGCCGGTAACGCACTTGCTCGGCCTCGGGGACGGACGGTTCCGCGGTCATTCCCCAAGCACCGGGGCGATTTCGTCCAAGACGATCAGTTGGTCCGCGTGCGCGTCGTAGACCCCTCTGCACGTGAATAGGAAGATCTGCCGATCCCCGGCCAAGTCCTTGAGAAACCGCATCGTCGCCTCCTGCCGCTCCTCGTCGTAGGCGAGAAACGGGTCGTCGAGAAAGAGCGGCGGAGCGGGTCGGTTGGAGAGCAGGTCCACGAGCGCCAGGCGCAGTGCAAGATAGCACTGGTCGACGCCCCCGCTCCCGATCTCGCGCGCCGAGACATCTGCCCATTCCTTAGGCGGCCCGATCCAAACACGTGGCGCCAGCGTCTGCTCGTCCACGGCGATCCGGGCGTACGCGCCCCCGGAGAGCCGACGGACGTAGCCGCTCGCCCGTTCCTCGAGGAGCGCCTTCCCCGGCACAATCGTGTGGCTCCTCGCTTCACCCAGGACCTCGCGGACGAGGCTCAATACCTTCACCAACCGGTCCGCCCGCCCGTACCGTGCCCGAACATCCGCCAGCTCCTCCTCCACCCGGGCGAGCTCCTCGTGGGGGGATCGACCGGTCAGTCGCCCGTCGAGCGTGAGGAGCGCCGCCCGCGCCTCCTCCAGCTCCCGGCGACGTNNAGCCGACGGAGCGCAAGATCCGGCTGTTCCCGCCTCGTCTCGATCGCGGCGAGATCCACAACCGAACGCTGAAATTCCTCGCCGATTGCCTCCCGGGTGCGACCGCCCAGGAGATTCTCCAAGACGGCGCGGGCGGTGTCGAATCGTCGGCGGGCGGCCAGCGCGCGGTCCCGTCGTGCAAGCGCATCCTGAAGCGACGGAGCGGCAAGGGCCTGCAAATGGCGCCGCACGGCCTCAAC
>DOUU01000134.1 GCA_003520425.1 Deltaproteobacteria bacterium
TCAAAAGGCCTACGGCTTGGGTCGTCATCCGCCCGCTCGCCCGGCGCTTTGCCCCACGGGCCCCCGCGCTCCGGCAAGCTCTGGCACATTCCAGGCCTTGAGCCGTCCGCAGCACCCGCCGAAAACTGCACATAAGACCTTTGGCGGGCGGGGTCTCCAAGCTCGATCAGAGCTCCCGAGACTCGAAAGTCGGCCCGTGAGGGATTGGGATGAGAAGCAAGAGCATTCTCCTCGCTTATCTCCTCTTCGTTTTCTTGGGGCCTCTGGGCGCCCACAACTTCTACCTTGAGAAGTGGATCTGGGGTCTCGTCTACCTCGCTCTTTTCGTCTTCTCCTGCTGGGCCATGCTCCATGTCGATCCGCACCTTTTCCAGAACGCTGCTCTCTCCCCCGCAGCTCTGCTTGACGACCCCTCCCTCCGCGCCGCCGCCTTTGCCCTTTCGGTTCTCCATGTCTTCATCATCTGGGACTTCTTTACGCTCTGGTGGCAGGTTCGCCGGTACCGTGAGGATCAATAGTCACGCGCATCGGGATCAGCTCGCGCGTCAAACCGAGTCAGCACGGTGCGGGCCGTGAGCCCCGTGTCTTCGCCACGCGCAGGCGAGCTGCGCGCCCTTGCAATGGACAATGGGTCGGGGTGTGAGATTCGAACCCACCGACTGCGTCCCCGTGAGCGCGCTGCTAGGTGGTGGGCGGCTACTCTTCGTACGGCCCATGGGAAGATCTCCTTGTCGCAACCGAGTGTGGTTCGAGATTCCGTCGGTGCGAATCTCCGATAGGGGCTCTGCCTGAGCGTTCCTATCGGATGCTCCCGTTCGCCGAGGCCGGCGGCGTCGCCTCCTGGCCTTGATCATGCAGGGATGTTCCAAGCGAGCGTTCTTACCCTTCGATGATCTTTTTCTTAGCCCGTGCGCATGGGTCCAGGGACAGCGCTCCGAAAAAGGCGCCATGCGCGGGCCGGCCAAACGGTCCGCGATTCCGGGGGAGGCAGACAAACGCCAGGGCCTACAGGCGCTTAGATCCGCGGGATGGACGCGGTAACCGGACGTTGCAGTGGAGTCGACTAGAGCGATCGATTCGTGAGCAAGGGCGTTAGATTGCTTTCGGCCGTCGCTGCCAAGCGACCATGAAGATTCCCCCCACGAGCAGCGTGAGAGTCCCCGGCTCCGGAACGGCCGTNNGTGACATTGCAGGTCTGGAAGATGCCACTTGTATTGTCCGTGAAGCCGCCCGAGAGGGTGTTGGGCGTACCCGGGTTCACAGCCTTGGGGACGAGGCCGGCGGCTGTGAGTTGAAGCGTGTAGGTCCCGGCCGTCAGGTCGGGCAGAACCAGCTGATTGTCGCCGCAGATGGTCGCTCCGGAACCGGTACCGATAGTCACCATCCCCGCCGGGGGGCATCCCGGGGCAAAGATATTCAATTGGTCGCTGCTCGCGGCAGGGTTGCCGTTGAGCTGCACGATCGAGGCGCTCGGGCCTTGCCCCGCGTAGAGCGCGACCAAGGAATCAATCCCGCCCGCCAGAACCGTCGCCCCCGCAGCGTTCGTCCCCCCGCCGAAGCCGAAGGTCTGGATGGTCACCGGCGAGTCCGCAGAGAGAGTAAACGCCTGCTCGAAGTCGGTCTCGGGCGTGGCCAAGGTGCCTGTGAAGGAGAGGGAGGAGGCTCGCGCTAAGCCCGGCGTTCCCGAAAGGCCGATGAGGACGGCTATCCCCAAGAGGGTGGCTGAACCCTGAAAACCTTCGGCAGCAAGCAGCAGACGGCTTCGCATGGATATACCCCGCGTTCCCACTTCCCCAATGGAGAAGTGGTACGCAGATGGGAATGGTGTCAGGAGGCCAGACAAAATTTCTGACCCGCGTGAGTGGTTTCGCTCCCTCCGGCAGGTTCGCGCCTAATCCTGTGCATGACCTTGCCGTTCGCTGGGGGATGACAGCCCACGCCGGCGTTGCTGAGTCCCGAGAATCGGGACCCCTGCGGGCTCCCCAGGCTCGGCATGCATCCCGGCTCGCCTGGAGGGGCGCGGACGGGCGAGGGCTAGGGGATGATCTGCTCCTCGGGCAAAGGCAATCGGGCTTCCCTGGCGTGAAAAGGCTGAACGGCGTAGGACGCCAACCGCCGAGCTCGGTCGGGAAGGTCCCGGTCGAAGCAATCCAGCGCGCGTCGCCGAGCGTCGCTTGATCGGGCACTCCGCAAAACGTCTCAGGCTTGTGTCGCTCGCACCGAAGGGAGCGACCAGTCCGGGCCCGACCGTTGAAACCCTTTGAACCAATTGAAAATGGTCGGGGTGGTGGGATTCGAACCCACGACGCGGAACCCCCAAAGTTCCGGCTCTAGCCGCTGAGCTACACCCCGAACGTGCGCGGAAGATCCGAGGCTATCAGAGCCCCCGAAGGGCGTGAACCTGGTCATGGTACCCTGTCGTAGTGAGCTCTGCCGGGCCGAGCGCGGCTGACATTCCTCGCAGCCGCCTGCGCATGTTTACGGATGCTGCAGGCGAGGCGCAGTCCATAGCCGCCGCATGCGTGGTGGGGGTTCTCACCGGAGCNNCCGGACCTCGCCTCCTACATCGTGCCCTGGGTTCCGCCGTGGCGCGTCCTCTTGGCGGGGGCGACCGGCGGATTCCTGGTCGCTCTCATCACGCGGTATTTCGCGAGTGAGGTCCAAGGGCACGGCGTTCCCGACGTAATGGAGGCCTTCGCGCTGCGCGGCGGCCGCATCCGCCGGCGCGTGGCCGTGACGCGCTCGATCGCCTCCGCGCTCACGATCGGCACCGGCGGATCGGTGGGCCGTGAGGGCCCCATCGTCCAGGTGGGCGCCGCGGTCGGCTCTGCCGTGGGACAACTTCTGCGCCTTCCGACGGACCGGCTCCGCATGCTCACCGCCGCGGGCGCGGCCGCCGCCATCGCCGCCGCCTTCAATGCGCCGATCGCCGGAGCCTTCTTTGCTCTGGAGGTGATCGCGCGCAACTTCTCCGCGTCGACCTTCGTTCCCGTGGTGCTTTGCGCAGTGTTCTCGACCGAGGTGGCACGACTCCATTTTGGCGCCCAGCCCGCTTTCGCGGTGCCCCCTCTTCAAGTCGGCCACAGCTGGGAGATCTCCCTCGCCGCGGTCCTTGGTCTCGCGTGCGGCCTTCTCTCCGTGTTCTTCATCGTTCTCCTGAATCGATTGGAGCGGCTCTTCACGCGGCTCCCGATTCCCGCTGTGCTGAAACCCGCCGTGGGCGGCCTTGCGGTCGGAGGGCTGATCCTCGGTTTGCCAAATCTCTATGGGATCGGGCACGAGACCATGGACGCGACCCTCGCGGGCGCCCTTCCACTCCCGAAGCTCGGTCTCTTGGTCCTGCTCAAGCCCCTCGCCACCTCGCTCACCCTCTCCTCCGGCGGCTCCGGAGGCGTCTTCCAGCCCTCGCTCTACATGGGAGGAATCGCCGGAGGCCTCTTTTCTGCCGCGGTCGGCGCGCTCATCCCCGCCGCGGCGACCTCCTCCGGCGCTTGGGCACTGACCGGCATGGCGGGCGTTTTGGCCGGCACCTCCCGCGCACCCGTCACAGCGATCCTGCTGGCGTTCGAGCTCACGCACGACTACGAGGTCACACTGCCGGTGATGCTGGCGTGTGCGGTCTCCACGCTCGTCGCGCGCGCCCTTCATCGAGACTCGATCTACACCGCAAAGCTCACGGAGCGAGGCATTGACCTCGACCGCCCCGAGGATCTCGCCCTTCGCCGCGTGCGCGTGCGGGACGTGATGGAGCCGACCCCCCCCGCCGTCCGGCTCGATGCACCGCTCGATGTGGTGCTCGGCCGCTTCTTGGACAGCGATCTGGGGGCGGTCTTTGTGATTGACGCCGAGGCGCGGCTTGCCGGCCTCGTCTCCATCCACGACGTGAAGTCGAGCGTCGCGGACTCCACCTCTCTCGGCGGAATCGCCGTTGCGGGTGACGTATCGGAGCAAGCCGCTTCCATCGGAGCCGATGACAATCTCGCCGACGCACTGGACGTCCTCACGCGCGAGGGTCGCGACGTTCATCGGCGTGGTCGATCCGGAGGGGCGCCTTGTGGGAGCGCTCTCTCTGCGCACGGTCACCGACGTGCTCGCACGAGAGGCCCTGCGCGGCGAATACGTGGGCGTTTCGGGCTTCGCCGGAGCCCGCGGCCATGAATCGCTGCGTCTTACCGGCGGCGTGCGCGTGCGCGCTCTCGCCGTGCCTCCCGCGCTCTTTGGATCCACGGTGCGAAAGCTCGACGTGCGAAGCCGCTGGCATGTCTCCGTTCTCGCGCTTCGCAGCGGCGGAGTCGATGCCGAAGTCGACCCCGACCGCGCCCTTGGTCCGGGCGACACGTTGGTCGTGATGGGAGACGAGCGTGACCTTGACCGCTTTGCCGATTCCCTGCGGCGCGGGACCGTGCGCGCGGTCTAGTACACGAGCCGGATGGGGCTCAGGACCTTCTCTTCAAGCCAAGTCACAAGATCGCGTAGCGCCTCCGGCCGGATCTCATGACCCATCTCGTACTCGCGGTAGGTGAGGCCCACGCCGCGCGCCGCCAAGAGATCGCGGCTCTCCCGGGCACGGGCCACGTCGATCATTTCGTCTGTGGTGCCATGCTGCACGAGCACCGGCATGCCGGCGTGTTCGGGCAGCACCGGAATCGAATCGGAAAGAGGCTTCGGCAGCCAGGCCGAGAGCGCTGCAATCCCTGCGAATCGGCCCGGGTCGCGAAGCGCCAGGTCATAGCCCATCACGCCCCCTTGGCTAAAGCCCAGGATCACGACCTTGCGGCGCTCGACCGGATAGCGCTCGAGGGCTTGGTCGACGAATGCCCGCAGGGCCGCAGCGCCTTTGCGGAACTCGCCCGGATCGAACCCCCGCTCGACCAGCGGGAACCAGCCGTAGCCCCGCAAGCCGGGACCGATCTCGAACCCAAACGGTCCCTGAGGACACAGAACGAGCGCCTCTCCGCCGTGGAGGTAGGGCGCGAGCCCGATCAGATCATGGGCGCTCGCTCCCCAGCCGTGGAGCGCAAAGATGGCGGGAAAGGGCCCTTCGCCCGACGGAAAGTGCACGGTGTGGAGCAGTTCCATGGCTTCAGAATAGGTCGCGATGCGGAGCGCCGCCTGCCCGTGCTACACCGTTTGATCTCGAACCTCCAGAGCGAGCAGGCATGGGCCCGGCTTCCAGCACCCGAACCCTCTTCGACAAGGTCTGGGACGCGCACACGGTGCGCGAGCTCCCAAACGGTCAGACCCAGCTCTTCATCGGCCTGCATCTCATCCATGAAGTCACGAGTCCGCAGGCCTTCGCGATGCTGCACGAGATGGGCCTTCCGGTGCGCTTCCCGAGTCGCACGTTCGCGACGGTGGACCACATCATTCCCACCGACTCCCAGCTGCGCCCTCTGTCCGACTCGCTCGCGGAGGCGATGATGGGCGAGCTCGAGCGCAACTGCCGCAAACACGGCATTCGATTCTTCGACCCGGCAAGCGGTCATCAGGGCATCGTCCACGTCATCGGCCCGGAGCTCGGCCTGACCCAGCCTGGGATGACGATCGCTTGCGGAGACAGCCACACTTCCACGCACGGTGCCCTCGGTGCGGTCGCTTTTGGCATCGGCACGAGTCAGGTCCGCGACGTGCTCGCGACGCAGTGCCTCACCATGAGCCGTCCAAAGGTTCGGCGCATCGAAGTGGCCGGAAAACTTGCGCCGGGCGTCTATGCCAAAGACGTCATCCTCACGATCATCCGACGCCTCGGCGTCAAGGGGGGCGTCGGCTTCGCGTACGAGTACGCGGGCCCCGTCCTCGAAGCCATGACCCTCGAGGAGCGGATGACGGTTTGCAATATGTCGATCGANNCTTCGCCTATCTGCGCGATCGCGAGTTCGCACCGAAGGGCGAGGCCTGGAATCGCGCCCTCCCCTTTTGGCGGGAGGTGGCCTCTGAGCCCGGCGCGCACTATGCCGACCGCGTCCGGCTCGATGGAGCGGCGATCGCACCCACGGTCACCTG
>DOUU01000424.1:0-2478 GCA_003520425.1 Deltaproteobacteria bacterium
TTTGGCTCTCCGCTCTCTAACCTAGCTCCCCCGGATTCACTTCCGAAACCGCAAAGAGGTCGCGACTCATGGCACGCATCACGATTGAGGACTGCACCGAGCGGGTGCCGAACCGCTTCCACCTCGTTCAAATGGCGTCGGTTCGCACAAAGCAGCTCAAGAAAGGCGCGCGTGCGCTGGTCCAGACCGAGGACAACAAGGAAGTGGTAATTGCGCTGCGCGAGATCGCGGCGGGATACATCCTTCCCGACTATCCCGAGCTCAGCGCGACCGAGAGGTAANNGAGCTCAGCGCAGCACCTGCACGGGCACGTGGAAGCCGACCTTGGTGCCTCGCCCCACTTCGCTCGAGAGCGTAATTCCGCCCTCGAGCAGGATCAGGAGATCGCGCACGAGGGCAAGACCGAGGCCCGCCCCGCGGTACCGCGTCGACTCGAGCTCGTCGACCTGGTAGAACTCGTCGAAAACGTATTGCTGGTCGTCCGGGCAAATCCCGATGCCCGTGTCTTCGAGCTCGCACTCGAGCTGTCCGTCCTTCACCGCGGCGCGGATTGTGACAGTTCCTTTCGGAGTGAACTTGGCGGCGTTGTCCAGCAACAGGAAGAGGATTTGGTTGAGCTTGGCGAGGTCTGTCCGGAACTTGGGAAGCGGCTCTGTCAGATGCTTCTCGATCACGACGGGCTTGTCGCCGAGCGTGTCCTGCACGCTAAAGATGGCCTCGTCGACGACCTCGCGGAAGCTCACCTCATGGATCTCGACCGGGAGCTCCCCTTGTTTGATCCGCCAAAGGTCGAGGATATTCTGCAACGTCCGCAGGAACGCCGTGCCGTCGTCCAGGGCGGAGCGCAGACCCGCCTTGGCGCTGTCTGAGAGCGCGTCGTTCTCGTTCGCGAGCACCGAGATCACCGACTCAATGATGCTGTTGAGCGGTGTCCGCAGCTCGCGCGACATCTTCTCGATGAAGTCGTTCTTGAGCTTCTCGATCTTGCCGAGCTTTTCCTGGTTGCGGAGCAGCTCGATGTCTTGGGCAAAGAGGGTCTCGGACAGCTTCAGGATCTCGTCGCTCTTCTGGTCGGTGACCCGGTCGATTTCGGACAGCCGCTTCTGCAGGCCGTCGTTCTCCCGGGATACGCGGCTGTGGTCGATGCGGATCGCGCCCACGGCGGCGAGGAGCGCGAGGGACTCGACCGCGGGAAGGCCGATCGGCTGAGGCCCCGCAGCCACGAGGGCGCCTTGGACGCGGCCCTCGAAGACGAGCGGCAGAACGAGCGTCCCGCCGGCTCCTCGCGCCCCGAGCATGGGCGCAGCGGGCAGCGTGCGATGGTTGCCGGAGCGCACCACCTCCTGTACGGCGGCGACCAATTCAGCCGCGACGCTTCGTGCGTCGGCGGCCTTCGGGAACCCTGCCGCCGCACGCAGCCGCAGCTCCGAACTCTCCTTCCCGGAGCCCATTCCGTAGACCAGGGCCACGCCGCCGCCCGCGTGCTCCGCGGCACGCAGGGCGATCGCGCGCAGGGCACCCGCCAGCCCTTCGCCCTGCTCATTGGTCGGCGGGGCGCCTCCTCCCCCTTCGACTGCCGCTACGTCGTCCGAACCGCCCGTCACCGAAGCGCCTCCGCCGTCGCCGGCCCCAAGCCGTTAGAACCGCTCGTCCGCCTCGATCTCGTATTGCTCCAACGGCTTCTCGTCGGGCCCATCGCTGCTCGGCGCAGCGCCCTCGAGCTCGAGCTTGGTCTTGAAGTCGGTCGGGTTGGATGCCGCGGCGAGGGCCGTTTCGACCGAAATCTTGTTGGCGCGCAGCAGATCCAAAAGATGCTGATCGAAAGACTGCATCCCTTCCGGCCGCCCGCGAGCGATGAAATCCGTGATCTGCGCCGTCTTGGCGGGATCCTTGATGCATTCTTGGATCGTGCGCGTGCTGCGCATGATTTCCACCGCGGGCACCCGGCCGTTTTGCTTCTTGTTTGCGAGCAGGCGCAAAGACACGACGGCTTTCAGGTTCTCGGCAAGACGCGCCCTCACCTGCGGCTGCTCCTCGGTCGGAAAGAACGAGACCAGGCGGTTGATCGTCGAAGCCACATCATTGGTGTGGATGGTCGAGAACACGAGATGGCCGGTCTCCGCAGCCTTGAGCGACGTGTCGACCGTCTCAAGGTCGCGCATCTCGCCCACCATGATCACGTCGGGATCCTGACGCAGCGCGGCCCGCAGGGCGTCTGGAAACGAGGAAGTGTCGGTGCCGATCTCGCGCTGCGTGATGATGCTCTTGTCGTGGCTGAAGACGAACTCGATCGGGTCCTCGACCGTAACGATCTTGGCTTTCCGAGTCCGGTTGATCTCGTTGATCATCGTCGCCAGCGTCGTCGACTTGCCCATGCCCGTGGCGCCTGTCACGAGCACGTAGCCGCGCTGGACGAGGGCAAGGTCATGTAACACGCTCGGGAGGTTCAGGTCTTCGAAGCTGCGGATCTGGAGCGGG
>DOUU01000424.1:2489-2647 GCA_003520425.1 Deltaproteobacteria bacterium
CGCAGCACGATGTTGAAGAAGCGTCGCTGGCGGGAAATGTTGACGCGGAAGCGGCCCTCGCCGGGCAGCTCGAACGCGAGGTCGAGCTCGTTCCAGCTCTTGTTCGCCTGGCGCGGATCGCCCTCGAGGAGCAGCTTTGCGATCGCCTCGGTGTCCGT
>DOUU01000435.1:0-20577 GCA_003520425.1 Deltaproteobacteria bacterium
CGTGCTACGCGGCGACATGAGCCTGGTGGGGCCTCGTCCCCCGACGCCAGACGAGGTGGTGAAGTACGAGCTTACGGAAAGGCGGAGGCTGTCCATGCGCCCGGGCATCACCTGCATCTGGCAGGTGAGCGGCCGAAATGAGATTGGGTTTGCCGAGTGGATGAAGCTTGACCTCCTCTACATCGACAACTGGTCCCTGCTCACTGACCTGCGCCTCCTTTTGCGCACGGTTCCTGCGGTGCTGTTCGGGAGAGGGGCGAGCTGAAGCACATGCCTGCGCTTGTTGGCTACGATGCGGCGTAACGATCACGACGGGCAGTCGCAATAGATGGACACGCGCAGCGGTTATCTTTGGGTCCTCCGTTTGGGATTTGTCGGGGCGGTCTGCCTGACTCAGGCGACAGCCTCGGTGCCCGCCCCCCTCACCGCCACATCGGCGTTAAATCAGGCGTTCCAGGCGGGGAGCCGGCTCACGACCGCTGCGCTTAGTCCCGATGGCCAAACCCTCGCCACCACAGGAAGGGACAACCGCGTTCTCCTCTTTGACGTGGCGTCCGGTCAGGAGCACGCCGCGCTCGTCGGAAGCACCTCTCCAATCACTGGAATCGCCTTCGATCCGACCGGGAAGGTCTTGGTGGGTGTCGGCGAGGATCATCGAATCGTTCTTTGGAATCTCACGAGCGGAACGAAGGCAACGACCCTTCTCGCAGATCGCCTCCGCACGAACGTAACGGAGGTGGCTTTCAGCCCTGATGGCATGACGCTCGCGAGTATCGGCGACGATCCTCGGGTGATCCTCTGGGACCTCGCAACAGGTGCTACGAGGCAGGTCCTCTCCGGTCACGGCGATGTGGTGAACGGAATCGCCTTTAGCCCCGGCGGGAAACTCCTAGCCAGCGGGAGCCGAGACGCAACCGCCATCTTGTGGGATCCGGCAAGCGGCGCGGAGCGTGCGGTTCTACGAAGCCCCGACGGTTTGCCGGTGGCCCAAGTCGCCTTCACAAGCGACGGGAAGAACTTGCTGAGCGTGCGTCCCGATGGCGCAGTCTTGCTGTGGGACGTAGCGACGGGGGCGCTGGAGAAGACGCTGAGCAGCGGTGCGAATCGCTTCACACAGGCTGCATTTAGTCCCGACGGCAGGCTCTTGGCCAGCGTGGATGATGCCAACCGGATCAACCTCTGGGAAGTTGCGACAGGTCGGCCGCTCCTTGTCCTCGCAGACCCGGCGGGTGTCCCGGTGAGCGAACTTGCGTTTAGCGCAGACGGCAGCGTCCTTGCCAGCGCTCGCGGGGACACGGTGAGGCTCTGGAATACGGGGTCGGGGAGACAGATCTCGACGTGCTTTTTTGACCTCGGTATCACGATCACGAGTGTTGTCTTCAGCCCCGATGGGGGAACCCTGGCAGGTGTGAGCGGAGGGAATCGGATCCTCCTGTGGGATGCGCAGAGCGGCATCACCAATAGGGTCTTGACTGGGCCGCAGGCCGTCATCAATAACCTCGCCTTCAGCCCGGATGGGCGAAGTCTGGCAAGTGGCAGCATGGACGGCACGATCGGTACCTGGGACGTCGCAACCGGCTTCGAGCGCTCCACCCTTTCGGGCGGAACGGGCCTCGCCATCAGCAATCTCGCGTATACCTCGGATGGCGGGATGCTGGCGAGCAGCCAAGGGAGCCGCATCGCTCTCTGGAGCTCGGACTCCCGTCGGATTGAACAGGTCTTTGCGGCACCAGGCGTCATCAGCAGCATGGCGCTCAGCCTCGATGGCAAATTCATCGCGAGCGCCGGAAGCGACGGTCAAATCAGGCTCTGGGCTGCAACAGGCGGCCCTCCCCAAGCCACGCTACCCGGCCAAGTCGGAGAAGCGATCGTCGGTCTCCTCTTCAGTCCCGACTCTGCGACACTAGCGAGCTTCAACGCCATCAGTCAAATCGAGTTGTGGAGTGTGCCGGGCCTGAAACTCCGCCGGGCTTTTACCGCTTCGGGCGACGCATTGGCCCTGGCGGCCTTTGGCTCAGACAGCCAGACGATCGCAGGCCTCTCGGAGGATGGGCATCTCACGGTCTTTGACCTAGCCGTGGGAGCGCAGCAGGTGGCCGTCCAGGTCCCCGTGTTCGGCTCCACGGGTCAGCCGGTCGCGCACTCCGCCGCTGTCGTCGGCGGTGTCGTCGCAACGTCGAGTGCTGCCATCCCCTCGGCGCAGGCCACGCCAAGCCCAAGCTGTCCCTGCGATGCATGGAGCAGCTCGGCGACCCCCACGAATCCTTCGTCGAGTGACTCCAGTGCAGTGGAGCTAGGGGTCAAGTTCAAGGTCGACAGCACGGGGTTCATCACCGGCATCCGTTTCTACAAGGGAACCGGCAATACCGGCACGCATATCGGAAACCTTTGGACGACCGCGGGGCAGCTACTGGCGACGGCCACCTTTACCAACGAGACGGCCACGGGCTGGCAGCAGGTGAATTTCTCGAGCCCGGTGTCCGTCACCGCCAACACCGTCTATGTCGCTTCGTACTTCGCGCCCAATGGCCATTACGCCGGGGACAAGGGCTATTTCGCCAGCTCCGGCGTCGACAACCCGCCGGTGCATTTGTTGCAAGACGGGGTGAGCGGCGGGGACGGGGTGTTCACCTATAGCACGAGCTCCACCTTCCCCAGCTCTACCTATCAGTCGAGCAACTACTGGGTNNCTGCGACAACGCCGGCGAGCGGTGCGACGGGAGTGAGCCCGGCGACGGCGGTAAGCGCCACCTTCGACAACGCCCTGAATACGACGACGGTCACCACCTCGAGCTTTACGTTGAAAGACGCCAGCAATACGCTGGTGGCCGCGTCCGTGAGCGCGACCGGCAATACGGCAACACTCACCCCGAGCGCTCCGCTCGCGAACTCCGCGACTTACACCGCGACTCTCACCACGGGCATCCAGGACACCAATGGCAGCTCGCTCGCTGCCAATGACTCGTGGTCGTTCACCACGGCCGCCCCATCCACCTGTCCCTGCGATGCTTGGAGCAGCTCAGCGACACCCACGAATCCTTCCGGCGGCAACGACCCAAGCGCTGTGGAGCTGGGTGTCAAGTTTACGGTCGATAGCGCAGGGTCCGTCACCGGCATCCGTTTCTACAAGGGAACGGGCAATACCGGCACGCATGTCGGCAACCTTTGGACGACCGGGGGGCAGCTGCTGGCGACGGCCACCTTCACCAACGAGACGGCCACGGGCTGGCAGCAGGTGAATTTCTCGAGCCCGGTGTCGGTCGCCGCCAACACCGTCTATGTCGCTTCATACTTCGCGCCCAACGGGCATTACGCCGCAGACAAGGGCTATTTCGCCAACTCGGGCGTCGATAATCCCCCCGTGCATTTGTTGCAAGACGGGGTGAGCGGCGGCGACGGGGTGTTCACCTATAGCACGAGCTCCACCTTCCCCAGCTCTACCTACCAGTCGACCAACTACTGGGTGGACGTGGTCTTTATGCCCTAGCCCGCATTATTCGTGAAGGTTGGATTGAGAAGAGCCTCAAGTTTGGTAGAAACGGGTTGCGAGACACGTTTCACGCCCAAACAGAGAGGCTCTCTCATGCACCACTCTACCCACAGAGTGTTCTGTTCTCTCCCCTGCTCTCGAAGCCGGTGATCGCGAAGTTCGACCAAGAGCACAGCAGCGCAGATGGGGGCGCACTGCTGCTCAAAGCGGTGGACGAGCGACTCGGCCTCTCGCAGCGGCTGGCGTCGTGCCTGGAGGATCCGCGGCAGCCGGGCAAGGTGCGCCACGCCATGCTCGATCTGTTGCGGCAGCGGATGTTCGGGATCGCCTGTGGCTACCCCGACGGCAACGACGCGGCGCACCTGGCAGATGACCCCATCCACAAGCTCCTGCTCGAGCGGGATCCGATCGCGGGAGAGCGTTTGGCCTCGCAGCCCACGCTCTCGCGCTTCGAGAACACGGCGCGCCGGGCGGATCTCTATCGCCTGGCGAACGCGCTGGCGGAGACGGTGATCGTCGGTGATCGGGCATCACCGCCAGAGGCTTCGCGGGAGGGTCCGGCGCATCACGATCGATCTGGATCCGACGGATGATCCCACGCACGGTCAGCAGGAGCTGGCGTTTTACAACGGCCATTACGACAGCGGGTGCTACTTGCCGGTGGTGGTCAAGCTCACGTTCGGCGAGGAGGCGGAGCAGCACGTGGTGGCGGTCGTGCTGCGGCCTGGCAACGCGGCCGCCCCGGTGGGGTCGATGGCGCTTCTGCGGCGGCTGTTTGGGAAGCTGCGGCGCGCGTTTCCGAGGGCCCGGCTGCGGGTGCGGATGGACGGAGGCTTTGCGGCGCCGCGGGTCTTCCAGTTCCTGGAGGAGCAGGGCGTCGAGTACGTGGTGGCCCTGGCCAAGAACCTGCGCCTTGCGCCCAAGGGGGGGCGTCTTCTGCGAAGGGCTCGGCGCCGTGCGAAGCAGACGGGACGCACCACCCACTTCTACGGGGAGACGCGGTACGCGGCGCGCTCCTGGCGGCGGCGCAAGCGCCGGGTGATCTACAAGGCGGAACTGGTGTGCCTTTCGGGCCGTGAGCCCCGGGCCAACCTGCGCTTCGTGGTGACGAACCTCTCCTTGAGCCCGCGCCAGGTCTATGAGATCTATCGGCAGCGCGGGGACTGCGAGAACCGCATCAAGGAGCTTCACCATGGGCTTGAGCTCGACCGCACCAGCTGCTCGCGCTTTCTGGCCAACCAGCTGCGGGTGCAGATCACCGCCGCGGCCTATTGTCCTGATGCAAGAGCTTCGCCGGAAGGCGCGGGGCACGGCCTGCGCCCACGCGCAAGTCTCGACGCTGCGCGAGCGGCTGCTCAAGGTAGGGGCCTGGATCGAGGTCTCCGTGAGGCGCGTAGTCGTGCACCTGCCGCACTCCTTCGCCTGGCAGCGGTGCTGGGTGCGCGTCGCGGCTCGGCTGGGCGCGGCTGCGGAGCCCGTCCCAGCGGGATAGCCCTCGAGTCAAATCTTTGACGGCAGCATGCGCGCGACGACGGGAACCGGCNNTTTCACTCTTTTCAGGTGCCTTCGGGCCCAACCGTAGAACACGTCGCACCTGCAAAACCGCATGCATTGCGGCCCATCTCAGGCAAAATTGACTGTTCATGAATTAAGTGGGCTAGGACGAGAGCCCGAAGAGCTCGAGACGCTCCAAGCCGCAGCCGAGCTCGCCAAGCTAAGAAAATCCATCGCCAATCGCATCGCCCGAGTCCTGGAAACGCAAAGACGTCGAACGACGACCGGGCGAGGGGGCGGCAGCAATGCCGCGGAGGTATGCTCAAGCTCACACCGACTCATTCGCATTCATATATCCATCCTTAAGCGCCTTCTTCAATTTCGGGGTCCGTTCTTTCTACCTCCAGCACCTCGACCCTCAACCTAAGGTTACCACCAGCGAGACATTTTCCCGTGCGTGCGTCCCACTGCCAATGATGGCGTGGGCACTCAATAATCCCGTCCCGAATGATGGCATGTGTCAAGTCCTCGCCCGCATGTGGACAGAAACGTTGCATTCGCAGACCATCGCGTTCAATGGTTTCGGTTACGCTCTGATCGCGTACGAGTTGGAGCGTCTGGACGGGCTCGTCGCCGTACCGCAAGAGGCTCATGAACCTCAGGTCGAAAACGTCGGGCTCACGGTGCAGCGCCAAGCGCATCGACAATAACGCCTCCTCCCATCCCGTCCCCCCGTCGAGGAGGGCGCGAAGCACACGCGGTGACAACACGATCGTGTACTCGGGCTCGTTTTGCTCCTCGCCCTCGATCACGAGAGGTTCGGCGGTCCCACCAAGGCGTATGCTCCACAGTCTCCCGCCCGAGGACAACCTGATATCCTTGTGGAAGTCCTGCAGGAGATGGTTGTTCCGACGCTGGAGCCTCGAAAAATAACCCGCGATCTCGTCGGAGGTAATCGGCGACTCAGGGGCTGCATAGAACTCGCCCCACTCGTCCCGGCGGCGCTGCCGGTACTCACGAACATCCTCGTGAGTACGAGCACCAGACATACGATCCACGACGGGACGTGCCCCCTCAATACGAACGCTGTCGCCGGGGTAGATTCGCAAGACCTCTACGTGGGGGCAGGCCTTTCTGAACGCGTCGGCTACGTCCTCCCACTGCGGGAAGATCGTTCTCTGCCGGTCATTGTGCCTTTCCAGCACCGGGTCGAGGAAGCAAGGCGGGCCAGCGGACGGAATGTACGCTTTCGCGTTGGTCAGTTTGACCTTCCGATACAGCGTGTCCATCAAGGCATGCCGCACACTGTCTACTTTTTTCTGCATCACCTCAGGCGGGTAGTCGTAACAGCCGGGGTACCACATCGCCCCCGAGAACTGCGCCGCCAGCAAATCGACTTGCTTCGGCAATTCCGACATCGGGGTGTTGCAGTCGTTAAGGTCCAAAAGCCGGAATCCATTCATGTCCAGGAGCAGGCCGCTGTCCTCTTTGTGGCTCGTATCCAAATACATTGTCGCTACAAAGCCGGGGGTCAACTCATGAGACTCCTGGTGGTCTAGCGCGATGACATTCCCGAAGCCCAGGCCGTGGAAGCGACGCACCATTCCCTTCGAGCGGTATTTCGGGGCGATTACCGTGACCGAACGGTCGAGCATACGCAGCAGGCGCTCATCGTAGTGGTCCTCATGCGCGTGGGAGACGTACAGATAGTTGAAGCGCTCGCTCCGGACCTCTGAAAGCAGATGACGGTTGTCGGGATATGGGAACCACGAGTGCAGAAAGGCCGAGTGAAACCACGGGTCGATGAGGATTTTGACGCCCCCGTGTTGAACGATGAATCCCGCGTGTCCAAGATACTGGACGAAACTTGCCATCGCAGTCCTCCGGGTAGTCATATGTCCTGGACTCCGACCCGGCGGGGATTTCCGCCTTTGTTGAAAATTTGCTCGGCAGCCCTCAGCTGCCCTCCAAACCTCGAGTTACGGTCGTCGTGCCGTGTTACAAATACGGCCGAGTGCAGCCAGCTTGCGTCGCTAGAGTGTTCGGCCAAGAAACTCGTCGATGTCGATTTCATTGTCGTCAATGACACATTTTCTGAGGGAAGCCGCATTGCGGATGCCTCAGCTCCGGAGCATCCCTACGCGGTCTCCTGCAGTCGATTCCATCTCTCCAGGCGAACACCATCGCGCGTCTTGTCGCAGCTAAGGAGGCCGGGGGCCTGTCACGTCGCTAGTAGACCACGAGCGTTGGCGCTCCGGACATCATGATCGCACGAATAGGCTGCGCAATACAGTCACGACATGATCTTGCTGTTCTTTGGTCATTTCGGGGAACAGAGGCAGGAGAAGGGATCGATCGCTCGCCTCTTCCGTTATAGGAAGGGACTGCGGGCCATAGGCGGCTGTGTAGGCAGGCTCACGATGCGCCGTCATAATGCCACGCCTTGAAGAGATGCCGGCGTCGAGCAGGCGCTGCATCACGTCATTGCGCGACATTGAGCAGCTTGCTCGCAGCCGAATCGCATACGCCTGGTAGTTCACGTCTGCATATTCGGGAACGTGCGGCAATTCGATCTCAGCTACGTCTACTAGCAGCTCCCGGTATCTCGCTGCGAGCCCTCGCCGCTGAGCAAGAAGTCCATCGAGACGCTTCATTTGCTCGATCCCGACGGCCGCCTGAAGATCGGTCATGCGATAGTTGTAACCAAGGCACGGATACTCCTCGATCATCACCCTTCGAGCTTCATGACGTTTTGTGTCCGAGATACTCATACCGTGCTGGCGCAAGAGTCGCAGTCGTTCTGCGAATGACGCATCGTTCGTCGTGACCATCCCTCCATCGCCCGTGCAGATCACTTTCCGAGGATGGAAAGAAAAGCATGCGAGTTGGGTCGTCGCACCGATCGAACGACCCTTGTAGCGCGATCCCAGAGCGCAGGCAGCATCCTCGAATATTCGGACTCCTCGGTGGCGGCCGATCTCGAGAAATGCGTCGATATCACAGGGCACACCCATCTGATGAACAAGCATGATCGCTCGCGTGCGAGGGGTGAGCCGCCGCTCGACGTCATCCGGATCTAGGTTGAACGTCTGCGGGTCGATCTCTGCGAACACAGGCCTCGCCCCGACGTACCGCACTGCATTGGCGGAGGCGATGTAACTCATCGAGGGAACGATCACCTCGTCCCCGGGCCCGACGTTCAGGATGATCAGGGCGAGGTGCAAAGCTGTGGTGCAGCTGCTGCACGCCACGGCATAGCGGGCACCCACGTAGGAAGCCACCGCTTTCTCGAACGCCTCCACGCGCGGACCCTGTGTGAGCCATCCGCAGGCGATCACCTGGCGTACGGCTTCTACCTCCTCCTCTCCCAGTACCGGCTTCGTGATGGGAATCACTGGGAGTACTCCTGCCACTGATTGGCCGCGATTGCGTGCTTTCTCCACTCCACCAGGCGCCGCAGACCCTCTGCCAGACCGATGCGCGCACGGAACCCAAGCCTTTCGGCAGCCTTCGAAACATCGGCCAGCCGTCGCGGAACGGGATTCTCCGCGCGTTCTGGAAGGAATTCGGGTTTGACGTCCGAACGTCCTGTCACTTGGAGCAGAGCTTCGAGCAGGCCCAGAAGCGTCGTCTCGGTTCCCGACGCGACATTGAACACTTCATCGCTCACATCGCTCCTGGCTGCCAGGACGTTCGCGCGTGCGATATCTTCGCTGAAGACGAAGTCCATAGTGGCTTTGCCGTCCCCGAAGATCTTTGGCCGCTCACCCCTGTCGAGACAATCGAGCCACCGGATCAAGACCTCCGTGTACTTTCCGAATACGTCCATTCGCGGCCCATATACATTGAAGTAGCGGAGTGCGACATACGGCAAGCCGTACATCTCGTGGAAGGCACGTAGCATGCCTTCGTTGGCGAGCTTCGCGGCTCCGTAAAGAGTTCGATTGCCGTAGGGGTGATGGTCTTCCTCCGTCGGGAACAGCGTTGCCGCTCCATAAATCGACGCGGAGCTTGCAGCAATCACCTTCTTCACTCCTGCCGCGACAGAGGCTTCGAGGACGTTGAACGTACCGTCCACCAGCACTTCGAGGCACTCGCGCGGCTTCTCAGCACAAGCGGTGATCCTGAGGGCCGCCTGGTGAAAGACGACATCCACGCCGTCAAAGTGTGGGCGTATCTCACCCGGAGCGCGGATGTCCTTCTGGATCAGCTCGACCTTGGCGAGCTTGCGAGCTTCCTCGAGATTCAGGGGGGATCCGCGGCTCAGGTTATCGATCACCACGACCTTTCGAACATGCTCGTCTCGCGAAAGGAGGTCCGCGATGGTGGATCCGATGAGCCCACATCCGCCCGTAATCAGGACGACCTTGTCTCGTAGTTCCATAGATCAGCCTGTCCTCCGAAAGGCCCGTGCTGGGTTTCCTGCCACGACGCTGTGCGGAGCAACATCCTTGGTCACGACCGCGCCCGCTCCAACCAACGCCCCCTCCCCAATCGTGACGCCACAGAGAATAACGGCTCCGCTGCCCACAGACGCCCGGCGCCGGACGTAGGTCTCAACGACCTTCCAATCGGACGGACCCTGCAACGAGCCATCCGGATTCACGGCGGCGGGATAGCGGTCGTTCACAAAGACGACATGGTGCCCGATGAAGCACTCATCTTCGATCGTGACGCCTTCACAGATGAAGGTGTGGCTGGAAATCTTGCAGTTGCGGCCGACCACGGCATTGCGTTGGATCTCGACGAAGGTGCCGATCCGCGAGTCCGCGCCAATGGTACAACCATACAGATTCACAAAACCTGCGATCTGGACCCCAGAGCCCAGGACAACGTCGGGGGCGATTCGGCAGAAGTCTCGTGTGGGCTCGCTCATACGGGGACCTTCTTGCCGTCAGTGGCCGCGGATTTGCTGGCGGCAGCGAGCAGCTTCACGACGACCAAGCCGGCCTCTCCGCTTGAGCGAGGCATCTTCTGGAGTCGTACACACTCCGCGAAATGCTCGCACTCCACCGAGAGCGCCTCGCGCTGCTCGAGGCGCGGCGACCACATGTCGCCCGTGCGGTAGTCGATCAGCGTCTTGTAGACCCCCTCCTGCGAGGAGATCTCGACGCCCCGATCGTACACCTGCACTTTCTCACTCGGCTCCATGTCATCGAAGAGAAGCATCTTCTTGCTGCCACCGATCAGGATCTGCCGCACCTTCACGGGCGAGAGCCAGTTCACGTGGAAGTGAGCGATGAAGGCGTTGTCGTAATGCACCGTCATATACGCCAGATCGGCAAGACCCGTCCCTGTGTGATCCACGGTGTGTGCGGAGACAAGGCGAGGCTCAGAGGAGACGAGATACGTCAGAATCGATAGGTCGTGCGGGGCCAAGTCCCAGAGGACATCGATGTCGTGCTGAAAGAGGCCGAGGTTCACCCTCACGGAGTCGAAGTAGTAGAGGTCACCGATCTCTCCGGCATTGAGCAATTCCTTCATCTTTCGAACTGCACCCGTGTAGATGAAAGTATGATCTACCATAAGGACGAGGCCCTTCTTGGCCGCGAGGGCCACAAGCTCCTCCGACTCCTCGACCGTGGCCGTCATTGGCTTCTCGATGAAAACGTGCTTTCCCTGCTCGAGGGCGCGTTTGGCGAGGGGAAAGTGGGTATGCACGGGCGTCGCGATCGCAATCGCGTCCAGCTCCCGATCGGTGAAGAGTTCCTCCACATTGGCGGTGACACCAAGCGTGGGGTATCGCTTCTTGGCAAGGGCGCGGCGCTCCGCCCGCATGTCCGCGCACCATCGGACTTCTGTGTCCGGTGCCTCGGCGAGGTTCCGCAGGAGATTGGGCCCCCAGTAGCCGTATCCAATGACGCCGATCTTCATGTCTGGTCCCGCCTATTTCCTTGGATCCCTATAGATTCCGTGCGTGACGTCCAGTATTGACGCGCGCCTCGGGCCGCGCAGCTTTAGAGCGGTCCCCACTCCGCGCCCTGAAGCACCGAAGGCGACACCCGTTTCAACCGAGTTCCCTCGCCGGATTTCCCGCCACCCTTGCACCGGGCGGCACCGGATGGATGACGTTCGAGCCCAAGCCCACGAGGGCATTCTCTCCAATCTCGCTGTGATCGATCAGCGTGGAGCCGCTCCCGATATAGGATTGCGCTCCGACGATGACATGACCCGCAACCGTCACATTCGAGCCAATCAGTGCGTGATCTCGGATCACAGCATCATGGTGGATTACAGAATTCGGCAGGACGCAAACATGGTTTCCGACCTGCGCATTGCTCGTCACAACGACACCGGCCATGAGGAGCGTGTTGAAGCCGATGTTCCGTCGGTCGGCGACGGTAGCCCGCGGATGGATCACGCGCGCAAAGCGCTCCTTGCGGATGCCGAGGCTGGCGATGATGTCGCGTCGGCGTCGATAGGACGTCGGGCTGCCCGGAACCGCTAGGACCTTGGCTTCTGGATAGCGCTCCAAGAACGCGCGGGAATGCACCTCAAAGGAGTCAGACCTTTCGTATTTCTCAGGAGAGTCATCGATAAAGCCAATCAGCTCGAACTCATCGCTGAGGCAGTCCACGGCCTCGAGCGCATTGCCACCGAACGGAAAAAGGATCAGCTTCTCCCGCATTTCAGTATGCATTCACAGCTTGGATGACTTCCCGAACCTGAGTGTCCGTGAGCTCCGGAAACATCGGGAGAGACACGCAATGCGAGGAGAGATATTCCGCGTTCGGCAACTGTCCGGGTTGGTAGCCGAGGTGCGAGTAGGCCTTCTGGAGATGACAGGGCACTGGGTAGTGGAAGGCAGGAACGATGCCGTGGTCCTTCAAGAACTCCACGAGCTCGTCCCTTGCCTCCGTCGTGACAACGAAGAGGTGATGAACCGAGTCCGCCCAAGGAGGTGCTCCCTGCAGGCGGATCTTCTTGTTTTGAATCCCGTGACGGTAGACCGCAGCGATCGCCCGTCGGCGATCATTCCAGCCATCTAAGTATCGCAGCTTAATGCTCAAGGACGCGCCCTCAAGGCCGCCCATGCGGTAGTTGTAGCCGATCTCGTGGTGGTAATAGCGCACCGAAGAGCCGTGATTGCGCAGCGAGCGCAGGCGCGTCGTGAGAGACTCGCTGTTCGTGGCAATCGCTCCGGCCTCTCCACAAGCTCCAAGGTTCTTTCCGGGATAGAAGCTGAAGCAGGCCATCTCTCCGAAGCCGCCCACTCGAACGCCCTTGTATCGCGCGCCGTGGGCTTGGGCAGCATCTTCGACGAGCGCGATGCGACGCTCCCGACACACCGCCTTTAGGGCGTCGACGTCGAACGGCTGTCCGTAGAGATGGACGCCGATAATCGCACGCGTGCGGTCGGTGACGGCAGCCGCAGCTTTCCCGACATCGATCTCCCACGTATCGGGATCGCAGTCGACGAAGACCGGGCTGGCGCCGGCGTGCGATACGCCCCACGCCGTGGCGATGAAGGTGTTGGCGGGAATGATCACCTCATCGCCCGGACCGATACCGAGAGCGCGCATGGCCAGGTGAAGAGCCACGGTTCCGTTGCTGACTCCGACGGCCGATCGAGTGCCCAGGTAGGCTGCGAACGCGGTCTCGAACTCCTCGACAAACGGTCCGCTCGAAAAGGCGGTGGCGTCGTAGACTCTCTCAAATGCGTCGAAGATCTCTTTCTTGAGCGCTTGATGCTGCGTCTTCAGATCTACGCACGGGATCTTCTGCCGATTTTCTTGATTCGACATCGTCGCTTCGATCTCCACTGGTCAGAGCGATGCCTGCGGCCGGACCTGGATCGGGCGCGGGGGACCACCGGATCGTGGAGACCAGCTGGGCATCAGTCGCGTGCCACCAATAGCGGACTTTGCACCCTCACTGCGATCCAGGCCGACCTCGGGTCGGTACCCCCTGAATCTTCGGGTCTTCGGCACCCGTGATGCCCTGGGCAAATTGCTGAGTGCAGGCGACGCAACCCTCGGCTCGACTCCATTGACGAGCGAGGTGCATCTGGCATGCGCCGAACGCGCAACTACAGGGGCGAAGACGGCGACGGCCATGAGAAGGAATCGCGTGACAGTCTTCCGGTTCCCGGTCAAGAATTTCATCCTCCGACACCACCCCGCGGGGCATCGCCGTTAGGCTGCCCTGCGTGAGTGGTCACAGGCCGGGCCATGGTGTCAACGGATGCGTCGAGGCGCGCTCGGCCAGAAGCACGATTAGGGGGGGCCTGGGCCTTACGCGGCTCCGTGGAGCTGCCTGTCGGAGATTGAAATGTCGCCTGGTAAAGAGCCATGAAGGACCGGTCGCCGCGCAGCGAGCGATCGCATAGGCGACGGGCCACAGCCGCAGCACGATCCGCCGTTACGTGCGTGCGGCGCGCAAGGCGGACTGGGAGCCGGCCGAGTGGCGACCGGGAGCCCGATGAGGCGCTGGCCACCGCGGTCGCTAAGCGGCTGCGGCCCGTCCCAAAGGCGCAGACCCCGGGCGAGAGATAGGCACGG
Organism: Deltaproteobacteria bacterium; assembly: GCA_003520425.1. GTDB lineage: Bacteria > Myxococcota_A > UBA9160 > UBA9160 > UBA9160 > UBA9160. The sequence goes on from DOUU01000435.1 coordinate 13,486, forward strand.
CTGCTTCCCCACCCCGGGGGAGATCGGGGCCTGGCTGCCGGGAGAGGACGGTGAGGCCCGAGGCCTGCGCCTTGCCAAGGTGCATCAGCTCCTCGCCCGTCCGGGCGTCGAGGTGCCCTACAGCTCGCTGCATCGCTTCGGATAGTTTCCCCGGCAGGAGCCTACCACTTCTGGCTGCTAGCCTGCTCGGTGCCCAACTAGGCCGGGGAGAACCTTCGTTGACTGGAGACTTGAAGCAGAGCTGGGCAGGTACTGTGATCATCTGCGCCGCGCATCACTGGGAAGGTGTACGCCTTCACGACCGTCAACTCGCGGAAAATCTGGCGTCGCATGTCCCTGTCTTGTACGTCGACCCCCCCTTCTCTGTACTCACGCGATGGCGTCGGCCAGAGCTGCGACAGGCCCTTAGCGGCCCTCGTTTCAGAGTGCTCGGGCCCAACCTCGCTCGGCTCACTCCTTTGGTGCTCCCGGCGATGCAGCGGCCGGGGATGAGCCGGATAACCCAGTTCCTCAAGGCTCGACTCGTCCGAAATGCTGTCTTGCGGCTCGGCGGCACAGTACGAGCCCTGGTCGAGACCTCGACCTTCGCGCCCATCATGGGTCGGTGCGGTGAGGAGTTGCAGGTCTACTGGGCGCAGGATGATTTCGTCGGAAGCGCTGACCTGCTCGGACTGTCGGCCGAGCGCATTCGACGAGGTGAGCAGGACCTCCTGTCGAGAGCACATCTCGTGATCGCCGCCAACCCCGATGTTGCGAGGGCGGTCAGCAGGCCGGGGCGAAGAACTGTCCTCGTGCCCTATGGATGCGACTTCGAGCACTTCGCTTCTGCCAGGGAGATGGTCCCGCCGTTGGAGCTGGTGAGCCTCCCCCGGCCTGTCATCGGGTTCATGGGCCACCTAGGTGATCGCATCGAAATGCCTTTGCTCGAGGCAGTGGCAGATACCGGTCAGAGCCTGCTGCTCATTGGGCCGCGCCACCCCCGCTTCGCGCGAGCCGCTATGGACCCGCTAATGGCGCGACCGAACGTGCACTGGGTCGGCCGCCAAGACTTCGAGGATCTGCCCAAGTACCTCTCGGTCGTGGACGTAGGGCTTGTGCCGTACGTCGACTCAGCCTTCAACAGAGGGAGCTTCCCGTTGAAGACTCTCGAGTATCTCGCGGCGGGCATCCCTGTTGTGGCGACCGATCTGCCGGCGATCCGATGGCTGAACTGCCCGGACATCAGAGTGGCGAAGGGTGGCAAAGCCTATGCGGAGGCTGTTCTGGAGGTGCTGGCGCGGAGTGATGCAGACGGGATTCAGCGAAGGCAGCGGTTCGCCGCGGCCCACTCGTGGAAGGTGCGGGCTGAGGCGTTCGCCGAAGCGCTGGGGGTTCACCTAGGCCAGACCCAAGGTGCGCAGAAGGCCCGTAGAGTGTGAGTGTCTCCCCGAAGATTCCTTCGTTTTGGCGTGCAGGGTCTCCCAGAGCCTCTTAACCTTCTCTGGAGGTCGTAGGCTCATCGCCAATCTCCTGGCTCTCACCTCTTCTTCCGCTGACCTTGAACCGACATCCCATTGTGGTTGCGAAGAAAATGCAGGGTTTTGCATATCCGTGTGCGGCGTGGCGAGACCAGGATCTCCCGTTACCTTGTGCAGCCCCAAGGGCACCTAGGAGCTGAGGTTCTTTTGTGTCCGAAAGTGATCGCCTCCAAGGCAAGTTTGTCGCCATCATCGGCGGCTGCGGCCACGTAGGTCTCCCGCTGGGGGTCAAGCTTGCGCTGGCGGGAGCTTCCACGCGGCTCGTGGACATCAATCAGGACGCCGTCGACTCAGTAAACGCCGGCCGGTTCCCGTTCCTCGAGAAGGGGGGCGACGACCAGCTCCGCCGGGCACTTGCCCGCGGTCTGAAGGCGGCCGCGGGTCCAGAGGCCGCTGGGGCGGCGGATGTCCTGATCTTCGTGACGGGTACGCCGGTAGATGAGCATCTGAATCCGAAGCTCTCCGAGGTGCTGCGCATCTTCGAGCTCTACGAGCCCTTCCTCGGCCCCGGCAAGCTCGTCGTCATGCGGTCGACGCTCTTCCCGGGGACCATGGAACATCTGCACGAGCGCCTCACGCGCTCCCATCCCGGCGTGCGGATCGCATTCTGCCCTGAGCGTGTCGCTCAGGGATTTGCCCTCGACGAGATCGAAACTCTGCCCCAGATCGTCTCCGCGTTCGACGATGAGAGCTTCAAGGCGGCGGCAGAGCTGTTTGGCGCGCTCGCGCCTGCCATCGTGAAGCTTACACCGCTCGAGGCAGAACTCACGAAGCTCATGGCCAACTCCTGGCGCTACCTCGAGTTCTCGATCGCCAACCAGTTCTACTTGATCTGCGAGTCGCGAGGCGTGAGCTTCCAGCGCGTATACAAGGCAATCCGTCACGAGTACCCCCGCGCGGCCGGCTACAAGGCCCCGGGATTCGCGGCGGGTCCTTGCCTCTTTAAGGACACCATGCAGCTGGCGAGCTATTTCGACAATCGATTCTATCTCGGGCATGCGGCCATGCTCGTAAACGAGGGCCTCGCGACCTTCGTGGCTGAGCGCGTGAAGGAGAAGCTTGGCGGCTCGCTCTGGGGTCGCACGGTGGGTCTCCTGGGAATGAGCTTCAAGGCCGAGAACGATGACGTGCGTGACTCCCTGAGCTTCAAGGTACGCAAGCTCCTGGAGTTCGCCGGAGCCCACGTGTTGTGCGCAGACCCCTACCTAGACTGGACGATGCCGCTGTCCGCGGTGTTGCAGGAGGCGGAGGCGCTGGTGCTCGCGACGCCCCACCGAGAGTACCGGGGGCTTCAGATCAAGGTGCCGGTGGTGGACGTCTGGGGGATCTACGAGGAGACGGAGCTTGAAGTCTTCCGTACCGAGGCGGGATCCGAGGTTGACGCCGCCCGACATGGAAGTCTAGGGTGACTTCGAAGGGACGCATCCTCGTGACGGGGTCCGCCGGCTTCATCGGCGGGTACATCGTCCAGGAATTGCTTGAGAGCGGCTGGGAGGTAGTCGGCCTCGACAACTACTCGAAGTACGGCCGGGTCGAGAAATCCTACAACTCCCACCCGGGCTACCGGTTCGTCGAGGGCAACGCCAAGAACGTGGACCTGCTGGTCCGGCTCCTAGATGGCTGCGATCATCTGGTGGCCGGAGCGGCAATGATCGGTGGCATCAGTTACTTCCACGAGTACGCCTACGACCTGCTCGCAGAGAATGAACGCATCATCGCGGCTACATTCGACACCGCGATTCGCGCCCATCGCCAAGGGCGGCTGCAGAAGATCACGGTGATGAGCTCGAGTATGGTGTTCGAGAGCGCAACGGACTTCCCAACACCGGAAGGTGCCGAGCGCACCTCGCCCCCACCGCTCAGTACCTACGGCTTCCAGAAGCTCGCGTGCGAGTACTTTGCGCGTGGCGCGCAGCTCCAGTACGGCCTCCCATACACGATCGTCAGGCCCTTCAACTGCGTTGGGATTGGAGAGCAGCGCGCATTGGGTGACAAGGACGTCCGCTCCGGCAACATTAAGCTCGCGATGAGCCATGTCGTTCCGGATTTGATCCAAAAGCTGGTGAAGGGCCAAGATCCTCTGCACATCCTTGGAGACGGCAGCCAGATCCGGCACTACACCTACGGGGGGGACCTTGCGCGTGGGATCCGGATGGCCATCGAGAACCCGAGCGCACTCAATGAAGATTTCAATCTCTCGACGGCGCGCTCCACCACGGTACTCGAACTGGCAAGGTTAATTTGGGAACGAGTTCGGGGTGGCACGCCGTTTCGCTACGTAAGTGACGAGCCCTTCGAGTATGATGTCCAAAGGCGAGTCCCGGAGGTTTCGAAGGCGAAGCGAGTGCTCGGCTTCGAGGCCACAACAAGCCTCGAACAAATCCTGGACGAGGTGATCCCCTGGGTTCGCCAGCAGGTAGAGCTCGGGAACATTTAGTGCGCGAGGGCCTCATCCAGATCATCGTGCCTGTGTACAACGAAGGAGAGAACGTACTCCACCTATACAAATGCCTTCAGGCTGAGAACGTTCCCTTCGATCGTCTTCGTTTCATCTACGACCAAGACACCGACACCACGCTACCCTTCGTGACGAGCCTGCGCGCCGCCGATTCGCGTGTCGAGGCGGTGAAGAACGAATACGGCCCAGGCGTGATACGCGCGCTTCGCTTCGGCTTCGATCGCACCGAGCCGGGACCCGTGATCGTCCTGATGGGCGACCTCTCCGACAAGCTTTCGATCGTACCCGACATGATCCAGCTCTGGCAGGAAGGGACGACACTCGTCAGCCCCTCGCGGTATATGCCGGGCGGTCGCCAGCACGGCGGGGGGCTCGTGAAGTCCGCGCTTTCGCGCGGGGCCGGCGTGTCGCTCGGATTGCTCGGATTCCCAACCTCGGACCCGACCAACAACTTCAAGCTCTACGACGGCAGCTGGCTGAGACGACAGCGCATCGAGAGCGAGGGTGGCTTCGAAGTCGCCCTCGAGCTCTGCTACAAGGCCTACGTTCAGCGCGAGCCGATCCGGCAGCTCCCGACTGAGTGGTTCGACCGCACCGCTGGCGAGAGTCGCTTCCGCCTGCGCGCCTGGCTCCCGCGGTACCTGCGTTGGTGGCTGCGTGCCACGGGTGCAGTGCTCCAGGAGCGCCTGGGCGGAAGCCGCCTTCGCTAGCTGCTAGCGCGCGCGGAGGACAGCGAGCTGCGGCGAGTAGCATCCGTTCGTGCGCAGTCCCCTTCGATTGTCTGCGCTCAATCTACGACCAAGATGCCGACACTTCGTTGCCGTTCGTTACGAGACCGAGCACCGCCGATCCGTGCGTCGAAGCCGCTGCAGCGCTGACCGGCTTCTTGCCGCTTACGAGGAACTGCTTTCCGAGAATTCTCCACGCGGGAGAGAAAGCGAGGTAGCAATGGATGAGCCAAGGCCACGGCGGCAAGATTGGGCGAAACGAGTACGGAAGGAATCTAGGGATCACGTCATCCACCACGAATCCGGCGCCGTGAAGATGCTCGGCCACGGATCGATGGGTCAGAGCGAGCACATGGTCGGCGCAGTCGAAATACTCTCTGACGCAGTAGCGGAAGTTTGGACCCATGATGACCAGTCGCCCTCCCGGACGCACGAGCATCCGCATCTTCGAGAGGAATCTCGCCACGGCGCCGGGCGTGGGCAGATGCTCCAGGAAGTTAGACACGAAGATCAGATCGAAGTGATCCCGCGGTAAATCCGCTTCCATGATGGACCCGATCTGTACCTTGACCCCTGTGAGCCCGCTCAGGCCGTGGTCCACCAGATCGACGGCCCACCGCTCACGGGCTGGAACGGAAGCGATGAACTCACCCGAGCCCGCTGCGGGGTCAAGCACCCGTTCCGGATTGCCGAAGCGGCGGCTCAGAAATGCGGCGACGTGCACCCAAACTCCGCGGCGTACCGCGGAACCGACATTCTTGAAGCGGTACTGATAGATCCGCTCGTAGTCCACATCCAACCTGTCTATGCCGATCAAGTACCATTCAATGTCCGCGATTGAACAGAGAACGCTCCCTGCTGAGTCTACCAATGCGACCAGTTCCTCAATGTAGCAGGCTGCGAAGTAGCGCTTGTCCAGCGACGAGTGACCGGCCTGCTGCTGCCGAAGCAGCGTTGGTCTGAGACAACGCAATGTTGATTTTGGCTTGTTTGCGCGCTCACGCGCGAGCTGCCCGACCGCACGCGCTTCGGAGAACCAGGTCTGGGGCGCATAGAGGTCTTGAGATGGCTCGAGGACACAACCCGCACTGGCGGCAATAGGCGATCGGCTACCTCTCGCCCGGCGAGTTCCATTCGGCATCCGCCCGAGACCAGACCGGCGCTCCGTCCTGGCATGCCGTGAAAGAGGGATGATGAAGCTTGGCGAGGAGAGCCCTCGTCCCGAGGACCCCGCCCGTCCAAGGACGCGAGGGAACTCAGGTCGTTCCGCTTTTGTTAACTCGTTCAAGGCATCCGGCGAGCGGCAAACAGACACCGCGCGATCTATACTGCATACTCCAGACAGACTCCGCCGGCCGCCCAGCGCTGCGTGATGTCTGCGGCACTCGCTCTGGGAGTCGGGTCTGCGTTAGACCCCACGTTGAACGTTTTCAGCCTTACGCGATGAAAGGCTCGAGGAGCCCAGCGGTCGGTCATGGACAACAATCCGTTCTTCCAAGGCGGCAAGACGCTGCTGCATCCCGCCGTAGCGGCGTTCACTCTGTCTCTGGGACTCGCCCTGATCACGGTGAGCCGTCGCTGGGTTCTGCTGCCGCTGTGCTTGACGCTGTGCTTCGTTCCGATGCAGCAACGCCTGATGATTGGTGGTCTCAATTTCGACATGAGCCGAATCATGATCCTCTTCGGGTGGGCGCGGCTCTTGACACGACGCGAGCTTAATCGCCTAAGACTCACCGCGTTGGACCAGTCGCTCGTGCTGTGGGTCGCCGTGGGCACGCTCTTCTATTTCCTTGGCGATCCCGGCATGCGCTCGCTGACCTATCGTGCCGGGATCATGTTCGACGCATTGGGGATGTTCTTCCTGTGTCGCGCTTTGGTGCGGAATTCCTCAGACGTCAGTAATGCGGTAGAGATCCTCTGTTGGATCTCCCTCGCGATCGTTCCCTTTATGGCATTCGAGTCGATCACAAGATTCAACCCGTTCTCGATCTTCGGAGGACTGGACGCCTACGACGTGGTGCGCGATGGCCGCGTTCGCGCTCAGGCTGCCTTCCCACACCCCATCATGGCCGGTACCTTCGGGGCGACGCTGTTTCCCCTCGCAATCACTCTCTGGCGCGCGCGGCCGCGCCGCCGCCTGGCGGCCGGTGCCGGTATGATCGGATCAGTGGCTCTGACCCTTCTGGTTGCCTCGAGTGGCCCCCTCATGGCGTTGGTGGCAGGTGTCGTCGGATGGGGTCTCTGGAGCGTGCGGCGCTACATGCGGCTGATACTCTGGGGCTTCGTCATCCTGCTGGTCGTTCTTCATCTCGTACGAGCGGAGCCCGTCTGGCACCTCATTGGCAGGGTGTCCGATTTCACGGGTGGAACTGGGTGGCACCGATACGCC
>DOUU01000435.1:20606-21300 GCA_003520425.1 Deltaproteobacteria bacterium
AATCAGTTCGTGGCGGAAGGCGTGCAAGGGGGCATCGCGACGATGGCGGCCTTCATTGCCCTATTGAGTGTGAGCTTCGCAAGCATCTCGAGGATACTGGTTCGCGCGGATCGCGTACCAGGCCTTTCGGCCGATCGACGTCATGGATTCTTGACCTTCGGTTGGGGTCTAGGTGTTGCACTCTTCGCGCACTGCATGTCGTGGATCAGCGTGAGCTACTTCGGACAGATGTGGGATGTCTTCTACATCGAACTCGCTCTGATCGCAGCGCTTCGCACCGACCCCAGTCTTTGGAGCACGGGCTCCCATACCCCAAGAGCCGTACGGCTGGCATCAAGTCGAAGGCGAGCGGTGGCCGGATCGGAAGAGCCTCCCGGAGGGGCTGGAGGTTTGGCTCCGGGCCCCCCTCCGCTTCGCGCACGGTCACCGAAGCCGAAGGCTAGGAGAGTGATTCAGGATTCGCCCACCGATTCAGGGTGAGGATCCTGGGCCGAGGGGTTTGCGGAGGGCGCAACGCATAGGCCAGGCGCCCATCGCGTGGTCGAGGACCGCCCCCCGGAGGAGCTCGACAGGCCATCTCATGCCTCATCGAACTTCGGAAAGACGCGCTACGGCGAGCTGGTACCATGCCACGACGACCCTCCAGATCGTTACGAGGTTGAGCGCCGCCGACACCAGGTCCCACTCGCCTCGG
>DOUU01000364.1 GCA_003520425.1 Deltaproteobacteria bacterium
GATCGGCTCGTTCATCTTCCTCGGACCGACAGGCGTCGGGAAGACCGAGACGGCACGTGCCTTGGCGGAGTTTCTTTTCGACGACGAGCACGCCATGGTGCGCATCGACATGAGCGAGTTCATGGAGAAGCACACCGTCTCGCGCTTGATCGGCGCACCCCCAGGCTACGTCGGCTACGAGGAAGGGGGGGCTCTCACGGAAGCNNGAGATCGAAAAGGCCCATCCCGACGTCTTCAACGTGCTCCTTCAGATCCTGGACGATGGGCGCCTGACCGACGGACAAGGCCGTACCGTCGACTTCAAGAACGTGGTTCTCATCATGACGTCGAATATCGGGAGCCAGTTCATCGTGCAGCTCGGCGCCGAGGATCGGGCCGAAATGGAGGCCCGGGTGATGGAGGCGCTCCGCTCGGCTTTCAAGCCCGAGTTCTTGAACCGCGTGGACGAGGTCATCATCTACCGCCAGCTCGGCCGGGCGGAGATCGGGCGCATTGTCGAGATCCAGCTTGAGCGGGTGAAGAAGCTCCTGAAGGAGCGGCGCATCGAGCTCACCTTCTCGGAGGAAGCCAAGAAGCTCTTGGCGGAAAAGGGCTACGACCCACACTACGGCGCGCGGCCGCTAAAGCGCGTGATCCAGCGCATGGTGCAGGACCCCTTGGCGGTGCGGATCTTGGAAGGCGAGTTCCCGGAGGGCTCGAAGATCCTCGTCGACGCCAGGGTCTCTGGCGATGCGCTCGAGTTTCGAAAGGCCTAGCCTAGCCCAGCATCGGACCCAATGAGGTCCACGAAGTTTTCGCAGTAGAAGCGCTGCTTCGCGGTCTCGCTCGCCCCTTGGAGGCTCGCCTCGAAGCGCTTCAAGGGATGCCGGCCTCCCTCGACGTGCGGGTAGTCAGAGGAAAAGAGACAGACCTCCTCGCCTGCGTTGGCGATGATCCAGCCCGTGTCCTCATGGGGATAGGGCGTGACCCGGATCTGACGGCGCACGTATTCGCTCGGCTTTAGCTCGAGCTTCTGCAGGCGCTCTTCATTCTTGCGGAAGGCATCGAGAGCCGCGTCCATCATCCGCATCCAGCCCGGTACCCAGGACGCACCCTGCTCAATCACCCCCACCTTGAGTCGCGGAAAGTGGTCGAAGATGCGATCAAAGATCATGGTCGCAAGCGTCTGCATGGGGGGATAGGGAATCGCCATGAAATCCACGGAGCGGAAGTTCTCGGCGCCGCCGTGGAAGTCCTTCACCTCGGGCAGCCCATTTTTGAAATAGCTGGGATCAAGGAGCTCGCCGCCTCCTCCCACGTGGAAGACGATGGGCACGCCGGCCTCCTCGGCCTGCGCCCAGACGCGGAAGAGCCCCGTGTGGCTCGGCGAGTGCCCCTTCGGGCAGGCTGAGGGGACCATGAGCGCGCGGCAGCCTTGGTCGATCGCTTCCCGAGCCATCTTGCCGGCACGCTCAAAATCGGCGAGCGGGACATAGCCCACGGCGAGGAGGCGCTTATCCACCGAGCAGAAATCGACCATCGCGCGATTGTGTGCGCGCGCGAGGCCATAGGCAAAATGAAGGTCCTGCGCGTGCTCGGATCGCACAAGGTACTTGTTGAGGAAAGTGTTGAAGACAAGCTGCGAGGAGAAGCCCAGGAGATCGAGGGCCCGCGGGCGGTCCTCCTTCAAGAAGGAGCCTGTCGCCTTCCAGTTCTTGCGGAGCATGATCTCGGCTTCCTCGGCTCCGCGGTACGCGGGGTCGCGGTGCGCACGCCGCAGCTGGTCGATGAAGGACTCCTCTCCGGGCGCAACCGTGCTTACGTAAACTGGACGCATCTTCGCGCGTACATCCGCGTCCGCGAAGGGATGGAAGAACTCCGGGGTCTCCATCACGTGGGAGTCGGCGTCGTGGTAGGTGCGGCCCTGGGCGTACGGCACAGCGAGCTCCTCCCTCGAAGGAGACTAGATCGCAAGGCCCCCTCGCTACAAGCGGGTTGCGAGGGGCCCGAAAATGCGCAAACCTCTGNNCGGTGTCCTGGCTCGCGCCGGGGCGACGGGGGATTGTCTAATCGGCTGATGCCAACCCGAGAAGAGATCACCCGAAGCCCCGAGAGAGACCTCTCGGGGCTTCGTGCTTCTGGCCCCCGAATCGGAACGGATTCGGCACAGGGCCAAGCGAAGGGGCGAACATGATCGAACGCATCGAAGACCGGAACGTGAGTGCGGTCGAGCCCCTCGTGTCACCGCGGGAAGTGAAGCAGAAGCTCCCCCCGACGCCCGCGATCGCGGAGCTCGTTTCGACGACGCGCGCGGCAATCCGCGATCTTCTGCATGGGCGGGACGCACGCCGCCTCGCAGTCATCGTGGGCCCGTGCTCGATCCACGACCGAGACGCCGCTTTCGAATACGCAGGTCGCCTCGCGAGCGTGGCCAGTGCCACGCGAGGCGAGCTCGTCGTCGTGATGCGCACGTATTTTGAAAAGCCGCGTACGACAGTCGGCTGGAAGGGTCTCATCAACGATCCACACCTCGACGGCACCTGCGATGTCGGAAGAGGCCTTGAACTTGCGCGTCAAGTGCTCCTCGGCGTGAACGGCCTTGGCATCCCGTGCGCAAGCGAGCTTCTCGATCCGATCACACCGCAATACGTGGCGGATCTTCTCGCCTGGGCGGCGATCGGCGCGCGGACAACGGAGAGCCAGACGCACCGCGAGCTCGCAAGCGGGGTCTCGATGCCGGTGGGTTTCAAGAACGGAACCGATGGGGGGCTTCAGGTGGCGGTCGACGCCATGACCTCGGCGCGCGAGGCGCACAGCTTCGTCGGAATCAATGCCGACGGGATGACCTGTACGGTGCGCACCTGCGGAAACCCCGATCGCCATGTCGTTCTACGCGGCGGCGGCGGACGCTCGAATCACGGCGCCGCCGATGTGGCACGTGCCGCGAGGCTCCTCGAGGGCCAGGGCATCGCGCGGCCGATCATGGTGGACTGTTCCCATGGAAATTCGGCCAAGGATCACACTCGGCAGGCTTTCGTCTGCCGAGATGTCCTCGCGCAGGTGCGCGCCGGCGAGGACCGGATTGTCGGTCTTCTCCTCGAGAGCAATCTGCGGCCCGGACGGCAGGACTGGAGNNTGGGAGGAGACCGAGAAGCTTCTATTCGAGATCGCGGAAACCGTGGCCGCAGGCACCTAACCCGTGCTCTGCCGCTCAAGAGTTCCCGATGGCGCCCGATGAGGAGGGTTCTCCCATCGAGCGAGAGCTGGAGAAGGCCGTGGAAACCTGGAAGTTCGTCGCGCTGTTCCTGATCCTGTGGGTCCCTCTGTGGGTCTACTTCGAGAGCCTCATCCGGGCAGACGATGAGACGGACAGCTAGCCTCCGGCTTCGATGAACCGATTCGATGCCGACACGGCAGTCGTCCGCGTCGGCCCTGATGTCTTCGAAGGTGCGATGAGCCGGAACTGGTGGGTCGTTCGTGGCCCGAACGGCGGTTACGTCGCGGCCCTGCTCTTGTGCGCTTTGGAGCAGCGTCTCGGGGATCCCGAGCGTCCTGTTCGCTCGCTCACCGTCCACTACACAGCGGCGCCGGCCGAAGGCCCCGTTCGAATCCTCACCACCATCGAGCGTGCTGGACGCTCGCTCTCGACCCTCTCGGCGCGCATGATCCAAGACGAGCGGCTTCTCGCCCTCGCGCTGGCCGCCTTCTCGAAGCCTTGGCGAGACGTCGAGTTCCACCACGCTGCAATGCCCGAGGCCCCGCCCCCCGAGGCGACACCACCCGGCCGTGGACCCCGCTCGGGCCCTTCCATTCCTCTTCACGACCGTTACGACACCCGATGGGCGCTAGGCAGCCCTCCATTTTCCGGCGCGCCCGAGGCCCTCGCGGGAGGGTGGATCCGCCTCGCTGAGCCCCGCGTCGCCGACGCCGCCGTCGTTGCGGCGTTTGCAGATGCCTGGACGCCCTCGGTCTTCTCTTGGGCGACGCCCGGGGTTCCGATTGCTGCAGTTCCGACCATAGACCTCACCGTCCACTTCCGTGCGACGCTTCCGCTCGAGGGAGCAAAGGCGGAGGACTACTACCTTGCGGTCTTTCGGGCGCGCGAGGCGCGCGAGGGCTTCTTCGAGGAGGACGGCGAGATCTGGAGCCGCGACGGGATCCTCGTGGCGCAGTCCCGGCAGCTTGCGATCCTGATGTAGCGGGCGTCCCACGCGAGANNTTCCGAGCTGCGACTCCAAGGTCGCTCCGGGTCCAAATCTAACGAGGCGGAACGCCGAGGCCCGCGAGGTTGCGGGCCGCTTCGAGGACGGGCGCCGCGAGCCTGCGTGCGCGTCTTGCTCCCTGGTCGAGGACTTCCTCCACGATGTCGGGTGCGCGCTCGAGCGCAGCGCGCCGCTCACGCATCGGACCGAAGTAGGCGAGAAGCCGCTTTGCGAGATCCTTCTTCACTTCCCCGTAGCCGAGGCCACCTCGCTTCGCGCGCTCGGCCATTTCGCGCCGCTCCTCCGCCGAGGCGAAGAGATTCCAGAGTTGAAAAACGACAGCACCCGGATCCTTGGGCTCAGAAACCGGAGTCGAGTCCGTGACGATGGCCATTACCGCCTTCTGGATCGCCTTCTCACTATCGAACATGCGAATCGTGTTGCCATAGGA
>DOUU01000460.1 GCA_003520425.1 Deltaproteobacteria bacterium
CGAGGAGAGCTTCGGCCCGGTGGTGGGCATCATGCGCGTCCGCAGCGACGACGACGCTGTCACGCTCATGAACGACAGCCCTTACGGGCTCACGGCAGCGCTCTGGACGGAGGACGCCGATGCCGCGATCGCCTTGGGCGAGCGCCTCGAGACCGGAACCGTGTTCATGAACCGGTGCGACTACCTCGACCCGGCCCTCGCCTGGACCGGAGTCAAGAACTCCGGGCGCGGGTGCACGCTCTCCCGTCTCGGCTTCGAGGCGCTCACGCGTCCCAAGTCCTACCACCTGCGCGTGCGCACCTAGGCGCGCGNNGATCTCATGGAGATTGACCCCGCCACCCTGCGCGCCAACTGGAGCTACCCCACACAGGTTCGTTTCGGCGCGGGACGCATCGCAGAGCTGCCGGACTGCTGCAGGGAGCTCGGCTTGCGGCGGCCCTTGCTCGTGACCGACCCCTCCCTGGCCAAGCTCCCCGCGTTCTTGGCCGCGAAGGCCGCCCTCGACGCCTCGGGTCTCGGAAGCGGGCTCTTCTCCGACATCCGCGCGAATCCCGTCGGGGCGAACGTCGAGGCGGGAGTGCGCGCCTTTCGCGACGGCAGNNACGCGACGGCAGGCACGACGGGGTCATTGCCTTCGGGGGAGGATCCGCCCTCGACGCGGGAAAGGCCATCGCGTTCATGACGGGCCAGTCCCGTCCGATCTGGGACTTTGAAGATGTCGGCGACTTCTGGAAGCGGGCGTCGACGCCCGCCATCGCGCCCGTGATTGCGATCCCGACCACGGCCGGGACAGGGTCAGAGGTGGGCCGCGCCGCGGTGATCACCGACGAGGCGAGCCACGTGAAAAAGATCATCATCCACCCGAAGATGCTGCCCGCGCTCGTGATCTGCGATCCCGCCCTGACACTCGGGCTCCCGCCGCACATCACAGCGGCAACGGGCATGGACGCGCTCGCGCACAACCTCGAGGCCTACTGCGCGCCTGGCTTCCACCCCCTGGCAGATGGAATCGCCTTGGAAGGCATGCGGCTCCTCCATGACTGGCTCCCCGTTGCGGTGCGCGAGGGATCGAATCTCGTGGCGCGGGCACACCTCATGGCCGCGGCCAGCATGGGTGCGGTGGCGTTCCAGAAGGGCCTCGGAGCGATCCACGCCCTCTCCCACCCGATCGGCGCAGTCCTCGACAGCCATCACGGCCTCACGAACGGAGTCGTCATGCCTTATGTGCTGGCGTTCAACCGCAGGGCGATCGAGGACAAGATGGAGCGCGTGGGCCGCTATCTCGGCCTCGAAGGTCGCGGCGTCGATGGCGTCCTTCAGTGGGTGCTCGCGCTGCGCAAGGAGATCGGGATCCCGCACAGCGTGGCGGCCCTCGGCATGAGCCACGCACACGCCGACCGTTTCTCGAGGATGGCGGCCGCGGATCCGTGCGCGGCCGGGAATCCCGTCCAGATTGGCGAACCCGAGCTGCGCGCGATGTATGAGGCCGCCCTCGACGGGCGCGTCGAGGGGGCCGCAGCACCCAGCTGAAGCAGGCCTAGAAGCGGACGCCGATGCCCGTCCTGAAGAACCCGCCGCCCAAGAAGTTGTAGTCGCCGCAAGCGGGCGGCTCGAAGTGCTCCGCCTCCGATGCGACGTTGTCGCACTGGTGGCGGTGGTAGTTCGTAAGGGGCTTGCGCCAGCCGCCTCCACCAAAGATGTAGACCGGGATCGAGCTGATGGGCTGGAAGCTCGCCGCGCCGCCAAACTCCGCGCTGCCGATGGTGTAGTGCGCGGTGATGTTGGTGCTGTTGTTCGGCACGATGAGGCCGCGTCCGGCCGCCGAGAAGAAATTCACCTGCGCGACGTAGGCGTCCCAGGCGAAGCCGACGAACGGCTTTAGGCTCAGCAGGGATTTGCCAAGCGGCATGTCGACGGCGAAACCGAGCGCCGTGTTGGCTTCCCAGTCGAACTCCAAGGATGCATTCGACTGCGGCGCTTGGCCCGGGATTCCATAGTTGGAGCTCGTGATGATGTCGCGACCCACCGGTGTCACGGCCCCGCCTTCGATGAACGGCCGCCCGATTCCCCAAAGAAGAGGCCCGAGGAGCCGCACTTCCCCGCCAAGGTTGTTCGGCGACTTGATCGTCTCCGTGCTGGTCTGGCCGGGGCCCAGGATCGGCTGGAGGGTGCCAATCGTCGAACTGAGCCTCGCTTCGCTCTCGATGTAGGACCACTGCCCCTCGATCTCGACCAAGAAGGGGCGGTCCGGCTTGAGCGCACTCTTGTCGGTGTCGTCTGCGCGCCCCTGCTTGGGTCCCATCAGCAGCGCAGCCCCAAGGACAAGCGAAAGCAGCCGGTGGCGTCGCATGCGAACCTCCCGCGTCCTCGCCGGCACGACGGCGGACGCTGTCTTCTCTGCGGAGCAGACTGTGCCTCCCACAGCATCGCGTCGAGCAGTGCGAGTGTCTCTCCAAGGCACCGTTTCGCAGTTAGCGAATGGTGTGTGCCGAGTCCAGCCCCGCGCGCGGGCAAGCGCGGAGCCTGTGGCTGCGCGGAGTGCGCCCTCCTCGCGAAATCCCGCCGCGACGCACGGGTCGCAAGACGTGCCCGGAATGGGGGGATTTCGCCACTCCTTGGCGGGCGGAGCCGGGCCGTGCGCAGGACTTCTCGAGGCGATCGCTCGACGCCGGGAAGGCGACACCAGGACGTTTCGGTCGCAGCTCGCACCCAAAGCCAAGGCTCGTGAGCGGGAGCGGCTCGGCTAGCGCGGCTCGGGACCGTGTCCGAGACTGACACGCCTGGCGCTCGACCCTCAAACGACGGCGCTCGTCCTCTTCGCGGCACTCCTCCACGCGACTTGGAACGCGCTCGTAAAGTCGGGCGGCGATAAGCTCGCGATGCTGACGCTGGTGATCGTGGGCGGCGCCTTGTGCATGGCCCTCTTGATTGCGGCAAGCGCCCTGCCAGTCCCCTTCTCGCTCGGTTTCGTGGCCTTCCCAGACCGCGCCGCCCGGCCGTTTCTCGCGCTCGCGATGCTGCTTCACGTCTCCTACAACATCTCGCTGGTCCGCGCCTACGAGCACGGGGATCTCTCTCGCGTGTATCCCATCGCGCGAGGCGCGGCGCCCGCCTTCGTTGCGGTGGGAGCCTGGGGCGCGGCGGGCGAAGCCCTCGTCCCGGTCGAGATCGCAGGCATCCTCCTGCTCTCAGGGGGGATCATGAGTCTCGCCCTCGAGCCCGAACTCGCTGCGGGCGCGAGCCGAAGCGCCCTCGGGTGGTCCCTGCTCACGGCGGCCTGGATCGGAACGTACTCGGTGTGCGATGGCATGGGGGTCCGCCGCACCTCGAATCCTTTGTCTTTCATCGCATGGTTGATGCTGCTGGATGGATTTCCGATCCTGCTCTTGGTCCTATGGCTGCGACGCGGGCGCGTGTGGCCGTCCTTCCGGCCGCATCTTGTGACAGGGCTTGCGGGCGGTGCCCTCGCCGCGCTGGCCTACGGCATCGTGCTCTGGGCCATGGGCCATGGCCGCATCGCCCACGTGGCCGCGCTGCGCGAGACGAGCGTCATCGTCGCCGCGGGCATCGGGACGGCCCTTCTCGGCGAGCCCTTCGGACGGCGTCGCGTCGTCGCAGCCTGCCTCGTCGCGGCCGGCGCGGCCCTCCTGCAAAGCGCCCGCTAGCGCACGCCTCTGGGGAAGCCGCCTCGATGGCTAGGCGGCGCACACAAACTCGTCTGGCTCCTGGAACTCCATGGCCGCGAGTGCCGCCCGGATCTCGGCCCGTGGCTTCTCGCCTGCAACCGACACCACGATCGGTCGGCCCCGCAGCGTCGGCAGGGCGGACGGGCCGACCACGGGGGCGCCGTGGATCCGCTGGCCCACGCGCCGGGGATGCAGCTCGATGATGTGGGAGGGACGCTTGCCATGCCCCGCCAGCGCGCGGCGCAGCCCTCGGCCCGTCGCTCCGTAGCCCCACAGCACGTACTCCTCGCAGCCGGCGAGAAAGCCGCTCGCCAGAAAGGCCGCTTTGCACTCGGTGAAACGCAGCTGCCCATAGGCGGGGTGAGTGCGCGAGAGCCGTCCTGGGCTGTCCCGCCAGCCGAGCAGACGCCGTGGCACGACCCCGATCCGCAGGCCCTTGGCGAGCAGGCGCAAGATGAGATCGTAGTCCTCCGGCCACCCCGCGTCGCGAAAACCGACCTCGA
This sequence comes from Deltaproteobacteria bacterium, assembly GCA_003520425.1. GTDB lineage: Bacteria > Myxococcota_A > UBA9160 > UBA9160 > UBA9160 > UBA9160. The sequence continues at coordinate 4,190 of DOUU01000460.1, forward strand.
GGAGCTCCTCACGCCGAACCACAAGCGTGGGATGTGCGAGCGGGCATTCGATGAACGCATCGCGACGCACCCGGTCCGGCGAGTCGATGGAACAGAGCCAGCGCTCGTACGCCCTCAGCCCCTCGCTCAGGCCGCGCCGGGGAAACAGTCGAACGTGGCAGCCGACGCCGGACAGAGAGGGATCCTCTTCGAGCAGGCAGAGCTGCGCGGAGAGCCGCTCCCGGTGCATCCAGTCGTCCGCGTCCATGCGCGCCACGAACGGTGCCCGGCACGCAGCGAGACCCAGGTTCAGAGCAGGCACCAGGCCCGCCCGCGCAGCGGCAACGACGCGGAACCGGGGATCGGCCGCCGCAAACCGCAGCCCCACCTCCCGGGTCCGATCGAGCGAGCCGTCGTCCACCACCACGCACTCCAAACCCGACTCACGCTGGCGCGCGACGCTGCGCAGCGCGGCTTCGAGGGTGGGTTCGGCGTCCCTTGCGGGAATCAGGACCGAGACTCGGGGCTCCACGGTGCGGGATGCTAGCGGCCGGCGGCGCGCAGTATCCTTGCGTCATGGCCGAGGACGACCCCGCCCCGCTTGCACCCGGCAGCCGCTACATCACGCCCCAGGGCTACCGCCACCTGGAGCAGGAGCTGGACCGGCTGTGGCGCACCGAGCGCCCGCGGGTGACGCGAGAGGTCGCCGCCGCTGCGGCCCAGGGCGACCGCTCCGAGAACGCCGAGTACATCTACGGCAAGAAGCGGCTGCGCGAGATCGACCG
>DOUU01000258.1:0-6691 GCA_003520425.1 Deltaproteobacteria bacterium
ACCGCGGTGCCGAGCCGGATGCGCGAAGTGACAGCTGCGGCCGCGGCCAAGGCGACCATCGGGTCGAGTGTGCGGCGGTACTCGTCGGCGAGTTCCGTTCCGCCGGTCGGCGGTGGCGTGCGCCGACTCGTCGGGATATGGGTGTGCTCGGGCACATAGAGCGAGGAGAAGCCACGCGCCTCCGCCTCCGGAGCTAGCTCGACCGGGCTCATCGCGCGATCGGTCGCGAAGATGGTGAGTCCGATCTTCAAGGCGTGATCGTCCACGATGGCAGGAGGGTACCGGCCTGATCGTGGAAACGGAGCCGGACGCGAGCTCCGATCGCGACGCCCTCGGCTTCGCCGTCGGTCCGCCGCAAGGCGCCCGCGTCATCGACGAGATAGCCGAGCAGCCGTACGCCCTCCTCGAGCTGGACGAGCAGCACCACAAAAGGAACCCGTTCTGCGTAGGCGGGAAGCGTCGGCGGACGGATCACGGTCCAGGAGGTGATGCGGCCATCCCCGGACACCCGCGTCCAGACCGGATCGGGCGTCTGGCAGCTTGAGCAGATCGGCCGCGGCTGCCAGAGCCAGCGGGAGCAGCGCGCGCAGCGCTGGATCACGAGCTCATGTCGACGACAGGCGTCCCAGAACGGTTGGGTATCCGCATCTGCGATCGGGATCGGGAACGAGGGGGGGCTGCTCACCACGGCTCTTTCGAGAACACGATCGCGCCCGTGGGAACGACGTTGCCGCTCGTCACAAGACTGTGTCGGACGTTCGGGACCTGGCTGGTCGACGTACCTCGGACCTGGCGTACCCCTTCGACGAGCAGGTTGAACCCGTGGGTGTAGGCCTCGGAGAGGCCGCCGCCGCTTGTGTTGTATGGCGGGTGATGGCCGCCCGCAAGGTAGTCCGCTGCTTCTCCGTCCTTGCAGAACCCATACTCCTGGAAGGCGATGGGGATCTGGAAAGTGAAGGCGTCGTAGAACTGCACCACGTCGATGTCGCGGGGGGCGAGGCCGGTGTTGCGCCAGAGCTCCGGCGCGACCCAGCGGTTTGGTGTCGCCCCGAGCTCTTCTCCGTAGAAGAAGGTCATCGCGGTCATCTCCGGGCCGCAGCCCATGCCGAACCCTTGCACGTACGCGGGCGTGGAGGGAAGGTCGCGCGCGCGCTCGGCGGTCGTGAGCACCATCGCGAGTGCGGCATCGGTCTCGAGGCAACAATCGAAAAGCCGCAGCGGGTCTGCGATCATGCGCGCCGAGAGGTAGTCCTCCATGGAGAGCGGTTTGCGCATCATCGCCATCGGGTTTCGCTGCGCGTGCCCGCGGATCGTGATCGCCACCGTGCCGGTGAGCTCGGGCTTCCAGCCATAGCGATGGATCCAGTGACGCGCGTGGAAAGCCATCCCGTCGACCGGACGAACCACGTGATAGGGACGCTCGAACTGATCCTGCCCGGTCGCCTGGTATTGGCTCGTCCACGGCCTTNNCGGCCTTCCTCCTGAGGAGCGATTCCTCGCGCGCCAGCATACGACGACGTCGGCGAGCCCGGTCTCGATGGCCAGTGCAGCCCACGACACGGTCGGAGCGCCGGCGCCGCCGCCGTAGTCGACCTCGCCGAAGGCCCTGAGGTTGCGCACGCCGAGAATGCGGGCCATCTCCATCTCGGTCGTGCCTTCCCACACATATCGGAACATGCCGTCGACGTCGCTCACCGTGAGGCCTGCGTCGGCCAGGGCGCCGAGGATCGCGCGAGCGCCTGCATTGCGCTCCGTCATCCCCAGGTTCTTCGCGTAGGGCAGCGCATGGATGCCCGCCACAGCTGCCTGCCTGTGCCGGGCTGTCCGGATCGGTCGTGCCATGTCCTCTCCGACGCGGGTTTACTATACGGTACGTATCGTATATGTTCAAAACCACGGGAAGGCCACCCTGCCGAGCCCAAACCGGGAGGAGCGCTGCGTGGACTTCGAATTCTCTGAGGCCGAGAAGGCCTTTGTGGAGGAGGTAGAGAAGTTCCTCGACGAGAACGCGGACCCGGAGGTCATGGATCCGACCCGCGAGAACATGGCGCAGCTCGTCGACACGCCCGCGCGCCGCGCGTTCATGAAACGCATGGCGGAGCGCGGATGGCTGGGGATGACGTGGCCGAAGGAGTACGGGGGCGCCGAACGCTCCGGCGTCTACGAGTACTTGCTGAACGAATGCCTTGCGCGGCGGGGGGCTCCGCAGATCGGCAAGGGCGTCGGCATCATCGGGAAGACCATCATCCGGCATGGCAACGAACGATTGAAGCGGGAGTTCCTGCCGCGGATCTTGCACAATGAGGTCGAGTTCGCGATCGGCTACAGCGAGCCGCAGGCGGGCTCGGACGCCGCCAACATGCAGCTGCGCGCAACACGCGACGGCAAGGGCTGGCGCCTGAACGGCCAGAAGATCTTCACGACGTCCGCCCACTTCGCGGACTGGTACTGGGTGGCGGCGCGCACCGACCCCGATCGGCCGAAGCACGACGGCATCACGCTGTTCCTGGTCCCGATGAAGCACCCCGGGCTCACGATCCAGCCGATGCCGACGATCGGGGACGAGATCACGAATCAGGTCTTCTTCGACGACGTATTTGTGAGCGACGACTATGTGGTCGGCCAGCTCAACCGCGGATTCCAGTATGTCTCAGAGGCCCTCGATCTCGAGCGCTTCACGATGTTCACACTCTCCCCGATCCAGCAACGGCTCGAGGAGCTCGTGGATCACGTGCGCAGCGCGGAACGCGACGGGGTCCCCCTGCGCGAGGACCCGCACGTGCGCAAGACGATCGCCCAGCTGGTGACGCAAACCGAGGTCGCCCGGGTGCTCGGGCTGCGCTTCGTCTCGAAGGCCCTGGAAGGAGGTAAGCCTCCGACCGTCGAAGCCTCCGAGTACAAGCTGTACGCGACCGGCCTCTCGCAGAGGCTCGCGAGCGCCACGCTGGACGTCGTGGGCGCGGGGGGGCAGCTCCGCGTCCATACCGCCGACGCTCCATTGCGCGGCCGGGCCGAGCGCACCTACCGGTACACGGTGATCGATACCATCGGCGGCGGCGCCTCCGAGATCCAAAAGAACATCATCGCGCGCCGGAAGCTTGGCCTGCCGAAAAACTTCTAGGTCGCCCGACATGGCATCGCCGGCTGCGCTCGACGGGATCATGGTGCTTGACTTCTCGACGGTGGGACCGGCGGCGCGTTGCGCCCGCATCCTGGCGGACTATGGCGCCACCGTCGTCAAGATCGGGGCACCAAAGCGTGCCGGAGCCGTGCAAACCGAGGCTCCCTTCCATGCCTACGCGGGCGGCCGCGGCATGAAACAGGTTCGCATCGACCTCAAGTCTGAGGCAGGTCGGGCGGCCGTGCTCCGGCTCGCAGCGGGCGCGGACGTCGTGATCGAGAGCTTCCGGCCCGGTGTCGCAGCGCGTCTCGGTATCGGGCATGAGGAGCTGCGGGCCGTGAACGAGCGCATCGTGTACTGCTCGACGAGCGGCTATGGGCAGGAAGGAGCACGTGCCTCCTGGGCCGGGCACGACCTCGATTACCTCGCCGTCGGCGGCTTCCTCCACATGAGTGGGCGCCGCAACGACGGTGGGCCGGCCTTGCCGGGCGCGACGATCGCCGACGCTGCAGCTGGCGGCATGCAGGCGGCGATCGCGATCTTCGCCGCGCTGCTGCGCCGGAGCGCCACAGGCGAGGGGGCGTACATCGACGTCTCCGTGGCAGACGGAGTGCTCTCGCTCCTCGCCCTCACCATTGATCAACATCTTGCGACCGGAACCCAGCCGGCACCCGGCGGCGATCTTCTGAGCGGCCGCTATGCCTGCTACGACGTCTACCCCGCTGGCGACGGCAAGTGGCTGGCGGTGGCTGCGATCGAGCCCGCCTTCTGGGCGAACCTGTGCCGCGCCCTCGGTCTCGAGCGCTGGGTCTCAAGTCAGCTCGACGATGCGGCGCAGGAAAAGATCCGCGCGGATCTGCGGGCGGCTTTCGCTGCGCGGAGCCGTGACGAGTGGATCGAGCTTCTGGCCCCCCGCGACACCTGCGTGGCGCCGGTCTTGTCGATCGGCGAAGTGGCGGCCGATCCACACTTCGCCCAGCGCGGCGCCTTCGGCTGGGCCGAGCATCCCCAGTACGGCCGCTTTCGGCAGGTCGCGGCAGTGCTGGCGGGCGCCGCCCGTGCGCACCACACGGTGTCGCTCCGCGGCGCCTCGGAGACGGATACTGCGGAGCTGCTTCGTTCGGCAGGCCTGTCCGCGGAGGAAATCGCAAAGCTCGAGAGTGAGGGAATTATTGCATGAACACAGACCTTCCTTCGGAGGTGCAAACTTGGATCGGCCAGCCGCGCTACGAGGAGGCGGGGGAGTTCGAGGTCGAACGCGGCTACATGCTGACGAGCCTCGCATCGGTGGAGAACGGGAACCCGCTCTTCTGGGACGCCGACGTGGCACGTGCGCTCACGGGCGGCTGGATTGCGCCTCCAACCACGATCTCGCTCTGGTTTCGCCCCCACTGGTGGGCACCGGGCCGCGCGAAGGCCCGCCAACCGCTGCAGGTGCATTTTGACCTGAAAGAGGTGCTTGGACTCCCGGAGGCGATCATGACGGAAAATGAGATCGTCTTCCATGAGCCTGTGCGGCCGGGAGACAGGCTGACCACGCGGCAGATCCTGCGCGAGGTGAGCCCGCTCAAGACCACGCGGCTCGGCCAAGGACGATTCTGGGTGATCGACGTCGAGTACATGAATCAGAAAGGCCAGTTGGCCGCCCGCGAGAGCTATACGGGCTTTGGCTACGTGAAGGGAGGCGCGTGATGGGAAGAGGCATCGGGCGCCTGTTGCTCTCGGACGTCGCGCCGGGCGATGAGATGCCGAAGCTGGCCTACGACGTGACTGCGACGACGGTCATTCTGGGCGCGCTTGCAACGCGCGACTGGCGGCCCATGCACCACGACCGCGACTTCGCCCAGCAGCGCAATGGCGTGAAGGACATCTTCTTGAACACGCCCAACCAGGCGGCTTGGTTCGAACGCTACGTCGAGGACTGGACCGGACCCTTGGGCCGGCTCGGCCGCATGAAGTTTCGCATGCGGGACTCCGTGTTTCCCGGCGCGCGCATGGTCTTCCAGGGCACGGTGCAGAAGGTGGGCACGGACGAAAAAGGCTGCGGCTGGGTGGAGCTTTCTCTCGAGCTGCGCGTGGGCGAGAAAACGATGACCGCGTGCGAGGCGCGCGTCGCGGTGCCGGTCTCCGAAACGGACAACCCGTGGGCGCGCAAGGGCGAGGACTGGAAACCCTAGGCGCGCTGGCAGACGGTGTCTGCGTCTGCCGCGATTCGGGAGGGAAGGAATGGACTTGCGTCTCAGCCAGGAACAGGAGCTGCTCCGCGACATGGTCCGCAGCCTGTGTGCAGAGGTAGCGCCGCTCAAGGTCGTCCGCGCGATGGAAGACCACCCGACAGGGTATACGGGTGAGTTCTGGAGCAAGCTGTGCGAGCTCGGGCTCACGGGCATCCTCCTGCCGGAGGCGCAGGGCGGCGCGGGAATGTCGATGATCGAAGCAGCGATCTTGTACGAGGAGCTGGGCCGGGCGCTCAGCCCCTCTCCGCACTTTCCAAGCTGCGTGCTCGGCGGGAGCGCGCTGCTCGCGGCCGGAAGCCGCACACAGCAGGACGAATGGCTGCCGAGGATCGCGTCCGGGGAGGCGGTGTTGACGCCCGCCTGGCTTGAGCCGCGCGGCGGCTTCGGCGCGCGCGGAGTTCAGCTTAGGGGCCAGTCCCGAGCGGGCGAGTTCCTCCTCACGGGCACCAAGGATCACGTGCCGTTCGCAGCTGCGGCGACGCGGCTCCTTGTGCTGGCGCGCACTGGCGCAGGGGAGCACGAGGTCGATCTGTTTCTTGTGGATCCGGCGGCGCCCGGCGTGGCAATGGAGCAGCGCCGCAGCCTGGCGGGCGATACGCAGTACCGCGTCGAGCTCTCCGAGGTGCGGGTGCCGGCGTCCTCCCGTCTGGGCCCCCCCGGCTCGGGCTGGAGGACCTGGGAACGCGTGATGCTCGATGGGATCATCCTGCTCGCTGCGCAGGCCATGGGGGGGGCGGAGCGCGCGCTCGAGATCACGGTTGACTACGCCAAGGAGCGCGTCCAATTCGACAAGCCGCTCGGCGCATTCCAGGCGATCTCGCACTACCTCGCTGACGCCAGCACGTTGATCGACGGGGGCAAGACGCTTGTCTACGAGGCGGCTTGGGCGCGGGCGGCCGGCCGGCCGAAAGAGCGTCTCGCGCTGATGGCGAAGCTCTTCGCGTGCCAGACGTTCCGCGACGTGACGGCCATGTGCCAGCAGGTCTTCGGCGGCTACGGCTTCACACTCGAGTACGACATCCAGCTCTACTTCCGGCGCGCCAAGCAACTCCAGATGACGTGGTGGGACGGCCGCGCGCTCGAGGATCGGATCGCGGCCTCGGTCCTCGATGGAGAGGCCGGATACCACGGGTCGCCGCTTGCCTCGGCCTAGCCTCACCGACCGGACGGCCAAGGCTGCAGCCGACNNGCAAGATTCCATTCATGCAGCTGGCCCCGCACCAGCAGAGCCCGCGGTGAGCGCCGAACGGACGAAGAAGACCCGGGGGCGCGGCGATCGACGCCAGACCCCGGGCGCAAAGAAGCGGGACCTTGGGACCCGCCTGGCTGGGAG
>DOUU01000258.1:6739-28228 GCA_003520425.1 Deltaproteobacteria bacterium
AAGGCCACGATCTACCGCCGCTGGCCTTCCAAGCTCCCGCTCGTCGTCGAGGCCTTCGGCGGTCTGCCTGCGTTCGAGGAGGTCGACACAGGCGATCTGCGCAAAGACCTCCTCTTCATGCTCAGCAAGTATCTTGATCAGTTCAACGCGACCCCGCTGGCGGTGGTCCTGCCAAGCGTCGTCGGGGAGCGCCTGCACAACCCGGAGTTTGCTGAGCTGATCGATCCCCTGCTCCGCGGCCGGCGCCAGCCACTCCGGCGGGCGCTCGAGCGCGGTGTCGAGCGCGGTGAGATCTCGCCCGACGTGGATCTGGATCTCGCTGCGGACCTCATCGTGGGCCCGATCGCCGTGAGCCTGTTCTTCACCGGCCGCCGCGTCGGGCCAGCGATGGTGGCGCCCATGGTCTCGCTCGCGTTGCAAGGAATCGCGCCCGGGCTCAAGGCTCGGAGCTCGGATTAGCAGCCCCGTCGAGAGGAACCTGCAACCTCAGGAGGGTTCGGCGCGGACGCGCGCTCTGCCGCGCCGGGGCGCAGCTCCGCGAGTGTGGCGGGCGTGTCGACGTCGAACAGGATGCTGTCGTCCGGCATCTCGACTTCGGCGGCCCGGGCAGCGTGGTGGTCGATCAGCTCCCGCGCGCCGCAGTCCCCTCTGAGCTTTTCCATCTCGGGAAAGAATGCCGCGCTCCACAACACTGGATTGCCGCGCCTGCCACGATGGATCGGTACGCAGATCGCGCGACCGGCGCTCGGATCGAAAGCAGCGATCAGCCGATCGATGTGGTGCGCGCCCACGCGGGGCATGTCGCCGAGCAGCACGACGGCGCCGTCGACGCCTTGGGGAAGCGCCGCGAGGCCGGCACGCAGGCTGCTGCTCAGCCCTTCCGCGAAGCGAGGATTTTCGACGATCGTGACGTCGCGTCCGCCGAGCACGGCGCGCATGCGATCGGCGTCGCTACCCACCACCACCAACACGGGCGCAGCCTTCGAGAGGAGGGCCGCCTCGACCGCGCGCGTGATCATCGGCGCACCCTCGAACTCGGCGAGGAGCTTGTTCTCGGGTGCGAAGCGGCTGGAGCGGCCGGCGGCGAGCACGATCGCGGCGATGGACGGAGCGCGCTTGGCTGCTCCCGGGCCGCGACGGCGTACCGCGGTAATCTCGGCCATGATTGCGACCGCAATCTCAGCGGGTGATTGCGCGCCGATGTCGAGGCCGACCGGTCCGCGGATGCGGGCGAGCGACGCCTCATCGTGGCCTTGAGCGGTAAGGCGCCGTTTGCGCGCAGCGTGCGACTTGCGGCTGCCCAATGCGCCGATATAGAAGGCGGAACTGCGAAGCGCTGCGTCGAGCGCGGGATCGTCGAGTTTCGGGTCGTGGCTCAGCGTGACGACGGCGGTTCGCTCGTCGAGATGAAGCCGCTCCAGCGCGACGTCGGGCCAATCATGGTCCACGCAGACGCCCGCGTCGGCGAAGCCCTGGCTCGCGGCGAAGGCTCCGCGCGGATCGATCAGAATGACACGGTAGCCGGTCATCGCGGCGATACGCATCAAAGGATGGGCGATGTGCGCCGCGCCGACGACGATGAGCCGGAACGGAGGAAGGAAAGGCTGCACGAAGACGGTGCCATCGCGGGTCTCGATGCAAGCCCCCTGCTCGCGCGTGAGCGCTTCCCGGGCCGCCGCGAGGACGTCGGCCTCAAGCTGCAGCTCCCCTTCGCTCGCGCTAGCAAAGACGAGCCCCTGGTCTCCCGTGCGGAGGTGCGTGACGAGGGCAACCGGGTCCTTGGCCGCGCGCGCGGCCTGGAGCTTGGCCAGCGTTTCGGGACGCATCTCACCCGACCCGCTCCACAAAGATCCGGATCTTCCCTCCGCAGGGGAGGCCCAGTGCCCATGCTTCCTCTTGGCGGACACCGAAGTCGAGAAGACGCGGCTCACCACTCGCAATGGTGTCGAGCGCTGCCTGGATCACCGCGCCCTCGACACAGCCCCCCGAGACGGAACCGACAAACCTGCCCTCGGCATCGACTGCGAGCTGGCTGCCAACGGGACGCGGCGACGAGCCCCAGGTCGCGACGACGGTCGCGAGTGCGACCGCCCTGCCGGCGGCGTGCCAGGCGGCCGCGGTCGACAGCACGTCGAGGTGCGGAGCCGAGGCACTGTTGTCCATCCGGTGGGTACCTCTGGGGGTCAGGGTGTGCACTGGCCCCAAGGCGCTCGAGAAGGGCGCGGCCAGGAACGCGCGAATCCAAATGCAACAATATGGTGCATCAGGGCCTTGAGGAGCAAGATCTGCGGTGCCGCAGGCGCAGGCCTGCGGCGAAAGGCAGCGCGAGGACCAGGCCGATCCGGTCTTGCGCGCCCCCTACGTGAGATCGAACACGAGGGCCTCGGCGTCCTCGGCCGCTGTCAGCGAGACGCTCTTTTCTCCGCTCAGGGCCGCGCCGTCTCCGGCGGCGAGTTTCTCGTCCCGCAGGGCCACAGAGCCGCGGACCACCTGCACCCAGGCAGCGCGCGAAGGCGGAAGCTCGAGCTCGATTCGGTTTCCAGCGTCGAGCCGCGCCAGGTAGAGATTGGCGTCCTGATGGACCACCACCGATCCGAGTCGCCCGTCCCGGGACGCGGCGAGGATCAGCTCGTTGCGCCGCACGTCGGAGCGGAAGGTCTTCTGCTCGTAGGAAGGCGTGAGGCCCTTGCGCTCTGGCAGGATCCAGATCTGGAGGAAATGCACGATTTCACTGTTTGAGGCGTTGAACTCGCTGTGCGTGACGCCGGTCCCGGCGCTCATGCGCTGGACCTCCCCCGGACGCAGCACGGCTCCGTTGCCCATGCTGTCGCGGTGCTGAAGCGCACCCTCCAGCACGTAGCTCACAATCTCCATGTCCTCGTGCGAGTGGACGCCAAAGCCTCGTCCGGGCTGGACGCGGTCCTCGTTGATGACCCGCAGCGTCCGGAAGCCCATGTGCGCGGGATCGTAGTAGTCGGCGAACGAGAACGTGTGGCGACTGTCGAGCCAGCCGTGCTGGGCATGGCCTCGTTCTGAGCTGCGTCGAACGGTGATCATGGGATTCCCCCTCGCCAAAAGAGAGGCTCCTCGCCGGGGCCCCGGGTAGTGCGAGCAGGCGCGAACTTGCGCGCGAGGCGGCCAGCGCGCGCTCTGCGCGGGAGTTCAATGTAGGTCTCCGCGCCAAACTGGAAAGTCGATCGCCCGCACGTGCCCCGTCTCCCCTCAAGGCGGCACAGCGCTTCTGGGCCTTCCGCCCGAGCGATCTGGCCAATCGCCCGAGGGGAGCGCGTATAATGCGACGGCCAAACCACAGGAGAAACGACCCATGCGGGCTGCAGTCATGCGCGCGTACAAGACGCCCCTCGGCATCGAGGACATCGAGCTCGCGAGGCCTGGGCCACGCGAGGTGCGTGTGCGCACGGCGGCGACCGGGGTGTGTCATAGCGATCTGCACTGCATCGAGGCGGCGCTTCCGGTGCCGCCCCCGACCGTGCTCGGCCACGAGCCGGCGGGCGTGGTGGTCGAGGTGGGCCCGGGGGTCACGCATGTCCAGCCCGGGGACCACGTGATCGGATGCCTTTCCGCCTTCTGCGGCAGCTGTGCCTATTGTCTGTGCGGGCAGCCGAACCTCTGCGGCGGCGCGGCGACACAGCGCGCTCCTGGCGAGCCGCCCCGCCTTTCCAAGAAAGGCGAACTGATCCACCAGTTTGCACACCTCTCGGCATTCGCCGAGGAGATGCTCGTTCACGAGAATGCGCTGGTGAAGATCCGCAAGGAGATGCCCCTCGACCGTGCGGCTCTGATTGGGTGCGGCGTGACGACGGGGCTTGGGGCTGCCCTCAACACCGCAAGGATCCGGCCCGGGGAGACCGCAGCTGTGATCGGCTGTGGGGGCGTGGGTCTTGCGGCGATCCAGGGTTGCCGCATCGGCGGAGCGAGCCGCATCATCGCCGTCGACACCCTCGCCTGGAAGCTCGACCTCGCCAAGAGGCTCGGGGCCACCGATGCGATCGATGCGTCTGCGGAAGACGCCATGATGAAGGTGCTCGGGCTCACGGGCGGCGTGGACTACGCCTTCGAGTGCATCGGTCTAAAGCAGACTGCCGCTCAAGGCCTCGGCATGATCCGCAAAGGGGGCACGCTCGTGCTGGTGGGAGTGGTGCCGGTCGGCACGAACCTCGAGCTCAACGGCCTCGACATCGTCCTTCAAGGCAAGAGCGTCGTAGGTTCGATGATGGGGAGCAACCGGTTCCGCATCGACATGCCGCGCTATGTCGACTTCTATCTCGACGGACGCCTCAAGCTCGACGAGATGATCTCGCAGCGATTTGGCCTGGACGACGTGAATAAGGCCTTCGACATGATGAAAGCGGGCGAGGTGGCGCGAAGCGTGATTGCCATGGCCGGCTAGCGCGCAAGCCCTGGCAAGAGCCCGGGGTGAAAGGGCGCGAGCAAAGCTCCGCCGAGCAGCGCAACGCCCGCGACGCGCGAAAGGGCCGGGCCGTATCGCCAGGTCTTCTCCAGGAACACGACCAGCGCGAGCGCCACCATGGCGGGAACATTCATTAGCCCCACGGCGATCAGCACCGCCATGAGTCCCGCGCAGCATCCCATGCACCAGATCCCGTGGTGGACGCCCACGCGCAGGTCCCGCCAAGGTCCCCGCACTCCCGAATAATGCGCAAGCGCGCCGACGGGGGAACGGCAATGCCGGAGGCAGGCGTCCTTCCATCGCGTCAGTTGAAAGGCGCCCGCGCTCGCGTAGATCGCGCTGCCGAGCCAGGGTGCGGTGCGGGGAGCATGCAGCACGAGGGCATCGGTAGCCACTTCCGCTGCAAAGGCGAGCGCGCCAAGGGCGGCCCAGGCGCCGAGGTAACCCGCCGCGAACAGAGCCAGTCGGCTCACGCGCTCAGTGCCGCGCGCACTCCGTCGGATGCTCCGGGACCAGGGGATCGCGACGGGCGCCACCGACGGCAGCATCATGGCCGTCATCATGGCCGTCCATGTTCCCACAAAGGGCAGGAAAGAAAGCCCCATGGTCCCATCACACTGCGGCATGTCGGCCATGGCGCGCGCCTGGTCGAGCGTCACCCACCAGGCAAGCGCCGAGGCCACCGCGAGTGCCAGCCAGCCGGCCAGCACTTCGCGCAGCACAGCAGAGTCCTTGGACATCAAAGCGACGAGCGCCCTTAGAGGTTGTACTCCACTTGCGAGATGAACGCGTTCGAGCCCCGATGGGAGAATGTGAGGCCCGGTGCGCGCACGTCGCAGCGGTCGCTGTTGCGAATTTGAGCTTCACGAAAGATGAATCCGCTGGGGAGGACGAGGCGTGCATCCGCAGGGCTTCCGTCCATGTCGCCCTTCACCGGCCCGATCTCCACCTCGGCCAGATCCCCAAAGCGCACGTGGCCGCTCCACTCGTCGTGCCGAATTTGGATCGGCCCGAAGATCACCGTGGGCGGCTCGGCGTAGGTGGCGGCGAAGATCGCAAAAGGCCCGCCTTCCCCCGCCTCGCCGCGGGCGATCTTCTCGAGCGCGACACGCTGGGCGGGGTTTGCGCGCTCGTCCAGGTAGAGAACCGCCCGTCCGCCTCCGCGGTGGATGGGGTTCGGCCAGCGCAAGAGCATCCCCACGGCGAGCCCGTCCAGTCGGGTCCCCTGATAGGCGCCCTCGCGGATCCGCCAAACGGTCATGGCCTGGCAGGTCCCATCCGTCGGGAGCTGGGTCACGTTGCAAGGACAGCCGTGGGCGCAGTTGCAGCTCTCGAGGTAGTCGGACCGCCACCACCAGCTCGCCACGGAACCCTCCTGTGCTCGGACCTGCCGCGGGAGCGGATGCTACGCCCCGTCTGGGCGAGAGGTCAAACGAATAGGAGGGCCGACCCTGCGGCGCGCTGCCAAGCTATGGTCGTCTCCCGATGCCCCGCTACGACTACCGACTGGTCGAGGTCTTCACCGCCGAGCGCTTCGGCGGCAACCCGCTCGCTGTATTTCCCCGCGCGGAAGAGCTCTACCCCGAACTCATGCAGCGCTTCGCCGCAGAGTTAAATCTCTCGGAGGCGACCTTCGTCATGCCGTCGACGCGGCGTGACTGCGACTACCGCGTACGCATCTTTACACCGCGCAGCGAAATCCCCATGGCGGGACACCCGACGATCGGTACAGCGTTTGTGCTGGGCCATGGCGATCGCGTGGTGTTTGAAGAGGGTGTCGGGCCGATCCTCGTGGAGCGGGCGACCAGCCCCGCGGGCGCGCCGATCTGGCGGATGACGCAGCCGCGGCCGCGATTCGGAGCCAGCGTCGAGAAGCGCCCGGCCGTGGCCGCCGCCCTTGGGCTCGACGCGAGCCAGCTCGACGCGAAGCTCCCGATCTGCACCGTTGCCACGGGGCTACCCTTTCTCATGATCCCGCTTCGTGACCTCGAAGCTCTCGCACAGGCGCGGCTGCAGTTTGAACGCTGGAAGTCGCTTGGCCTTCAGGCCGAGAACGTTCTCCCCTTCCCGTTCGTTCAGGTGGCCCCGGCGCGCTTCCGCTGCCGCATGTTTGCGCCCGAGGAAGGCATTGCCGAGGACCCCGCCACCGGTTCGGCCGCAGGGCCACTCGGGGCGTATCTCGTGGCCCATGGCGTGGTTCCGGCGGGGGCTCCGGCCCGTCTCGAGTGCGAGCAGGGCGTTGAAATGGGCCGCCCGAGCCGCCTCTACGTGGAGGTGGACGGTACGCCCTCGGATCTTGCTGGGGTGCGGGTCGGAGGCGAGTGCATCTCCATGGGCGGCGGCTACTTTGAACTGTGATGGAGAGGCCCACCATCCTCTTTGACGGGGTTTGCAACCTTTGCAACCGCACGGTGCGCTTCGTGCTCGCCCGAGACCCGGCCGAGCGTTTCGCCTTTGCGCCTCTTCAGTCCGCGAAGGGCCGTGAGCTCTTGACGCGGGTGGGGCTCGCCCAAGACGTGCGGACCAGCATCGTGCTGGTCGAAGGGGAGCGCTCCTTCGAGAAAAGCGACGCGATGCTCCGCATCCTCGCCGGCCTCTCCGGCCCTTGGCCCGCTCTGGCACTTCTCCGCGTGGTTCCGCGCAGACTGCGCGACGCCGTCTACGACTGGATTGCCGCGAACCGCTATCGCTGGTTCGGCCAGCGTGCGGAGTGCATGCTGCCCACGCCCGAGCAGCGTCGCCGCTTCTTGGTCTAGACATTTCCACCAAAGGCTTTTCCCGGAGGTCCCCATGGCGACGGTGCTCGAGAATTGGCGGGAGGTGCTGACCACCCAAAATCTCTCCCAGGGTCGGCGCATGGATCCCGTCTCGAAGTGGCTCTTGATCACCCGCGCCAGTGTCTTCCCCATGACCCTCACTTCCGGTGCGATCGGCGGCCTTTTGGCGGTGGCGGGCCCGAACCCCGTGCACGCGGACTGGCTCTTGTTCGCCCTCGCGATCTTGGGCCTTGTGCTGGCACATGCCGCGAACAACATGATCAACGACTATTTCGACACGACGGGCGGTGTCGATACGGCCGAGTACGTGCGAGGCCAGTACGCCCCGCATCCGATCCTCTCCGGCCTCATCTCCAAGGCCGGTCTTGTCGCCGCGATTGCTCTCGTGAACGGCTTCGATCTGGCCATCCTCATCTATCTGACCGAGGCCCGCGGCTGGCCCGTGGTGCTGTTTGCCCTGCTTGGCCTCTTTATCAGCGTGTTCTACGTGGCGCCGCCCGTGAAGCTGAAGCACCACGGCTTGGGGGAGCCCGGTGTCGCCGTCGTGTGGGGGCCGCTCATGATCTGCGGCACCTACTTCGTCACCACGGGCTCGCTTCCCGCATGGGTGGCCGTCGCGAGTCTCCCGTACGCGATTCTTGTCACCACGGTCTTGATCGGAAAGCACATCGACAAAATCGAAGCCGACCAGCGCATTGGGATCCGCACGCTGCCGGTGATCCTGGGTGCGGAGCGGGCCGCCTTCCTGAATCAGCTGCTCATGGTGTCGTTCTTCGCCTTGATCCTGTGCCTCGTCCTCACGGGCACGCTCGGGATATGGACCCTGCTCACGTTCGCGGCACTGCCCCGTCTGCGCCGGGTGCTCAAGGTCTACAGTCAGCCAAGACCAGCGGAACGACCGGCGAACTATCCGATCTGGCCCCTGTGGTTTGTCGCGTGGGCGTTCCTGCTGACGCGCCTCGCCGGAGCCCTCTTCGTCCTCGGACTCGCGGCGAGCGCGGTCTACCCGGTCTTCTTGTAGATCGGCAAAGGCGAGGGAAGGGAGGGGAGCCTTCTGCGGGGCGGCTGCGACAGGGCCGGGCTCCTCGCCCCGGCGAAGATGCGCCGGTCGGGCATGCCGCGCCGGAGCCGCTCGTGGTGGCTCGTTCGCGACGTGCGGCGCAGCGGAGCGCGTCGGCCCTTCCGTACCCGCGGCCCCGCCTCCCTTCCGAAGGAGGAAGTACCACTTCTGAAGTCGAAGTGGCGTGAATTCTGCCTCCCCCGGCGAAAAACTTCATGAAGCCGGTCTCCGAACCGGCCGGGGCCCCAACGCGCAGAGTCGGTTTGCCCTCCGCGTGGCGGCCCCCTGTGCCCCGGGGGTATCGTGCAGAGTGCCAACGGCGGAGGAGCCCATGGACGGCATACGGATCCCGAGTGCAAAAAGACGCAGCCCCGCCGAAGCCGCCGCCCTCGTTCGAACGAAGGACTCCCTGGCGTTTCCCCTCGGACCCGGCCAGCCCTTCGCGTTCCTTCACGCCCTCGGGGAGCGCGACGACTGGCAGGCGCTTCAGGTTTTTGGCGCGCTGCTCCTCGCCCCCTTCAAGCTCTTTACACGCCGTGGCGTCACGTACCTGTCGGGATTCTACGGGCCGATCGAACGAGGACTCGCGCAGGCCGGGTACGACGTGCGTTTTGTGGTGGCCGATTTCCGCCGCTTTGGGCCACTGGCGCGCCAGATGGCGCCGCGGGTGATGGCGACCGCCGCTGCGCCGCCCGATGAGCACGGGCGCCTTTCTCTCTCCTTGCACGCCGGCGCGACCGTCGAGGAACTCCACCGCTGTGGGCGTGACCCCGACCGCATGCTCGTGGTCGAGGTGAACTCCCGCCTGCCGCGCACCCTCGGCCTTCCGCCGGACCATCCCCATTGTCTCCACTGCGACGAGGTCGACGTCATCGTTGAGGGTGACGAAGAGCCGGTGGCGCTCCCCGAGCAGGATGCGACGGAGGTCGAGCGCGCGATCGCCGCGCATGTGAGCCGCTACATCCCCGACGGGGCGACTTTGCAAACCGGGATCGGCGGCATCCCCAGCGCGGTGGTCGAGCTCTTGGCCGAGGGGCCGGGAGGCGACTACGGCGTCCACTCGGAGATGTTCACCACCGGACTCATGAAGCTTCACCTTGCCGGAAAGATCACCAACAAGAAGGGGATCTACGACGGCGTCTCGATCGCCACCTTCTCCCTGGGGACCAAGCAGCTCTACGCCTGGCTCGACGGCCAGGAGGCCGTCCGGTTCTTACCCGTCGAGCTCGTGAATGAACCCGGGCTGATCGCGCGCAATCGCAGGATGATCTCGATCAATGGCGCGCTCTCGGTGGACATTGCGGGCCAGGTGGCGGCAGACACCCTCGGCACTCGTCAGTTCTCGGGTATCGGCGGACACGAGGACTTCGTGGCGGGCGCTTCCTTCGCTCCGTGCGGGAGATCACTGATCTGTCTGCCATCGACCGCTACGGTGGGGGGGGAGTGCGTCTCGCGCATCGTCGCCACACTCCCGGCCGGGACGATGATTACGACCCCGCGTCATCAGGTGGACGTCGTAGTCACCGAACACGGCGCCGCGGAACTCGCGGGAAAGACCATGGAAGAGCGCGCCCAAGCCCTGATCGCAATCGCCGATCCCGCCCTGCGCCCCCGCCTTGAAGAAGAGGCCGCGGCCGCGCTGGCGCGACAGGCAGGCCACTAAGGCCCAGCGGAAACGAGGGAGGAGAAGCTGTCATGTTCGAGCAGACCCGCTACGCGCGCATCGCCTGGATTCCGATCGTCTCCGGCCTGAGCTGGCTTTGGTGCGCGTCCCACGAGGGCCTCGTCGTAGGATTCTTGTTTTCCTCCGTCCCGGGCTGCCTCTTGCTGGCATCCGGCGTTTCGACGCTGCTTTGGCCCGGCGATCTGCGGATCGCCCAGTTTACGGCGCTCGGCGGTTTGGTCGGTGTGCCCCTTGCCCTGCCTGCCTTCCTGACCGTCGGCGTCGGCACGGGGGCGCTCCTTGTCCTGCTCTCGGCGGCCTCGTACGTCGCGGCAGGGGCGATCTCGGTGCGCCAGGAGCCCCACACCGACGAGGTCCCTACGCCCCATCCTTCGCTGCGACTCGACGCGGAGGTGGCGCTCGACGATGCGCTTCTCGCGACGATGGGGGTCACGATGCCGATTCTCGCGGGAGAGGACCGCCGTCGCCTCATGAACGAGGTGCAGTCGGCGCGGGATCTGTTCGAGGCGCGCGGTTGGCTCGAGAAGCCGATCAGCTACCACGCGACGCCGCCCCCCCTGGCATCTCCCCACATCCGACGCGCCCACACCTTCCGGGTCGACTTCGAGCACCTTTCGTTCGAAAGCCAGTACGAGCCGCATGACGGAGAACCCGGCCGCGAGCGCTGGCTCGGCTACCGGCCCAATCGCACGGCGCACGCCTGGGTGGCGAGGCACGCCGATGCCACGCGGCCGTGGCTGATGTGCATCCACGGCTATCAAATGGGGTCTCCGCTCATCGACTTCGGTGCATTTCCCCCCGACTGGCTGCGCGATCGGCTGGGGCTGAACCTCGTCTTGCCGGTCCTTCCCCTTCACGGCCCTCGAAAGATCGGGCGCCGCAGCGGGGACGGCTTCCTTTCCGGAGACGTCCTCGACTCGGTCCATGCCGAAGCACAGGCCATGTGGGACCTGCGCAGGATCCTCTCGTGGGTGCGTGCGCAAGGGGGGACCAAGATCGGGGTCTTCGGCCTCTCCCTCGGCGGCTACAACACAGCGCTGCTCTCTGGCCTGGACGGCGGCCTTGCCTGCAGCATCCCTGGAATTCCCGCCATCGACTTTACCCACCTGTTCTGGCGACATGGTCCACCGCTTGAAATTCGCTACATCGAACATCTGGGCATGTCCCGTGATGCGAGCAGCGACGTGATGCAGGTGGTCTCGCCCCTTTCGCTGCGCCCCCAAGTCCCCCACGCGCACCGCGCCATCTTCGGAGCCGTCGCCGATCGACTGGTGCCCGCCGAGCAAGTGCGCGACCTGTGGCGACACTGGGACCGCCCCCGCATCGTCTGGTACCAGGGCGGACATGTCACCTTTCGGTGGCACAGCGCCGTGCGGGAATTGATTGAGAGCACCTTCGCGGGGGCGGGCCTTACGCGCTGAGCATCGGACGCGCGAGCCTGCTCGACGGGTCCCAGGCCTCCGAAGGCAAGACCACCGCGTGGTAGAGCGACGCCCGCGCGAGCTCCCACAAGGTGAGCGCCGGGATCACCCCGCCCCCGAGGCAGAGCAGGCCGGCCGCACAAGCCACGGCGCCGCTTGCGCTCATCCCGAGGATTGCGAGCCCGTGGCCCCGGGTGAGGCGAAAGCTCTCCTGGATCGCATCCGCGGCATCGAGGCCCTCTTCGACGATGAGATAGGGCACGAAGCGCGTCCGGCAATAGAAGAGAATGCCGGGCAGCAAGAAGAGGGCGAGACCGAGAAGTGTCAGGAGAAAGACGAGCACGCCCGCGGCGACCGACTCTCGGTAGTTGTCGAGCACGCGAAGCCCGAGGTGCGCAGGGGCCGGGGCTCCGCGTACGGCCCGCAGGCAGACGTAGGCAAAGCCATCCTGAAGCGGCGCTGCGACGAAGGCCGCAAAGGCCGCAGCCCCGATCACGCCGCCCGGACCGGTGAGGAGGAGAGCGCTGAGCCCCCATACGCACAGCAGCACGAGCTGTGTCGTGAGCAGGCCAAGGGGGCGGCGCCCGAGCGCGGCCCATGCCTTGCGAAAAGAGGCGCAAGGCGTGGGCTCAGGCACCGGCTGCCAGCTCGGGAGGCAAATCGTCATGGGCTCCTCGGTTTGGGGCAGGGCGCGTCGACTCGGCCGTTGAGGGAGCAAAAGCCGTGCCACGCCTCGAAGCGCTGCAGCCCGCGCAGATCGGCCCGGCCGGGCCCAAGCGTGCAGCGGAGAAGCGACAGTGCAGTCCGGGCGCAGCGCTTCCGCAGCGCCGCAGAGCTCGCCACGAGCTACCGCGTGAGCTGTGCGCCGGCGCGCGCGTCGAGAGCCGCGCGGATCCGCGCATGTGCTTCGCGGCTCAGTGTGTAGCCGCGGGCCATCCACAGGGCGAGCGCGAGAAACCCCGCCGGCACCACGCCGACCAGCAGACGGATCGCGAAGAGCGCGCCGGGGGGCTGGGGCTCATCTTTGAGAAAGCCGGCGAGCTCAAGCCCGATGCCTGCGAGGGACACGGCGCTCGCGCCTGCGAGCTTGCGCAGGAACGAGAACGTTCCGAAGTAAAGACCTTCGCGGCGTTCCCCCGTCTCGAGCTCATCGGCGTCGATCACATCCGCAAGCATCGACCAAGGCACGACGTCGGTGACGGCAAAACCAATGCCCGCGGCCACGCCGAGCAGGAGGATTTCGTCCCGGGACCAACCCGGCCCGGCTCCAAAGAGGAGGCACTGCACGAGGAGCCAGAAGGAGGTCCCGATCAGAAAGACCGTCTGCTTGTCCCTGTGCGCAGAGAGGCGGAGCCAGAAGGGAAGCGATAAAGCAGCGGCGAAGAGGAGGAGCCCCAGCGTGAACTCGAAGTCCTCCGGTCGGCAGATCCAGTACGTGAACCAGAAGAGGAACATCGCACCGATCAGGTCCATGGTGATGCGGGAGCACACGTAGAGCCCGACCAGCCGTCGATAGACCCGGTTGCGCGTCAAGACGGCGAGTCCTTGCACGAAGGTCGTGGCGGAGGGGCGCTGGAACCCAGGCCGTTCGCGCGTTGCGGCGTAGACTGCGATCCATGGGAGCGTGAGCCAGCAGGCCGTCACGAGCCCCGCCCGCGTATAGTCATACCCCCCGCCCAAGCCGCCGAGCAGATGAGCGAGGCGGCGAAACAAGACCGCCGCCAGCAGGATTGCGAGGGTGGATCCCGCCGCGCGCCAGACGCTGAGCGTGGTGCGCTCCTGGTAGTCGAGCGTGAGCTCGGGAAGGAGTGCGGCGTACGGGACTCCCACCACCGTCGATGCCAGGCTATGGAGGACGTAGACGCCGGAGTAGAACAAGAACTTCTCGCTCTGCGGGCCCGGCCCGAGATCGACCCAAAGCAAGGCAAAGGAGAGGCCGAAGGGCAGGGCGCCGAGGGCGAGGTAGGGGCGTCTGCGTCCCCATTTCCAGGGTGTCCGATCGGACAGCCGCCCCATGAGCGGGTCGGCCAGCGCGTCCACAACGCGCCCCACGAACAGCACGAAGCCAGCGAGTCCGGGACGGATGCCTCCGATCTCGGTCAAGAAGAACAGGTAGAAGATGGAGAGCGTGGAGAGGGAAAGGTTAAGAGAGTGATCCCCCAGCGCGTATGCGAGCTTCGTGCGTGCGGAAAGGCGCTCGGCAGACGCGTTTTCCAGCCGCTGGCCCTCGCATGACGCTGTCGCCAGGCCGTTGTACACACCCCCGATGATCCGCGCAATTCTCTTCGACTTGGACGGTGTGCTGATCCAAAGCTACGAGGTCTGGTTCGAGCTGGTGAAGGCTGCGGCACGGGATCTCGTGGGCGGGGCGGTGTCGCGGGGGGATTTCGCGGCGGGCTGGGGCCAGGGCATCGAAGCGGACGTGGAGCGCTTCTTTCCCGGACGCAGCGTGGCCGAGGTCGAGCGCTATTACGACGCGCACTTTCTCGACCATGCCCCTCACCTCATGGTCAATCCTGACGCGACGCCCGTGCTGCGGGAGCTTCGTTCCCGAGGCATCCCCACCGTCCTCGTGACAAACACCCCAGGGACCCTCGCTCGCGAAATCCTGCGCGCTGCGGAGCTTGCCCTTGACGCGGTGGTGGGCGGGACCGACGTTGCTCACGCCAAGCCCGCGCCCGACATGATTGTGCGCGCCGCCGAACTCGTGGGTGTCGTGCCTGCAGAGGCGCTGGTGGTGGGAGACACGGAGTTCGACCGCGCGGCTGCACGGGCTGCTGGAGCAAAGTTCGCGGGCCTTGGCATCGAGGGCGACTATACGCTCCGCCACCTCGGAGAAGTGCTCGCTCTCGCGCCGGGGCAGCTATCATCCAAGGGCAGAGATCGGAGGTGACCCCATGGCCAAGCGCATCTTTCTCTTCGTGGCGACGAACCTGCTCGTCATTCTCACGCTTTCGGTCGTTTTGCGGGTCCTCGGCATCCAGCCCTATCTCACGAGGCAGGGGATCGACTATCCGTCCCTCGCGGCCTTCTGTCTCGTCTGGGGCATGGGCGGCGCTCTCATCTCGCTTGGCCTTTCGCGCATCGTCGCCAAAACCGCGATGGGCGTGCGCGTGATCGACCCGGCAACGGCGGACCCCGGCGCACAGCAGCTCCTCCAAACCGTCGGAAATCTTGCCCGCGGGGCGGGCATTCCCATGCCGCAGGTCGGGATCTACGAAGGCGAGGAGATCAACGCCTTCGCCACGGGTCCGACCCGCAACCGCTCCCTCGTTGCCGTCTCAACGGGCCTGCTCCGCAAGCTCGACAGCGCCGAGGTCGAGGGAGTCCTCGGCCATGAGATCACGCACATTGCAAACGGAGACATGGTCACGATGACGCTGCTGCAGGGCGTTGTGAACGCCTTCGTGATGTTCCTCGCCCGCGTGATCGCGTTCGCGGTGGCCCAGGCCATGCGCCGTGACGAGGGCGAGAACATGTCCTACGGCCTTTACTTTGTCGTTCAGTTCGCGCTCGAGATCGTGTTCATGATTCTGGGAAGTCTCGTGGTGATGGCCTTCTCGCGGCATCGGGAGTTCCGCGCGGATGCGGGAGGCGCACGTCTGGCCGGCCGGGAGAAGATGGTGGGTGCCCTCGAAGCGCTACGCCGCGACGTCGAAAACCTGGACCCCCGGGCCCAGCCCGCGGTGGCATCGATGAAGATCTCAGGCCGCGGCGGTCTCTTCGGGCGTCTCGGGGCGAGCCATCCGCCGCTCGAAGAGCGCATCGCACGGCTCCGCGCTGCGACGGCCTAACCGGCTTTGGGCCTTCGAGCTACGGCTGACCGATCCTCTTCATGTCGGTGCGGAGCCCGTTGGGCAGTTGATTGAGGGCCATGTAGGTCCGCACGTCCAGCTCGGTCACGAGCCTGCGCTGCTCGGTCTCCCAGGAGTAGTTCATGATCGAATCGCAGCTTAGGCAGTGGAGCAGGCCCAGGGTGTGGCCGAACTCGTGGGCGACCAGCAGCGTCACCTCCTCGGCCTTGAGCCGGCACTCAGGCGTCTCACAAGTCTGTGTCGTATACTCGAGCGACCCCGTGACCCGCAGCTTGCCTTCCTCGAGCTGCCAGGAAATCCGGCCACGACCCGCCGCGACCCCCGCGAGCCGCCTGCGCCAGACGACTCGGATCAGAGCCTGCGGGTCGTTCTCGCTGATCTGGAGCTTGAACCAGGGCAGTTCCGGCTGAAGCGCCCGTTCCCAGAGCCGCAGGCCTTCGAGGACGGCCTCCCGTGTCGCGGCCAAGCTCGCATAGTGCGCGGGTTCGCGCGGCATCTCGACGGCGACCCGCAGCGGCATGTCGGTCAGATCGAAGCGGACGTAGGCCGGCGTGCCATCCGTATCCTGCGTGTTCGGCTGGAGAAATGTCTTGCTCGAGTCGACGGGCTCCACGGCCCGTGCCGCCGGGGGGATCGCAGCGGCCGCGAGGACCGCTGCGATCAAGGTGAGACGAGAGGCGCCGATCCGCGAGGTTCCCATCCCGCGCTCCAGGCGCTCCTGCCGAGCAGGCAAGGCCGTCCCGACTGGCTGCAAGCCCTCTTCGCGGGCTTGCTCCCGCGGCGCTACTTCGGTTGCGGCTTTCTGTACATCGTGACCACCGCCGCGCCGCCGAGACCGAGGTTGTGTTGGAGGGCCACCTTGGCGCCCGCCACCTGACGCTTTCCGGCCGCCCCCCGGAGCTGCCAATTGAGTTCGGCGCACTGCGCCAGGCCGGTCGCCCCAAGCGGGTGGCCCTTCGAGATGAGACCGCCCGACGGGTTCACCACGACCTTGCCGCCATAGGTATTCGCGCCCGAATCCACGAACTCCCCACCCTTGCCCTCCGGGCACAGGCCGAGACCCTCATACGTGATGAGTTCGTTGCAAGAGAAGCAATCGTGGAGCTCCACCACATCGACATTCTCCGGTCCAAGACCGCTCTGGGTGTAGACCTTCTCCGCCGCCTTCTTCGTCATGTCGAATCCGACCATCTTGATGCAGCTCTTTTCGCTGAAGGTGCTGCGGAAGTCGGTGGTCATGGCCATGCCCGCAATCTCGATCGCCTTGGCCTCGAGTCCGTGCTTCCGGACGAAGTCCTCACTGGCGACAATCGCTGCGCCGGCTCCGTCGGAGGTGGGGCAACACTGCAGTTTGGTGAGCGGCTCGTAGACCATCGGAGCCTTCAGAATGTCCTCCAGACTGTACTCGTCCTGGAACTGCGAGTAGGGGTTGTTGACCGAGTGCTTGTGGTTCTTCCAGCCGATCTTCGCGAACTGCTGCGCCGTGGTGCCGTATCTCTCCATGTGCTCACGGCCTGCGTTGCCGAACATCTGCGGCGCAGGGGGAGCCTTGGCAAAGCCACGCAGCTCGACCATCAGCTTGAAGTGCTGGTCCATGGGATTCGTCCGATCGGTGTACTTCACACCGAGCGATCCCTTCTCCATCTTCTCGAAGCCGAGCGCAAGCGCGCAATCGGCGAGACCGCCCTCCACGAACTGCTTGGCCATGAAAAGAGCCGTCGAACCCGTCGAACAGTTGTTGTTCACGTTGTAGATGGGGATACCCGTCAGGCCGAGGCTGTAAACCGCGCGCTCGCCGCAGGTGGAGTCGCCGTAGCAGTATCCAACCGCCGCCTGCTCGACCGCGTCGTAGGGGATGCCGGCGTCCGCCAGCGCCTTCTCCCCGGCCTCCTTCGCCATGTCCGGGTAGTCCCACTCGCGCGATCCCGGTTTCTCGAACTTCGTCATCCCGACACCGACCACGTACACCTTCCGGCCCATCTGCTTCCTCTTTGGTGGGGTCTCTCCCCTTCGCCGGGGCTAGGAGCCAACAGGCGGGCTGGGAGGACACGGGTTGAAACGCGCTGGCAGGCTAGCACGGGAACCGCGCCGCAGAGGCAGCGGACGCAGGCCCGCAGCTTCGCCGGGCGGGCTAAACTAGTGTGTCGTCGGACTTGCCTCGTCTGGATCGAGCTCGAGCTCGTCGCTTTCGACGCCGGTGCTCGGGGCCGGCCCGTTCGGACCTTCCTCTCGCGGAGCCAACGTCGGCCGCGTCGTGGGCTCGCCAGTGCGCTGTGCTTCTTCAGGGAGAAGAGCCCGGTCGAGCCCCGCGCCAAGGCTGGTGACCTGGTCTGGACACAGCGTCCGCGCGCCTTCCGCCAGGTGCTCATACACCGCGCGATATTGATGCGTCATCGCGCGCAGGAGCTCTGAGGTCTGGCCGAAGTGCGCGCCCACTTCGCTGCGGTACTTCCCGAACGCTGCCTGGCTCGCCTCGAGCTCGGCCTCAAGCTCGCGGCAGCGCTTTGCGGCAGCGCGGCTGGAGGATCGGCCCACGAGGACGCCCGCCAGGGCGCCGGCGCCCAGGACGAGAATTGCAAGGAGGAGGGGGGCAAGGGGCATAGGGTCCGCCTTTTTGCTCAGAGGGCCCGTGGGGGAGTCTCCCGATGGCCAACGCCCCAACGGAGCGACCCACTCTATCCGAGGCAGCCTGGTCTTGGAAGAGCGAGCTTTTGAGGCCGAAGGGAGAATCCTCGCAGCGCGCCCATCTTCCCGTTGGAAACCCGCCGTGGTAGAGGGGGGCCCACCCGCAGCGCAGGAGGAGTCCCATGGCCACCGTCTTCACCCGCATCATCCGCGGCGAGCTTCCCGGCCGCTTTGTCTGGAAGGACGAGGAGGCGGTCGCGTTCCTCACCATCAACCCGATCCGCCCCGGGCACACGCTTGTGGTGCCACGGCAGGAAATCGACCATTGGCTCGACCTGCCTCCCGCCTTGCTGGCCCATCTCTCCGTGGTCGCGCAGTCCGTCGGGCGGGGGATCGAGCGCGTCTTTCGGCCCGTGAGAGTAGGTGTCATCGTCGCGGGCCTTGAGGTGCCCCACGTGCACATCCACCTGATTCCCGTTCAAGGCCTCGGCGACTTCAACTTTTCGAAGGCGGATCAGAATCCCGATCCGAAGCTTCTGGACCGCGCGGCCGCGGACATTCGGGCGGCACTGCGCGCAGCGGGACATGCGCACGCGAGCGACTAGCGCCCTCGGGCAAGGCCCGGCAGCGCAGACCCCTGCGGTCCTCGTGCGAGACCTGACAAAGCGCTTTCCTGCGGCCGTGGCGCTCGGGGGCGTTTCGTTCGAAGTGCGGCGCGGGGAGATCCTCGGCCTTCTGGGGCCGAACGGTGCCGGCAAGACCACCACCCTGCACGTGCTGCTAGGTCTCGTCCGACCCACGGCCGGATCCGTGCGCATCTTTGGTCTCGATCCGCATCGCGAGCGAGCGGCTGCCCTGCGCCGTGTGGGTTTTGCGTCGCCGGAAGCGCTCATGGACTGGCGCCTTGGCGTGGAGGAGAACCTTCGAGTCTACGCGGAGTTCTATGGTGCCGAGCGGGCTTCCGTGGCGCGCGCCCTCGCCGTGCTCGAGCTCGAGAGCGAGGCACGTACAAAGTTCGGCGAGCTCTCGCTCGGCCAGCAGATGCGCGCGGGCCTTGCGCGCGCACTGCTCCACAGTCCGGAGCTCCTCGTCCTCGACGAGCCCACGGCGAGCCTCGACCCCGACATCTCCGACAAGACGCGACGCCTTCTGCTCTCTCTGCGCAAAGAGCGAGGGCTCTCCATCCTCTATACCTCGCACGACATGGCCGAGGTCGAAGCCTTGTGCGATCGCGTCGTCTTTCTCCACCACGGCAGGGTCGTGGCCGAGGGCACTCCGCTTGCGGTGTCGCGACGCGTGCTCTCTCGCGCGGATCTGGACGCGGCTTCCCTGGAGGAGGTCTTCCTCAAGATCTCTCGCGAAGGTGGGGCGTGAGTGGCCTCGCGAGAGAGCGGGTGCGGCGGGTGCGGGCCCTCGTCCTGCGCTACCTGCTGCTTCTGCGCCGGGACCCCGCCCGGGTCGTGGACACGTTCTACTGGCCCCTGATCGATATCGCGGTCTGGGGCCTTCTCACGAGCTTCGTGGCGGGCCGGGGCGCAAGGCTTCCCAACGCGATCGGCGTCTTCCTCGGCGCCGCCATTCTCTGGAACCTCTTCTTTCGCTGCGCACAGGATGTTTCGGTGTCCTTCCTCGACGACGTGTGGTCGCGTTCCGTCGTCACGATCTTTGCCTCACCGCTTTCCTTTGGGGAGTTCGCGGTGGCCATCATGCTGCTTGGGCTCGTGAAGCTCACGCTCACGCTGGCCGCGATGAGCGTCGCCGCTTGGCTCCTGTACGCGTTCAACCTCTTCTCTCTCGGCATCGCGCTTGTGCCTTTTGCCGCGAATCTCGTTCTCCTCGGGTGGTCGGTCGGGCTCGTCTCGCTTGCCCTCATCCTGCGGTTTGGCGGGCGATGGGCCATCGTCGCGTGGAGTCTGCCTTTTCTGCTGATGCCCTTCTCGTCGGTGTTCTACCCTGAATCGGTGTTGCCGCCGGTCGCAAGGGGAATCGCACGGGCGATCCCGGCAAACCACGTCTTCGAAGGCATGCGGAGCGTCGTGATGGACGGACGCATGGATTGGGGCCGCCTCGGCTGGGCCACGACGCTGAACCTTCTCTACCTTGCGCTCGCCGCCTCCGTGACAGCGTTTGTGTTTCGCGTGGCCCTGCACCGGGGACTCCTGCCGAAAGTCCGCTGACACGAGCTCGCGTCACGATCGCTGCGATGCGCGGATCCCGCCGGGGTTCGCGCGACCTGCGACGGTGATCGAGACTTTGCCCGAGCGGGGACATGCTCCCCTCGCCAGCGAGGCAGCGAGGAACCCGCGCGCCCCAAGAAGCCGTGCGGGAGGACACCCTACGCGAAGAGCGCTTCCATGGGGTGCGGCTTTTCGTGAGGCTCTCGTGCGATGTTGGCGAGGGCCGCGCCGAGGTCGAGGCGCGGCACGGCCTGCGGCTCCCGGCAGTAAACGAACGCCGCGGCGCAGTAGTCATCGCTGCGTTCGGCGATTCCCATGGCGAGGGCACCGGGACGCGGGCGCATGAGCCAGCCGTGCCCTGCAGCGGGATTTGTGCGCTGGTAGCGCTCGAACGCCGCGTCGTCGTTGTCGCGAAAGAAAGCAAATCCGATCTGCTGGATGGTGACGCGCAGCTCCCGTGAGAAGATCACCGGATCGGGCACGTGCCATCTGTAGAACGCGGCGTAGCGCGGGAGCGCAACGCCTGGGGCACGAACCTCGAGCGGCGCTCCCTGCCACAGCGAGGCGTGCGCTCCGAGGCCCCACGCGCTTCCGACGTAGTCCTCAAGGCCCGTGCCGCAGATGGTCGGAAGCGCCCCGTCGCCGTCGCGGTAGATCTTCACCTCGCCCTCGCCCCACCACGAACCAGCGTCGAGAATCCGCACGCCCACCACGCAGCCCAAGAAGCGGCCCGGCCCCTCCAGTCCCTCGGCGATCACGAAGTCCCGTCGTAGGGTCGTGGGATTCTCGCGGCGGAATGCCACGTGGAGGTAGCCCGCCTCGGCGGAAACGAGCGACTCGAGCGTGTAGTCAATCTGATAGAAGAGCTCTGTGGGCCGGTCGGATCCGTTCGTGAGCTCGACCCGGACGCTGCGCCGGAAGGGCATCGGATAGTAGGCGTTAAAGCCCCGCCCTTCCTGTGCAGCGGCGAGCGCGGAGCTGAAAGGAACGGGCCTGCCGTGGGGGAGGCCGAAAAAATCGAGGCACGGCACTGAAATGCTGGGCTCGGGCTTGCCGTCGTAGAACACCTCGATCCACAGTGCGCGCATGCGCTCCGGGGGCGCGGGCGGAAACGTCATCCACCAGTGTCGGAGTGTGCCGGGGCCGCGAAGCTCGGCGAGGACGACCTTCTCCCCCGGCGCCAGGCGGCGCGACGGGGCTCCCTTCCGGCCGAGGCCGGACGATCCGCCGGCTCCGCGCTCCCCCGTCGGATTCTCAAAGGTGACGGCGCGCGAATCGAGGGAGAGGTCGATCCGCGAAGGATCGGCGTGCCACATGCCCCAAGTCTACCCTCCTCTGCGGCGGCCGTGCGGGCCCTCGGGCTTGGGGCCGTCTCGCGCGTGGGGAAGGCGGCTGCCACTTGCCCGCGTCACGGCGACCGTGGACCGCCCGCAGCCCCGCGACAACGCCTCGGGCGAAACGGCGAGCGCCCCCTCCTAGCCTCCGGGAATGCGCGCGG
>DOUU01000258.1:28303-28455 GCA_003520425.1 Deltaproteobacteria bacterium
GAGGAGATCGAGATCCGCGGCATCAAGACGCGCGTCTGGAAGAACACGCCGCCCTCGCTGCGGGCCGTGCTCGATCTGAGCCGCCTTCACGGGGAAAAGACCTTCCTTGTGTATGAGGACGATCGCCTTAGCTTCGAGCAGCATTGGCGTCG
>DOUU01000405.1 GCA_003520425.1 Deltaproteobacteria bacterium
CGACCGACGGCGGGAGAACCTGGAAGTATCAGAAGACTGCGCGGCGCCAGGCGCTCTTCTCTGTGGCGGTGGACGGCTCGCGCGCCATCTCGGTGGGGGAGAAGGGGTTCGTCGAGGTCTCGAACGATTACGGCGCCACCTGGCAGGTCCCGAAGGAAGGGTTCCCGCCGATTTTCACGTTCATGCGCGACGTCGACTTCTCCCCGAGCGGGAACCTCGGCGTGATCGTGGGGCAGACCGGTCTTATCCTAAAGAGTGAGGACAAGGGTGTCACCTGGACCCAGGTTCTGCCGCCGCCCAACAAGGAGGTCTCCGCGTCGATGTAGCCGTGGGAGGGGCGCGCGGGCTACCCGCGCTTTTCCGCCTCTCGCAGCTCGACGCGGCGGATCTTTCCGCTCACGGTCTTGGGCAGGGCGTCCACGAACTCGATCGCTCGCGGGTACTTGTAGGGCGCCGTCACCGCCTTCACGTGCTCCTGAAGAGCCCGCACGAGCTCGGCGCTCCTTGCAACCCCGGGGCGAAGCACCACGAAGGCCTTCACGATCGCGCCGCGCACCGGGTCGGGCGCCGCCACGGCTGCCGCCTCCAGCACGTCCGGGTGCTCCACGAGGGCGCTCTCCACCTCGAACGGGCCGATCCGGTAGCCGGCGGAAATGATGACGTCGTCCGCACGGCCGACGAACCAGAAAAAGCCGTCTGCGTCGCGATAGGCGCGATCCCCCGTCACGTACCACTCGCCGCGCCGGCAGGCCAAGCTCGCCCGCTCGTCCTTCCAGTAGCCGCGAAAAAGGCTCGGCGGATCGCCGGCAATCGCCACATCGCCCACCTCGCCGGGCGGGAGGGGGCGAGCGTCTTCCCCGATCACGTCAACTCGGTGGCCCGGCATCGGCAGGCCCATCAATCCGGGGCGCACCGGCATGCCAGGAAAGTTTCCGATGAGGAGGATCGACTCCGTCTGCCCGTAGCCGTCGCGGATCGTGCGCCCCGTCGCTTCGTGCCAGGCTCGGATGACCTCGGGGTTGAGGGGCTCGCCGGCCGACACGACCTCGCGGAGTCGTGCGAAGCGGAAGGCTCTCAAGTCCTCTTTCACGAGGAGACGGAACTCCGTGGGCGGAGCGCAGAAGACATGAGGTCCGATGCTCTCGAGGAGTCGCAGCTCGGTGTGTGGCTCAAAGCGCCCGTGGTAGAGAAAAACCTCCGCGCCGACGCTCCAAGGCCCGAACAACACGCTGTAGGCGGCCTTCGCCCAGCCCGTGTCGCTCGTCGTCCACAGGCGATCGCTCCCTCGCAGACCGAGCCAATGGAGTGCGGTGTAACGCTGGGCGTAGGTGTAGGCATGGGCGTGAAGCACGGCCTTCGGCGGGCCCGTCGTGCCGGACGTGTAGTAGACGAGGGCGGGATCGGAGGCGCGGGTCGGCGTCGCGATGGGGTCGGTCCCAGGCTGCGCGGCGAGCGCGGTGGCGAGATCCTCCCAACTCTCCGGCGCGCTGCGCGCACCCTCCTCGACGAGCACGAGCCAGTGGCGCACGCTCGTGAGTTCTCCGCGCACCGCGTCCACCGCGCCGGCCTGCTCGGCGGTCGTGACGATGGCGACGGCCCCGCTGTGGCGGACCCGGTACACAATGTCCTTCGGCCGCAGGATGGTGGAGCTCGGGATCACGAGCGCGCCGGCCTTGAGCGCGCCAACTACGACGAGCTGCCATTCGGGGACGCGGGGAAGCATCACAAGCACCGGCTCGCCGGCACCCACGCCTAGGCTCGAAAGCAGATGCGCCGCGCGATTCGAGCCTGCGCGCACGTCGCCAAAGGAAAGCCGCCGCTCCCTGCCCTCGGCATCCCGCCAGAAGAGGGCAGGGCGCGCTGGGTCTCGCGCAAAGTGGTCGACCACGTCCCGGCCGAAGTTGAACGGGTCGGGCACGGACCAGCGGAAGGCATCCCGCTCGCGCCGCCAGCGGTCCAAAGCCTCTCGGAACTCGGTCATGGGTGCCCCTCCACGGCTATCCTAGCGGCGCAGCCGCCCGCCCCCTCAAGTCGGATGGGCGAGGCGCCGATATCGTTTCGGATGGGGTCTGCCTGCCCCGCAGGCAGCAGATCCGCCGCGCCGCAGCAAGGACTGTGATGACGGACCAGCCGACCAGGCCCGCGCGAGTCGTCGTCGTCGACGACAGCCGGCTCGAGCGGGAGCTCGTGCAGGACGCACTGTCCTCGTTCTGCTCCGTGGAGACCTGTGCCTGCGCCGAAGATGCGCTCGAGGCGCTGCGCCGCGAGCCCGCAGAGCTTGTGATTTCCGACCTCAACATGCCCGGACTCTCGGGCATTGAGCTCTTGGCGCGTGTGCGACGCGAGTATCCCGGCCTCGACTTCGTGGTGCTCACGGGCAGCGCCACGGTGGAGAGCGCGATCGAGGCGCTCCGCATGGGTGCCAACGACTTTCTGCGCAAGCCCGTCCAGAAGGACGAGCTCGCCCTCGTCGTGGAACGCACCCTCGCCAAGCGCCGCCTCCTTGCGGAAAACGCACGCATGCGCGACGAGCTCGCCACGGTCGAAGCCTGTCGCGCGCTGACACCTTGCCTTGAAGCGGGCGAGGTCTACGCGGTGGGCCTTGACCTCTTGCTGCGAACGCTCTCGCGCTGGCGCGGCTTTGCGCTCTTCCACCGGGCCTCCGTGTCGGTGTCCGATGCAGCCGCATTCCGCGGCTTCTCGGAGACGGAAGCGAGCCGGATGCGCCAGACCCTCGTCCACGAGAAGCCTGTGAACCTCGAGGGCGTGACTCAGATCGAGATCCTGACCCGAGGCCCCGCGCACGATGCCCTCGCCGAGGCGGGGATCGGAGCGCAGCGCGTGCTTGCCGTTCCGATTCGCGGGCGGGAGATCGAGGCCGGCGTCCTGTGGGTGCTGGAGGACGACCGCCCCTTCGACGAGAGCGAGATCTCGCGCGCCCGCATCGTGGCAGGCCACGCCGAGCTCGCCCTGCACAACGCGGAGCGATACAACCGCGCGAAGGAGCGCGCATTCATCGACGACGTGACGGAGGTCTACAACGCGCGCTACCTGCTGGCGGCGATGGACCACGAGATCCGTCGCGCCGAGCGCTACCACAGCGAGCTCTCCGTCCTCTTTCTCGACCTCGACCGCTTCAAGCTCGTGAACGATCGCCACGGCCACCTGATCGGCTCGCGCGCCCTGCGCCAGCTCTCCCAGGTCCTCGCCCAATGCGTGCGCCAGGTCGACACGCTGGCGCGTTATGGCGGCGATGAGTTCACGATCGTGCTCGTGGATACCGGCCTCGAGGCGGCGCTGCGTATCGCGGAGCGCATCCGGCGCACGGTGGAGGAGACCCTGTTTGATGGCGGCCGGGGCGGCTCGTTGCGCCTCACCGTGAGTCTCGGAGTCGCGACCTATCCCCAGCACGGAACGACGCGCGAGCAGCTGCTCGACCTCGCGGACAAGGCCATGTACCGCGCGAAATCCCTCGGCCGAAACCGCCTGTGCAGCGCTTCGGAGCTCTCCCCCTAGAGCGCCGAGAGCGCTCGGGGCGGTTTGACACCCCGGCGCGGCGTCTGCTAAGCCCGTGCTCGGTTTTGTTGAGGTTTTCCCTTGTCGGACGGACCTTTCAGCGCGCGCGGGCCGGAGGCAATGCCGGGCCTCGAGGGCATGGGCTCGCTCCGTCGGACCCACGCCTGCGGCCGCGTGACCAAAGCGCTCGTGGGGAGCGAGATCGTGGTGGCGGGCTGGGCGCACCGCCGGCGTGATCACGGGGGCGTGATCTTCGTCGACCTGCGAGACCGCGAAGGTCTCGTCCAAGTCGTCTTCAAGCCCGAGGTCGCGCGCGCGGCCCACGAACGGGCCTCCCACGTGCGTTCGGAGTGGGTGGTGCTCGTGCGCGGCGTGGTCGAGCACCGCTCTCCCGAGACGGTGAACCCGAAGCTCGCCACCGGCGAGGTGGAGATCACGGCGCACGAGCTCCGCATCCTGAACTCGGCGACCCCGCCGCCCTTTGCGATCGAGGAGGATTCCGGAGCGGAGGAGACGGTGCGGCTGCGCCACCGCATCCACGACCTGCGCCGTCCGCCGCTGCAGCGCGCGCTGCACCTGCGCCATCTCGTCTTCCAATCGGCGCGTCGCACCCTCACAGACCTGGGGTTCTTCGAGATCGAAACGCCGATTCTCGCGAAGAGCACGCCCGAGGGCGCTCGGGACTTTCTCGTGCCGAGTCGGCTACAGCCGGGCTCCTTCTATGCGCTTCCCCAGTCGCCGCAGATCCTAAAGCAGCTGCTCATGATCTCCGGCTTCGACCGTTACTTCCAGATCGCGCGCTGCTTCCGGGATGAGGATCTGCGCGCCGACCGCCAGCTCGAGTTCACGCAGATCGACCTCGAAATGTCCTTTGTGGGGGTGGAGGACGTGCTGCCCGTGCTCGAAGAGCTGGTCGTGCGCGTCTGGCGCGAAGCGGGCGGCATCGAGCTTGCGCATCCTTTCCCGCGCATCTCCTACGAGGAAGCGATGCGGCGCTACGGCGTCGACAAGCCGGACACGCGGGTCTTGCTCGAGCTCGTGGACCTGACGCACGTCTTTCGCGAGACGGAGCTCCGCGCGTTTCGCTCCGCGGTCGAGCAACAGGGCATCGTGAAGTGCCTTCCCATCCACGACGCGAGCGCCCTCTCGCGCGGGGAGATCGACCGCCTCGAAGCCTTTGTGAAAAAGGAGCTCGGCGGCCGGGGGCTCGCGTGGGCACGCATCGGCGAAGAGGGGGCCTGGCAGTCACCGATTGCGAAGTTCCTCTCGGAGCGCGAGCGCTCTGAGATCGTGGGGCGCACCGAGGCGCGGCCGGGGAGCGTCCTTTTCTTTGCGGCGGACGAGCCTGCCAAGGCGAACGCCATCCTCGGGCGGTTGCGGGTGGACTTGGGCCGGCAACTCGGGCGCGTGGACGGGCGGGCCTGGGCGCCGCTGCTCGTCCTCAACTTCCCGGTCTTCGAACGGGATGAGGAGGGCGGCTTCACCTACATGCACATGCCCTTCGTGGCTCCCGTGGAGGAGGACCTGCCTCTTCTCGAGACCGAGCCCGAGCGCGTGCGCGGGACCCACTATGACGTCGTCCTGAACGGTGTGGAGCTCGGCTCGGGGAGCCTCCGCAACCACCGCTCGGACGTACAGCGCCGGATCTTCGAGATCCTCGGCTATTCGAAGGCCGACGCCGAGGAGCGCTTCGGCTTCATGCTGAACGCGCTCGATGCGGGTGCCCCGCCCCATGGCGGCTTCGCCTTCGGAGTCGATCGCCTCGTGATGCTGCTCGCCGGCGCGGAGAGCCTGCGCGACGTGATCGCGTTTCCAAAGACGCAGCGCGGCCAAGACCTGCTCCTCGACTCCCCCTCCTTCGTGAGCGCAGCGCAGCTTGACGAGCTCTCCTTGCGCATCGTGCCCCGGGAAGGCGAAACCTGATGCGGCGTGCGAAGGCACGCATCCCTCGGACCGGGTCCGCGCGGGGGGAGGGCGCCGCGACACCCCGGTGACACGCACCCTTTCCACACAGGTCCTCGTCGTCGGAGGCGGCATCAACGGCACGGGGATCGCGCGCGACCTCGCCTTGCGGGGTGTGCGCGTCGCACTCGTCGAGAAAGGCGAGCTCGGGGGAGGGACCTCGTCGGCCTCCTCCGGCATGCTGCATGGAGGCCTCCGCTACCTGCAAAAGGACCCGGAGGTGACGCTCCACTCCTGCGTCGATTCCGGGAACATCCAGCGCATTGCTCCGCACCTCATCTTCCGCATCCCCTTTCTCATGCCCATCTTCCGGGACGATCCGATCGGTCCCGAGCTTGCCGAGATCGGGCTCGAGATGTACGACCGCTTTCAGGCGTTCAAGCGCGGAAAGCCCCACACGCGCCTCTCCCGCGAGCAGGCGCTGCGCCTTGAGCCGGCGCTCTCGCCACAGATCGAGTGCGCATTCACCCTCGACGAATGGGGCGTGGACGCAGCGCGTCTTTGCGCGGCGAATGCCCTCGACGCGGTAGATCGCGGAGCCCTCGTGCGTACCCACAGCGAGGTGATGTCGCTCCTGCAGGTGGGGGGCCGGGTCACGGGCGCGCGGGTGCGGGACGGCATCACGGGCGAAGAGTGGGAGATCGAGGCCGCGCTCGTGATGAATGCGGCGGGCCCCTGGCTGCCCAAAGTCGCGCGGCTTGCGGGGCTCGACGTGAAGCTGCGGCCGGGCAAAGGCATCCACTTGGTCTTCGAGCGCCGCGTTTCGGATCTCGCCATCTACGCAAGAGGGATTGACGGCCGCGACATGTTCACGTTTCCCCACGAGCAAAACAGCATGGCGGGCACGACGGACGACGACTTCTACGGCGATCTCGACCGGATGACGACCACCGAGGACGAAGTGGCATACGTCCTTCAGGCCATAGAGCGCTCGATCCCCGGCATCCGCCGCCACCGCGTCTGCCACGTGATCGCCGGCGTCCGTCCCACGCTCTTTGGCTTCGGCAAATACGAAGACGAGCTCTCCCGGGACTATCAGGTGATCGACCACGGCGAGCGCGATGGCGTGCCCGGCCTTTTCACCATCGCCGGTGGGAAGCTCGCGGCCTACCGCCTCATGGCGGAAGATGCAAGCGACCGGCTGTGCGCGAAGCTCGGCGTGCGCGAGCCCTGTCGGACGGCGCTCCTCCCGCTGCCCGGCGGTGAGGCGCCGCTCGACGTGGCAGCGCTTTCGCGCCGATTCCGCGTGGGCTGGCCGGCGGCGCTGCGGCTTTTCTTTCGCCATGGCGCGCACGCGCCAAGAGTGCTCGAGCAAAACGCAGCGCTCCCCTGCGCGGAGCCCGCGCCGCCGGCGCCGCGCATCGTGTGCGCGTGTGAGCCCGTGACCGACGCCGAGCTCGTGCACGTCGCGCTCCGCGAGGGCTTGCGGACGCTCACGGACTGCTCGCTGCGCGTGCGTCTTGGAATCGGCGCGTGCCAGGGGGCCTCGTGCGCCGCCGCCGCGGCGGGCGTGCTTGCCGAGGCCCTCGGCTGGAGCGCGGAGCGAGCGGCGTACGAGCTCGCGACCTTCCTTTCCGGGCGCTGGCGCGCCGCGACACCCGCTCTAGCCGGTCCGCAGATTGCCGCACTCGAGCTGCACCGGGCGGCGGACCTGGGGGCACGGGGATTCACGCGCGGCGACCGCGCGGGCGCTGCGGGGGAGGACACCCCACAGCGCGACGCGGCGTGGGAGACCGCGTGAGGGCGGTGGTGGTGGGCGGCGGCCTTGCGGGAGCCGCCGCAGCCCTCGAGCTCGCCTCGCGCGAGCTCGAGGTGACGCTCGTTTCGGCGGGAGCGGGCGCCACGGCGCTCAGCTTTGGCTCCCTCGACGTCGCCGTTCCCTCGCCCGGTGTCTCCGGCCTTCCCCTTCGCGACGCCACGGCGACGCGCCTTCTCTCGCCCCGGGAGCGGCTTGCGGCCTGCTTGCGAACGCGCCCCCGACACCCGTATGCGACGCTTTTCGGCCACAGCGGGGCGGGGTCGGCGGAGTCGGCAGCCACCGATGCGGTGAAGAGCGCCGCCGCCTCCCTCGACGGCTGGCTCGCCCCCTCGGGCCTGCGCGTCGAAGGGGGTCTCGACAGCGCGCGTCTTCTCGCGAATGTGCGGGGCGCCCTGCGCGCCAGCGACTTCGCCTTCACGGGACCGGCCGAGGGAGACCTCCAAGGCGCCGCGGAGGTCGAGGTCGCGGCCATCGCGGGGCTCGCCCAGCACGACGCGCGCCCGCTGGCCCGCGCCCTTGCCGCCGAGTTCGCCGCGATCGGGCTCGCGCGCCCCGCGCTGCGCGTGGTCCCGCTCCCGCTGCCCGGAGGCTTCGTCGCGGACGGCGGCTCGCCGGCGCGGCTTGCCGCCCGAACCGACACGGAAGAGGGTCTGGGCGTGCTGCTCGAAGCAGTGGCAGGACGACATCGGGACGAAGCCCGTTTCCGTCGTGCGGACGGCGAGCGGCGTCTACTTCTGCTTCCCCCGATCCTCGGTTTCTCGGGCGTAAAGGCCAAGCTCGCGCGCCTGCGCGAGGCCGCCGGATGTCGCGTCGCGGAGTGTCTCGGCGCCCCGCCCGCAAGCCCGGCCGGCCTTCGCCTCGTTCGCGCCCTCGACGCGGCGCTCTCCCGCGAGGGCGTGGTCGTGAAGCAGGGACGCGTGTGCGCGCTCGAGCGGACGGGAAGGCGGGTTTGCGCCGTGCGGCTTTCGCTCCGCGAAGGAGCGTCCCACACCGAGGAGCGTCTGGAGGCGGAGGCAATCCTCCTTGCCACGGGGCGATTTCTCGGCGGTGGGATCCACGAGCGCGAGGGCGGAGTGCATGAGACGCTGCTCGATCTTCCCTTGTACGACGGGGCAGGCGTGCGCGTGGACGGCCTCGCAGCACGCCGCCTCGTGGGCCCCTCGCCGGAAGGGCCGCAAGGGCTCTTCTCCCTCGGCGTGCGCACGGATTCGTGCCTGCGTCCGCTCGGCTCGGACGGCGCCCCCCTTTTCGAGAACCTCTTCGCCGCCGGCGATCTCGTCGGCGGCTTTGACTCCGCCGTGGAGCGCACGGGGCTCGGTGTGGCGCTGCTCACGGGCCTGCGGGCCGCAGCCGAGATGGGCCGCCTCGTCGAAGAGGAGAGCCCGTGATTCGCGCCTACCGGGGATTTTTCCGGGAGTTTTCGCGCACCGGCAGCGCGCGGGCTTTCTGGCTCCAAGTGCGGACCGGCATGGTGCACATCCTTCGGCGCGTGCGGCGCTCTCGCGGCAGGGATGGGGTCGGGCTCTTCCTCGGGAACTACCGGGAGGACGGCATCCGCCTGCCCGACGGCGCGCGCGACGCGCTTCGCCTCGAGGCGCAGCGCTGCACGGCGTGTGGCCTGTGCAGCGAGGAGTGCGCCCGTGTGGGGGGCGCACCGGGCCTTGATCCCATGGACGCCGTGGCGGCGGCCTCCCGCCTCGCCATCGACGTCGTACGGCTC
>DOUU01000496.1 GCA_003520425.1 Deltaproteobacteria bacterium
CCCTAGCTGTTCGAGCCCGAGGAGTTGGGTTCGTGTCGACCTTGCAGCGCGCCGGCTTGGTGGGTCTTTCGGAAGGTAGACTCTTCGGCGACTGACTCCCGCAGCGCTCGACGGACGCTTCCCCGACGGTCACAATTCCTTATTGACAGGGCGTGCAAGATTCAAAGGGCCGCGCTCAAGAGTGCTACGGCTTAATTTGGACCGGCGTTCCATCAGGCACGAGTCCCCCGATTTCGTCGATCTCGCTGTCGGTCACCGCGATGCAGCCACGCGTCCAGTCGTGTTTGCGATGCGCCGGACCGAGCCAACCGAAACCGTTCGGCAGGCCATGGATCATGATGTCCCCACCAGGATCAACGCCGAGCGCCGCAGCGCGGGCGCGGTCGGTAGCATTGGGATAGGAGAGGTGCAAAGCGAGATGGTAGGCGCTGTTGTAATTCCGGCCGTCGATGACGTAGGACCCTTCGGGTGTGCGGTCGTCTCCTTCTTGGATCTTGGGCCCAACCGGGTGGACCCCCAGCGCAACTGCGTAGGTGTGAACCGGGCTGCCTGCGGAAAACAATGTCAGGCGGCGGGCCTTCTTCTCGACCACTACTGCATCAACCCCCGCTGCGGAGGCGCGCGCCATGGGAGTTCGGTAGCTCATGACGCTCAGAACACTCACTGCGAAGAGCAAGGCGATCGAAGACCGCGGTATCAAGATTTGCGCACTCCTGGAGCGCTTCGATAGGGGCCATAGGCTGGCCCTGCACGGACCGTGCGACAGCTCAAATGCCTCACGCTCCCACCTGCTGCCGGTTGTACGAGATTAGCCCCTCTCGGCAGTTCCCGAAAACTCCCTGTTGAGGATGCCCCCTGACACCCTACGATGAGTGCCGTCTTCATGTCGTATCCGCTTGCTTGGCATATGAGCTCCAAGTGTTCACGGCGTCGCCGCCAACTGATAGCTTTTACCACCTTTTCTCAACGGGCCAGACCGAAGGTATCGTCTCGCGCCGCAACATGGATGGAGGACTCGTCATGTGGTTTCTCCGCGAGACACACGTAGTCGCCGGCGCGCGGGAGCAGGAGTTCGAAGCGGTCCTGCGGGATGCTTGGCTGCCCGCGCTCGGGAAGACCGCCGGCGCGCGGCTCCTCTTCGTGCTCCGACACGTCCATGGGACAGGGCCGTCGTATCGGATCGTCACATGGACTGCGCTCCGCGACGGCGCGACGTGGGACGAAGTCGCTCAACGGGTCGATCGCGGCGATTTGCGTGGCCCGGCGCACGATCTCGACGACCTCCGCCACGACGTCACTGCGAAGCTCCTCGTGCCCCTTCCGTGGTCGCCACTCCAGGAGGTCGATCTCGCGCACGTCCCGGCCCATCCGGGGGAGCATGAGCCGACGCTCTTCATGGAGGATACCGTTCATCCGAACGAGCGACGCCTCGAGGAGTACGTCTCACGGTCGGGATCACACTATGCGCGCGAGATGCAGGAGCAAGACTCGCGAGGCCGAGCAATGCTCCGCGTAGAGGCGAGCTTCCGGACGGCATGGGGAAGCGGCCGACGCCGTGAGGTGTTGCTCTGGCAGCGCGTGGTCGAGCCACGCGGGCTCCTCGCGCTCGTGACCCGCGAGATCCCGGAGTCGTACCAGCAGCCTGGCACGTGGATGCACGACGCGCTCGAGCTGCGCGACCAGTGGCGCAGCCGGCTCCTGCGCACCGTCGGCTGGTCGCCTCTGGCTTGAGGCACGCTTCCGAGGACGTTGTGTGGCTCGTGCCCGAGCCGGGCGACCGTCTAGCCATTCGGCTTTTCCTTGGAGAGTATCCATCTCCCCAACGGGAGTGCCTGATCAATCATGCCAAGCTCGCGAGGTCTCACGCTGCCGGTAGCTTCGCAAGGACGATCGCTTGCACGGCCAGCTCGATCGCTGGCGGTTGCTGCGCGAGGCGGTCCTTCAGTCCAACCTCCAATCGGTTTCCGAAGGCACCCAGCTCCTCTCCGGATCGGGTAGGCCCAAGTGCAGTTGCAAGCGATGGCACAAAGGTCGAACGGAAAAACGAAGCATGCTTCGCCGCCAGCGCTTCCTTGTTGCCATCGCGTTCAAAATCCTCCCAGGCGGAATCAGGGTTCGCGAACATCTCGCAGGCTTCCACACTAAGGCCGTGGAAGTGACCCGCCCGAGCAAACGGCGCAAGGAGCTCGCTCCTTTTCCGGGAATACGAACCCAGTATCATCCGCTCGCGTTCACCGATCGAAATCGCTCCCTCCGCAACCATCTCCGCGAGCACAGCATTCGCGTGGTCCATCAGGTTCATAAAGCCGGGCGACCCGCGATCATTGTGGGCCGGCAGCACGACCACCAGGCGGCCACCAGACCGCAGTTCAGCGGCCCGTAACGCCAGAAACGCTTCCCAGTCTCCCGCAGCCTGGCGCTCAAATTCGGTGCGTATGGCACCGGTACTGCGCGAACTATGGAAATGGTCTGGAATCGGCACTGGAATGCGGCTGAGCCACACTGCGGCATAGGAACTCCATCCCAAATGGACGTGATCACAAGGAAGGACTTGCTCGTAAAACGATCGGCCAATCGCGCTTGGAAACACGTGCGTGTCATTGAGAGCGTAGCTGTCGGTGTCAGATTCTAAAACTTCAAACAGAGTGTTGAAGTCGTTTGCTGGTTGGTCTACGTGAAACACGAGAATTGGTCGATTCGGACCGAGGAATGACCGCATGGTACCGATAGCAGCGCGCAAGGGCGTCAATGAGTTCTTCCCTTGCGACGATCCGTAGTCGACAATGACGATGGATTGATCGGCCGGACCCGGTATTATTCTCCGCGCCGCGCTCTCCAAGAACGGCACTGCCAAAGACACGCCGCTGGCCTGAATCCTGGCATGCTTATTGTAAGCCCCCTTGCCCTCCATCACGCCGTGAGGAGGAGGCACTCGTTCTGACATCGTTGCCCTTTCGATGCAAACGCTTGCCGCGCATGATGGCGGTGCCCTTCTGAACGAAGGAAGCAAGTCTGCTCCTGAGTGCGGCAACGGGTCGACCAAAGAAGAGGAGGCCTCTCGCTTTTGCACGAGAGTTTTTGGAGCAGTTTCGTGGCTTCCCAGGGCTATTCTACCCTGGCGACCGATGAGATCCAACGAATCCTGGATGGAGCCCGACGCATGGTCTTCGCCCGCTCGCAAACCCTCCTTTACGAGCGTACGGCGTCCCTCCGATTGCGTTGCTAGCAATACCATTGCCCGGCTGAAGCCCACGCACAAACCACCATGGCTTCGGCGGGATCGTCGTGTGCGGCGCCTCCTCTAGGAGGGGCTCAGCGCTCGGCCGATCAGAACTCCGATGGGCACCGTCA
>DOUU01000230.1 GCA_003520425.1 Deltaproteobacteria bacterium
TACTCCGCTTCCGGG
This sequence comes from Deltaproteobacteria bacterium, assembly GCA_003520425.1. Lineage (GTDB taxonomy): Bacteria > Myxococcota_A > UBA9160 > UBA9160 > UBA9160 > UBA9160. The sequence continues at coordinate 16 of DOUU01000230.1, forward strand.
AACGGCCTCCCGACGGCCTGCGCGTCACACAGGACAACGTGCGGCTGCACTGCACTCCGGTCGTGAATCTCCTGTCGCGGGACGCGGACCCGATCCGGCTGGACCACCGCAGGACGAGCTACCTCCTGCGCCCCTCCGACCCCGAGCCCAATCACTTCGAGGTGTACTCGGTCGATCGCGTGACGGGCCTCGCGCACGGAACCGGCGAGCGCCGTGCCTATCTTCCCTTCTATTCGTTCCGCCACGGCATGACGCCCGGCGATCCGCGGGCGGTCTACTACCAGCTCCGGCGGGTGCCGGCGGTCGCGAAGCCCAACTCGGAGGTCTATCTGAGCTTCGTCTCCGCCGAAGAGCGCGGGCAGCTCCCGGAGACCGAGACGATCTCCGTCGAGCTCACCTGCACCAACCGCAGGCTTCCGGAAGGGCTTCGGCCGGGGGACATCCGCCAGCACACGGATGTGTCTCCGCAGTTTGCGGACTTCCGCAATTTGACCCCCCTCACGTTCTCGGTCCTGCCGCCCCTCGGCGAGGGCTTCCACTGGCGCCTCATCTCCCACCTCGCCTTGAACCAGGTCTCCCTGGCCACGCCGGAGGCGCTGCGCGGGATCCTTGACCTCTACAACTTCCAGGCGCTCTACGACCGGCAGGCCGGTCGCGCGAACCAGCTGCGCCTCGGCGCGCTGAGCGCGGTGGAGGCGCGCCAGGCCGAACGCATCTTCCGCGGCACTCCGATGCGCGGGATCGCAACGCGCATCGAGCTCGACGAGGCGGGCTTCGCCGGTCCAGGCGAGCTTTACCTGTTCGCGACCGTGCTCGAGGAGTTCCTCGCGCTCTACGTCTCCGTCAACGCCTTCAGCCAGCTCACGGTCCGCGGCAAGCAGAAGGGAGAGACCTACACATGGCCTCCGAGGGTGGGGAGACAGGTCATCCTCTAATCCGCGCGCTGGAAGAGGAGCCGGCGAGCTTCACGTTCTTCCAGGCGATCCGCCTGCTCGAGCAAGCGCATCCCGAGACGGTGCCGGTCGGCGAGTCGGGCCCCGCCTCCCGGGAGGTGGTGCGGCTGCGGCCGACCAGCTCGCTCGCGTTCCCGACGGCCGATCTCACGGCGGTGACGCGCCGGCGGCGCGGAGAGCCTCCGTACGAGATCGAGACCCCGATCTTTGGGCTCTACGGCCCGAGCTCTCCTTTGCCCGCATTTTACTCCGAGGACATCCTGAAGCAGGAGCTTCTCGGCGAGAGCGACCCTGTGCGCGGGTTTCTCGATGTCCTGAACCATCGGCTGCTCGGGCTCCTCTTTCGCGCCTGGTCGAAGTACCGCTGGGAGTTCACGTTCCAGCCGGGCGCGACAGACCGCACCTCCCAGTATCTGCTCGGGCTCGTGGGCCTCGGGACCGAAGGCCTGCGCGAGCATGTGGGCCTTCCCGCCGGCCGCCTGCTCCGCTACGCCGGATTCGTCTCCCAGCGCCCACGCGGAGCGGTGTTCCTGGCAGGCGTTCTCTCGGACTACTTCGACGACGTGCCCGCGGAGGTCGAGCAGTGCGTGCTGCGCTGGGTCGAAATCCCCGTGGAGGATCAGAACCGGATGGGGACCGCGAACAGCACGCTCGGGGAGGACCTCGTGATGGGCAACTCCGTGCCCGACCGGACGGGGAAGTGTCGGATCCGGCTCGGCCCCATGGGNNCCCATGGGTCGCGCGCGCTACGAGGAGTTCTTGCCGGGTGGGAGCTTGTCCTTGGCGCTCGGCGCGCTCGTGCGATTCCTGCTCCCCGACCCCCTCGTCTACGACCTGCGCCTCGTGTTAAAAGGAAGCGAGGTCCCGATGCTGCGGGTGAGCGCGGGGCTGGACGCGGCGCGGCTCGGCCTGACCAGCTGGGTGCGGCACGACCCGACGAGCCCGGACGCAAGCGAGCTGTTTCCTGCACCGCCCGTCGGGACGGCATAAGCCCTCCCGGGGAGAGTCCCTGCCATGGCGAGCGTCGACATTCGGCAACTCCTCGGCAAGTTGAATCCCCAATGCGTGGCGGCTCTGCACGCGGGCGCGTCGAGTTGCCGCCAATCCACGCACTACGAAGTGACGGTGGAGCACATGCTCTACCACCTCCAGAGCGAGACGCAGGCCGACGTCGCCGCCATCTACCGGCATTTCGACGTCGCAGCGGACCGCGTCGAGAAGGCGCTCTTGCGGGTGCTTCAGGGACTGCGCACCGGCAATGGCGGGATGCCCGTCTTCTCACCGCTGCTCCTCCAGTGGCTCGAAGACGCGTTCCTGCTCTCGGCGGTCGACTACTCGCTGCCGAAGGTGCGCTCGGGCGTCCTCTTGCTTTCGCTCGTACTGCAGCCCGGCCGCGCTTCGTTCCGCGATTTCACGGAGGAGTACGAGAAGATCCGTCCCGATGAGCTAAGGCGCGAGCTGCTCTCGATCGTGGCGGGGAGCTCGGAAGATGCGCTGCAGCCCGAGGCGAGGGGCGGTGCCCCGCTCGGCCGAGAGTCGGGCTTTACGGCCGGTGCAGGCGGAGAGGAGGAAGCGCTCGCGCGCTTTACTGTGGACCTCACCGTGAAGGCACGGGAGGGCATGGATCCCGTCCTCGGGCGGGATCACGAGATCCGCCAGATGATCGACGTCCTGACCCGCCGCCGCAAGAACAACCCGGTGGTCGTGGGCGAGGCAGGCGTCGGCAAGACCGCCGTGGTGGAGGGCTTCGCGCAGCGCGTCGCGGCGGGGGACGTCCCATCGTCGCTGAGAGGCGTCCGGGTGCTGACGCTCGATCTCGGCCTGCTCCAAGCGGGGGCGGGAGTGAAGGGCGAGTTCGAGAACCGCCTCAAGGCCGTGATCCAAGAGGTCCAAGCGGCCACGACGCCCACGATTTTGTTCATCGACGAGATCCACACGCTGATTGGAGCGGGCGGAGCAGCCGGCACGGGAGATGCCGCGAATCTCCTCAAGCCTCCCCTCGCGCGAGGCGAGCTGCGAACGATCGGCGCGACGACCCTCAGCGAGTACAAGAAGTACATCGAGAAGGA
>DOUU01000299.1 GCA_003520425.1 Deltaproteobacteria bacterium
ATGTGCGAGATCCCGAACAATGTCATCGAGATCGATGCTTTCTCGAAGCTTTTCGACGGTTTCTCGATCGGTTCGAACGATCTCACGCAGCTCACGCTCGGCGCCGATCGCGACTCGGAGATTTTGTCGCCCCTGTTCGACGAGCGTGATGCCGCGGTGAAGACGCTGATCCGCATGGTGGTCGAGGCGGCGCACCGCAAGGGCCGGAAGGTGGGAATTTGCGGCCAGGCCCCGAGCGACCATCCGGACTTTGCGGAGTTCCTGGCCGATATCGGCATTGACTCGATCTCCCTCAATCCCGACTCCATCGCGCGCGTGGCCCGCCGCCTCGCCCGATCCTAGAGCGCTGGTCCGAGGGGGCTGCGCGCCCTGACAAGGCCGCTCTGCAAGGAGAGCTTGCGGAGTGGCCTGAGGACGACGACCCAATCGGCGCGAATCCCCGGGCCCCGGGTTGCGCTGGATTTCGCCGGGTTCGCTCTCCATAATCGCTGGAGCGAGGATGGCTTTCGAGGAGCGTCGGGATGACAAGCCGCGTACGGTCCGCTTCGCAGATTCCCCCGCGAATCGGCCCGCCGGCCCGGCGCGCAGCGCCGTGAGGACTCCGCGCAAGACGCTCGCCATGGTACAGACGGCGCCCCGCAAGCTTGAGCTGCGCGAGCTGCCAATCCCCGAGATCAGCGACGACACGGCTCTCCTGCGGGTCGAGGCGTGCGGCATCTGCGGCAGCGACTACGAGCAGTACGAGGGCGTTCTTCGCACGCCCCTGCCCGTGATCCCCGGCCACGAGCCGCTCGGCCGCATCGAACGCATCGGCGACCGAGCCGCGAAGCGCTGGAAGGTCGACGTCGGCGACCGGGTCGCCGTCGAAACCATGCTCTCGTGCCGCTTCTGCGATCCCTGTCTTGCCGGCAGCTACCACCTCTGCCGCACCCGTCGCATCTACTCCTACATTCCGCTCAGTGAACCCCCGGGGCTCTGGGGTGCGTACGCGGAGTACATGTGGCTCGACCCGAATGCCATCCTGCACAAGGTCGACCCCACACTTCCTCCCGCCCTGGCGGTGATGTTCAACCCCATCGGCGCCGGCTTCCGCTGGGCCGTCGAGATTCCTCGCACGAAACCCGGCGACACCGTCGTGATTCTCGGACCCGGCCAGCGCGGACTCGCGAGCCTGCTCGCCTGCCGTGCCGCGGGGGCCAAGCAGGTCATTCTGACCGGGCTCTCGGCGGATGCGCGCAAGCTGGCTCTGGCGCGCGAACTCGGTGCCGACCACACCATCGACGTGGAGAAGGAGGATGCGAAGCGGCGCATCGCCGAGCTGACCGCTGGCCGCGGAGCCGACGTGGTGGTCGAGGTCTCCTCCTATTCCACCGAACCGGTCGCAGCCGCACTCGACTATGTGGCGCCGGGTGGGACCGTGGTCCTCGCCGGTGTGAAGGGCTTTAAGGCCGTGCCGGGATTCATCTCGGACAAGATCGTGCTCAAAGAGATCCGCGTTCAGGGCGCGATCGGCGTGACCTCCTCCGGCTACCGCAGCGCAATCGAGCTGATCGAGTCTCGCAGGTACCCGCTCGAGAAGCTCCACACCCACGACTTCGCGCTGCAGGAGGCGGAGCTCGCGATCCGAACCCTTGCCCGCGAGATCCCGGGCGAGGAGTCGATCCATTCCTGCCTGCTCCTAGTGCCAGGCTGAGCATGGAACTCCATCCCCTGAACTGCGGCTTCCGCTGGCGCGTGCCCGCCGGCCCCTATCGCCGGATCACCCGGTCACAGGCACGTGCCTACGACGAGCACGGATACTTCCTCTTGGAGAACGCCTTCGATGGGGCGACGGTCGAGGCCATCCGGGCCGAGATCGATCCGTGGGAGCAGAAGGCGACGGATTTCCTGCGCACTCGTCCCGGCGGGCGGCTCTTTATCGCCGATGCGGAGGTCATTACGTTCACCGTCCATCTCGTGGCGCGGTCGAGATACCTGCGCGAGCTGTGTCGGGGGCGGCTGTTCCAAGACCTGGGGCATGATCTCGTCGGTCCCGACGTGCGGCTGTACTGGGACCAGGCCGTCTACAAGAAACCGGAGTCCGNNTACCTGACCTGCTGGATTGCGCTCACCGATGCAACCCTCGAGAACGGCTGCCCGTGGGTTGTTCCCGGCATTCACCGCCAGGGCACGCTCCGCCATTGGCCCACCGATGCGGGTTGGCAGTGCCTGAGAGAACCCGAGGGAGCGGTCCCGATACCCGCAAAAGCGGGGAGCATCGTCGTCTTTTCATCGCTGACACCCCATCGCACCGGGCCCAATCGCACCGCCGAGGTGCGCAAGGCGTACATCGTCCAGCTCGCGCCTGAAGGCGCCATGGTGCTCTCTCCAGGCCCGGAGGGAGGAGAGCCGCTGCGCACGACCCAAACAGCACCCGAGCGGCAGTTCCCCATCCTCGTACACGGAACCGGTGCGGCGGACGAGCTCTCGGCTCAAGGACCGACCGGGCGCTGAGCGCGCGAACTCGCTCGACCTCGGCGGAGTTGTGAGCGGATCTGCCTGCCGTTAGCCTGCAACCGAGCGATCGCGTCAAAAGGGGATCTGCGGTGGACACCCTCACGCTTGTCATCGGGAACAAGAACTATTCTTCGTGGTCGCTTCGGCCATGGCTTGCGCTGCGCATGGCGGGTCTTGCGTTTGAGGAGATTCGCATCCCGCTCTACACGCCGACCTCGCGCGCAGAGATCCTCCGGCATTCGTCCGCGGGGAAGGTGCCGATCCTCAAGCACGGTGCACTCACAGTGTGGGATTCCCTCGCCATCTGCGAATACGTGGCGGAGATCGCGCCGGCTGCGCGTTTGTGGCCCGAAGACCGGGCCGGGCGTGCGCACGCCCGCTCGGTGAGCGCCGAGATGCACGCTGGTTTTGCGGCGCTCCGGCACGCGCTGCCCATGAACGTGCGCGTGCGCGGGGCCCGCATCCCCCTCACGCCCGAGGTTCAGGTCGACCTCGCTCGCATTGCAGCCATCTGGGAGACGTGCCGGAGCCGGTATGGAGCCGGTGGCAACATGCTCTACGGGCACTTTACGATCGCGGACGCGATGTTTGCTCCCGTCGTCACCCGCTTTCTCACCTACGGCGTGACACTCGAGGGACGTGCGAACGACTACCTGAACGCGGTGTGGGCCCTCCCGGCGCTGCAGGAGTGGGTGAAGGCGGGCTCCAAGGAGCTGGAGCGCATGCCCGAGACCGACGCCATCGCCGAATCCGCCGGAGCTGGGGAAGGCACCCGCTAGCTGTCGGCGTAGCTGGCGCTGCGCTTCTCCAGGAAGGCTCGCACGCCCTCGCCGAAATCACGGGTCTGTGCGCACAGGATCTGGTTCCGGTCCTCCATCGCCACCACCTGCTCGAGGCTCCCGGCGTCGAGGCTTGCGTTCAGACACTCCTTGGTGAGACGAAGGCCGAGGGGCGAGGTCCCGAGCATCTCTTCGGCGAGCTTCCGCGCCTCGCCCTCAAGCTCGGCGTCCGGAACGACGGTGGAGACGAGTCCGAGGCTCCTGGCGCGCTCTGCATGGATGAAGCGTCCGGTAAGCAGAAGCTCCGCTGCGACCGATGCGCCGACAAGACGAGGCAGGAAATAGGAGACTCCCACGTCGCAGGCGGAAAGCCCGATGCGGATGAATGCTGCGTTCATGCGCGCGGACTCCCCTGCGATGCGCACGTCCGACGCCAACGCGAGGGCGAATCCGCCGCCGCAGGCCGCCCCCTGGACGCAGGCAATGATCGGCTGGGGGGCGCGGCGCATGAGAAGCACGAGCTCGCTGATGCGCCGCTGCGCGCGAAGACCGGCGGGCACTCCGCCACGAGGTGCGTCTCCGGGCTCGCGCAGGTCGAGGCCCGCGCAAAAGGCGCGGCCGGCCCCCTTCAGCACGACCACCCGGATCTCGTGCTTTGAGGGGAGACCCGAGAAAAAATCCCGCAGCTCGTCCACCAGCGTGGGATTCATCGCGTTCAGGGACTGCGGGCGATTGAGCGTGAGCCAGGCGAGCGGCCCTTCTTCTCGTACCTCGAGCGTCTTGTAGGCCATGGGTTCCTCCCGACCGAGCGCTGAGCGTACCTTGCGATCCCCCGGGCGGGGAGGCGCCAGAGAGCGCGCGCTCCTGCCCTGGCGCTCGTGTTTTCCAAACGTCTCCCGCACACTCCGCAGCGTGGCCGATCGCCGCCGGGACGCTCAGCTCGAACTCTTTACCCGCACGGCCGAGGCCGACCGGGGCACGGCCGCGGTCGGCCCAGCACCCCTCGCTGCCGAGCATGCAGCGCTCGCCCAGCAACTCCCGCCCGGCCTTCGCCTCGGCACGTCCTCCTGGTCCTTCCCGGGCTGGGCTGGGATCGTCTACGCCGGAGGGGTGACAGGCTCCCGCCTCGCACGCTCCGGCCTCGCCGCATATGCGCGGCACCCACTGCTGCGAAGCGTCGGCATCGATCGCAGCTTCTACGGGCCGGTGGGCGCCGGCGAGTTCGCCGCCTACGCCGCAGCGGTGCCCGACGACTTTCGTTTCCTCGTGAAGGCGCACGAAGACTTGACGCTTGCCCGGTTCCCGCGGCACCCCCGCTACGGCGCACGAGGGGGCGAGCCGAACCCGCGCTGCCTCGACGCGGCCTACGCCCGTGATGCCGTGGTGGGGCCCTGCCTCGAGGGCCTTGGCGCGAAAGTCGGAGCGATCCTCTTCCAGTTTCCGCAGCAGCCGCTCTCGGAGCTCGGCCCGCCGGAAGCGTTCGCACAGCGGCTCCATGGGTTCCTCGCGGCGCTTCCCCGCGGCAGCCGCTACGCCGTCGAGCTGCGAAGTCGCACCCTTTTCACGCCCGACTACGCCGCCGCACTCGCGACCGCGGGTGCCCTCCACTGCCTGAATGTCCATCCGGCGATGCCGAGCCTTGAGGTCCAGCGCGCGCTCGTCGACGGTTCGGCGCAGTCCGCGTGGGTGGTGCGCTGGATGCTGCACCCGGGGTTCGACTACGAGAGCGCCCGTCAACGCTACGCCCCGTTCGACCGGCTCGTGGACGAGGATCCCACGACGCGCTCGTCGCTTGCCCGCCTGTGCCTGGAGGGGAGCAAGGCTGGCAAGGAGGTGTACGTCCTCATCAACAACAAGGCGGAGGGTTCGGCGCCGCTTTCCGCGTTCGCGCTGGCCCAGGCGATCGCAGCGGGGGGTGGAGCGTGAGCGCACACGAGGAG
>DOUU01000059.1:0-3846 GCA_003520425.1 Deltaproteobacteria bacterium
GCGGCGCTGCGCTGAGGTACGCCTCGGATCGCCCTAGAGTTCCTCTCCCGGAGAAACAGGACTTGGATCGGACCCCTCTTTGAGAAGGGGCCCGGCTCCCGTGTCGAGATCGGTCTGAGCCCGGTGCCGTCAAGAACAGTATTCTTCGAACGAAATGATGGGGCCGATCTCGCGCTAAACCGCCAACCGTTGCGGGTCGCGGTCTTCTTCTAGGGGGCCCCGAGAGGTCTGCGTGAATATCCGCGCGACATCCCTGCTGGCATTTCTCTTCTGTCTTGCCCTCTCTTGCTGCCGGGACACGAGCGGCGGGAGCAGCAGCGGATGGTGCCTGAGCCTCCGCTCGAAGCTTGGCCGCGCCGTGGGCGGCACGCTCGTCGAGAACATCCTCGGGCCGCGAATCCACACCTACTACATTGCGGCCGACGAGGTCGAGTGGAACTACGCGCCCCGGGGAAGAAACCTAACCGGAACGCCGGGCGCGGAGAATGAAGGCCGATCGACCCTTTTGACATTCCGGAAGGCCGTCTATCACGAATACACCGACTCGACGTTCAGCACCCTCAAGCCGCGCTCACCACAGTGGGAACACCTCGGCATTTTGGGACCGCTCCTGCGGGCCGAGGTCGGAGAAGTGATCAAGGTTGTCTTCAAGAACAACACGAAGATCCTCTGCAGTATGCATCCTCACGGCCTGGCTTACGCGAAGGACTCCGAGGGCGCCCTCTATAGCGACGGCGAACCCGCCGAATCGAAGACGGGTGATGCGGTTCCTCCCGGGCAGACTTACGTCTACACCTGGACGGTTCCCGAGCGTGCGGGGCCCGCGCCGGGCGATTCAAGCTCGATATTGTGGGTATATCACTCGCACTTCGTGGAACCGAGGGACATGAATACCGGCTTGGTGGGGCCAATCTTGATAAGCGCAAAAGGTTCCACCAAGGCGGATGGGACACCAAGAGATGTGGATCGCGAATTCATCGTCGCCTTTGCCGTCTTCGACGAGACAGAGAGCTGGTATTTTGAATCCAATGCGATGAACGGGAGGAAATACACCGCAGGACTCAGATTCACCGACCCGGCTTTTCGCCAGCGCTACCTGCTCTATAGCATCAATGGACTGATCGAAGGCAACCTGCCGATGTTGACGATGAAGAAGGGGGAGCGCGTCCGCTGGTACCTATTCGCAAACAGCAATGAAGACGATGTGCACACGCCTCACTGGCACGGTCAGACGGTTCTTTTCAACAATATGCGCACCGACATGGTTCATCTGGAACCGATGATGATGGTTCAAGCGGACATGATACCCGACAATGTGGGAACCTGGCTTTTCCACTGCCACGTAAATGATCACATCCAAGGCGGCATGCAAGCGCTCTTCACGGTACTTCCCTGACGGGTAGCCGGATCCTTTTGCACGCTTTCCGGGAACCCGTTCCGATTCCACGAAGGTGGGTGTTGTAACACTCTCGAGCGCAAGCGGAGCCGCCGCTTCCTCGGGTGCCGGCCGCTTCGAGCAAGTTCCCTGCGAGCGCGCGCTCCCTACCTTGGCGTCGTTGGGACCCTTACCCAGGGCTCTTCGCACGTTCGGACATCCGGGTAGTACGCATCGGCACTCTGGCAGTAGTACCAAGAGGAGGGCGCCGGCGGTGCGGAGGGGCCTTGCTCCACGTAGACCGTGGAAGGCTGCCCGACGACGCCGGGGCCTCCGTAAGCGGAGTACGGCAGGGGGGAGTACCATGACACCCCATAGGCGGGGCCCCACCACAGAGCGGGACCGAAACCGATCAGAAAGCGCGGACCACGGAAGCCGAAACCACGGAAACCAAAGCCACGGCCGAAGGCATGACCGTGGAAGTCGCCATGGAAGCCGTGCCTTCCAAACCCACCACGACCCCAGGCGTGAACAGATGAAGGCAGGAGCGAGGCCAGAAGAGCCAGAGAGACTGCGAACGCCGCCTTTCTCATAGTGCCCCCTCATCCACGTATACGTCGGGGATCACGGAAGGATTCACACCGACGGCCGGAACCGGTCTCTCAAGGCGCTCCAAGGTATGCCCCGCAAAACCAACGCCTCGCTTTTCGCAAAAGCTCGGATCCCTTGAAAGGATTGGGCTTTTGCAGCTGAGGGAGGCGCTCCCATTGAGATCTCGCAGCGATTTCCGCATGGGCGCGTGGACTCGTCGGGAGGACCGGCTCGCCCTCGCGAAAAGCCTCCTGTGGTCCCGGGGGCACTTCGCTCTCTTCTCAAGCGAAAGGCCAGCGACATCCTCCGACTCGGCGCTCACGCTTGGCATTGGTTGAGACGCGCGGCCGCCAGGAAACCACGCCCCCCCGACCTCCTCGCTCAAGGGCAGGAGGAGCGGAGCCCACAGCGCTCCACAACGGCCCCTATCTGGCTATCTTCCAGTAGGTCAAGGCGGAGCGACGGGAGACACCTGCCTCATGCAGCGGCGAGAATTTGCGCTCATGTCGNNCGAGGAGGCAATCCGCTGGTTGAAGCGCACCGGATCGTGGCCGTGGCGTATCTGCCGCTGAACCAAAAGATCAAAAGATGAAGGCGAGAGTTGTCTCGACGATAGCGGGGGCCTTGATCGTCGTGACCCTCGATGTATGGGGAGCGCCCGGGCAGGGTCCAGCACCAACCGCGCCAGCTCCGGCCACGCCGCAACTTGTGCCGGAGCAGCTCGATCAGCTGCTGGCGCCGATCGCGCTCTATCCCGATCCCCTCATTGCCCAGATCCTGATGGCGGCGACCTATCCCCTCGAAGTGGTCGAAGCCGACCGCTGGCTTCAGGATTCTCAAAATGCGTCGCTCAAAGGGGATGAACTGACGGCGGCCTTGGACCAGCAGACATGGGATCCGAGCGTAAAGTCGCTGGTTCCCTTCCCCCAGATCCTGCGCATGATGGACGCCAATCTCGATTGGACCGAGCGCCTCGGCGACGCCTTTCTGGCGGACCAAGCCGCTGTCATGGATTCCGTCCAACGTCTCCGCTGGAGAGCCGAAGGGGCCGGAACGCTTCGCTCGACGCCCCAACAGGTGGTGACAACGGAGGGGCAGGTGATCACGATCGAGCCAGCGAACCCTGAGATCGTCTACGTTCCTGTCTACGATCCGACGGCCGTCTATGGCGTGTGGCCCTATCCCGCCTTTCCACCTTTCTACTTCCCCGGATTCTTTAACGGCGTGATCATTGGTGCGTTCGGTTTCGGCTGGTGGGGCTTCGGGATCGTTGCGCCCCTGTGGGGCTGGCATCATTGGGACTGGCACCGACACCGGATCGATATCGATCGGGACCGGTTCACCGCGCTCAATCGTCAACATCCGCCGGTCGGCAGTGCGTGGGAGCATGACCCGTCTCATCGTCACAGCGTTCCCTATCGAAATCCGGGAGTGCGGGACCGATTTGCCGGGAGCCTTGGGGCGCCAGAAGCACGCCGAGCCCTCCGCGGATATCCGACGGGGGCACCGGCGCAGGTGCGTCCGACGCCGACGCCCGTGCCGGCGCCGGCCGTCGAACGTGCGCAGGCACCGCAGGTCGTGAGACCGCCACCCAGCCCCCGTTTTCCGCCCACCTTCGAATCCTTCGGCCGGGGGGCTGATGTGCGGGCTGAGGCCGAACGCGGACACGCCAGCCGGATGTCGGTGCCTGCAACCCAACCGCGAGGAATGGGCTCGCGGCCCGCGCCGTCGGGCGGCGGCAGGGGACACCGATGAGCGCAATTGCCATCCGGGACAACCGTCACGAGCCTACGGTGGTCTGCCGGAGCCGAGGCAGCACCAAGGACTGTGGGCGGTTCTGGCTTCCCGCCCTCATCCTCTCGATCGCCGTGTCGGCGGGG
>DOUU01000059.1:3895-4079 GCA_003520425.1 Deltaproteobacteria bacterium
GGCGGGCGAGAAGCTGGTCAGTTCCGGCGATCTGGTCGCAGAAAAGCAGGCGAGGGAAAGGCTGGCCTCCGCCTATGATGAGGGGCATCACGTTGAAAGCCAGGGGACAGGAAAGGCGGTCCTCATCCTCGGCAAGGATGAGTGGCCCTACCCCATTCCACTCGTTCGGGAGGGAGAGGGCTGG
>DOUU01000274.1 GCA_003520425.1 Deltaproteobacteria bacterium
AGAAAGAACATCACGTCGATCATCGGGATGATCTCGATCCGCCCTCGCCGCGATTTGCGCGCCCTAGGAATCCGCATGACGACGTCCCTGCTCGTCGAGCCGGATGTGGTCCACGAGGCGCGTTCCGAAGCGCTCCATCTGGTCCATAAACCGAGTCTGCCACTGCGAAACGAAGTTAAAGGCGAAGAGCGCTGCCAGTGCGATCAAGAGGCCCACCGCCGTTGCGATCAGCGCCTCCGCCACTCCCCCCGTCACGCCCCGCGGGTCTACAAGACCCTGGTCGCCAAAGAGATGAAAGGACCGGATCATGCCCGTGATCGTTCCAAGGAGCCCGAGAAGCGGTGCAGCGGTCACGATGGTCTCGAGCACCCAGAGCCAGCGTGCGAGCGACTGCTCGATGAGGCGCGCCTCGTCCGACGCGCGCGACTCCACCCACCAGGCCGGGCGCGTTCGGTTCCCGAGGATCACGCCAAAGAACCGAACGAGATAGTTCCTAGGATCAACCGTGCCGAGCTCGTTTTCGAGCTCTGCCCAGTCGAAGCCGAAGGATTCCACCGTCTCGACCACAACGGGCGGAACGCGGGTGCGCCTCCAGTAGACAAAGCACTTGTCCAGGAAGATCACTGTCGCTAGAACCGCGAGTGCCAGAAGCGGGTAGACCATCGCGCCGCCAACCCGCAGCGCTGCGATGGATTCGAGTAGTCCGTGCTCCATATCTTCTCCCGGCCGCGAAAACGCCGCGACCAATCCGATTAGAATTGTTGCGAAACACCTACGTAATAGGACCGCCGCGCTCCGAACTGCGGGGCCCCGACGCCCACCCCCGTCCCCGTGCGGATCTCATAGTTGCGGTCAAACAGGTTGACGACATCGAAGCGCAGCGTGAGAGGCTTGAGCCCTTCGAAGCTGAACGCGCGCGAGACCCCGAGATTCACGACCTCGTAGTTGTTGAGCTTCTCGCTGTTGACGAAGCCGGCGCGCAGGCCACTGCCCGTCAGCATGTTCGCGGAGAAGGTCGTGCCGAGCCAACGGTAGGAGATCCCGGTTGAGGTCGTGTAGCGCTGGTCGTGGTCGAGGTAGATGTAGTGCGTCCGGATGTAGTTGAGCTCGTCCTGCCCGAACTCGAACTGGCTCGAGACGATGTCCTGACCTCGGGCCACGGAGTAGGCAAGGTTGGCGTAGGCTGTGAAATCGCCCACCTGATACGAACCCGTCAACTCCGTGCCGTACACGTACCCCTGGGCATAGTTGAACGTGGAGAAGATCAGCGCGCTTCCGAACTGACCCTCATCGATCAGATTCGAGGCGCGCTTGTAGTATGCGTCGGCTCCAAGCTGGAGGCCGGGAATCACCTGCTGGATCACGCCGACATCGAGATAGTGGGAGCGCTCCGGCCTTACGGTGGCGTCGAGCTTCACCTCCGGCTCGTTGGTCGTGCCATTAAATTTCGTGACCGAGTTTGTCGGCACGAGCTCAAGAGGCGGGGGCGTAAAGTATCGCGCGTATCCGGCATGGATCGTCGTCCCCACCCAGGGCTTATACACGACGTTAATGCGTGGACTGATCTGTCCGGTGTGGATGAACGACGCCTCGCGGTCCCAGCGCGTGCCAAAATTGAGGGTGAGCTGCGGGGTGATCTGCCACTCATCCTGGACGTAGAGCCCGTAGCGATAGCCCACGATGGAAGAGCCGTCGCCGATCGAAAAGGGAATATTGCTTGTCTGCGCTCCGGTGCTGTCCACGGGGAGTACGCTCACGTCGTTGTTGCTGATCGCGTGCTCATTCTGGAAGAAGAAGCCGCCGCGCAGCGTGTGGGACTCGGTCAGCTTGTAGCTTCCATCCCCCTGGAGGCCGTTCACGAAGTCGGTTCGGATGTCATGGCTTGCGACGCCGGTAAAGACGATGTCTCCGATGGGATCGGGATGAAAGTTGGTCTTCGTGTACCGCGTAAAATACGAGATCTGGAAGTCAAGATCGTTGATTGACTTTTGAAGAGCCAGGAAGGCATAGCTCGTCCACTCAGACTGCGTTTCGTTGAGATTTGTCGAGTCCAAGTTGCTGGTGCTTGCGCCGTTCACATTGAAAGCTGGCGACTGGCCGGGACGATTGGGGATATTGAAGTCACCCAGATAGTTTCCTGTGATGAAACTGATGCGCGTCGTGGGATCGAGCAGGTAGGAGAAGTAGCCGAAGCCCTTCGTCTGGTCGTTTCGGTCATGAATCGGGTTTAGTCCAGGTGCGGCCGCCTCAATGCCGTAGTTTTGCGTCCCAAGTCCGCTGTACAGGAAGTCGCCGGCAAAGTAGTAGCTGAGCGGTCCTTTGGAGCCTCCATACTCAAGGCTCGATTCGATCGTGTTGTGGCTTCCTCCGTAGAGGCCAATGGTGCCGCCGGGTTCATACGCGCCACTTTTCGTTTGGAGCTCGACGACACCCGCGGTTCGGTAACCGTACTGGGCGGGAAGCGCTCCCGTGATGAGGCTCACCTGGTCGATGAATCGCGAGTCGACGACCTGCCCGAAGCCTGTGATGCCCTCCGGCAAGAGCACGCCGTTGAAGCGATATTGCAGGTTCGCGTGGTCGCCCCGCACGTGCAGCTGTCCAAAGGAATCCTGGGCAACGCCAGGCGCCTGGAGGAGCACCTGATTGAACTGGGCGCTTTCCCCTTGGGGTTGTGCTTTGATGGCATCGTTTGTGATCTGATAGACGCTGCTTCCAGTGCTCGGCGTGATCTTGTTGCGAGCCACGTCAAGCTTCTTGCCGACGACGCTCACGTCAAGCGGCTTGCGAGAGGCGAGTACGAGATCAGCCGAGGCTTCCGCACCCTCATGGACAGTCACGATCACCGTGGCGGTTTCGAAATCGGACTTGTCGCCCTGAACGGAGTAGATCCCAGGCGGAACGTTTTCAAACCGGAAACTGCCGTCGGGTCCGCTTGTCGTCTCTCCCACGGTCCGCCCGTCGGGGGCCTCGAGCCTTAGCCGCACGTCGGCCAGCGGCCTATCGAGCGCATCCTTCGTGTGACCTGAAACCCGCGCGGACTCGCCGGCGATCGCCGACTCCGCCTGTGTCTCGCTCCCCAAAAAGAGTTTTGTGCAGATCAAGACACCCACTCCGAACGATCGAGAGAGCCTCCTCACTGCGAACCCCCGCCTGGCACAATCGCTGCGGCGCACGGATCTCGGATGGCGGCGCTCGGCGACGACGACGGTCGTCGCTATTGCGCGAGCTTCGCGCCGCGCTGCAGCGAGCTCAATTCCGAGAATGACTTTTCAGGCAGCGATGGGATTCGGAGTGGGCGGTGCTCGAGGGGAAGAACTCTTGTCAGGGTCTGAAGGCGCAGCTGCTTGAGTTGCGTTCGCGATGGGAACGACTTGAGGCGACGGTGCACGAACGAACGCTGCGACGACGACGATATTCGCGCGCAGCTGTGCAAGGTTCTTGCAGATTACGCACTGGCTCGCGTCGTGAGCGGTACCTCCCGGTACGGGTGCGCTGTGTGAGGCCCCGGCTTCTGCGGATTTGGCGAGCGATCCGGCAGCGGCCTTGGGCGCTGAGCATTCCGCTNNGCTCAAGGAACTGAAGGAAAAGGATTCCGACGCCCAAGGCGGAAAGGAGTTTCCGCCTTGCCCGCGACCAGCCCAAGCTGCCGGCGCACGCTTGCACGAGGCAAAAGTCTAGAGGCAGCTTGTGAAGCACTTATGAAGCGTCTGGAACCCGCTGCGGCAGCGCCC
>DOUU01000051.1:0-4575 GCA_003520425.1 Deltaproteobacteria bacterium
GTCCTGCTCCTCGACGAGCCGCTCCGTGGAATCGACGCCCCCTCGCAGACGGAGATCTTGGGTGCGCTGCGGGGGGAGCTTGCGGGGCGCACGGTGATCTGGGTCTCGCATTCCGATGAGGAGCTCGGGGCCGTCGCCGACCGGAGGGCCGAGCTCACGGCGGGGTATCTGCGCGAAGCCCCTCGCTTGTGGACCGCTGCTTGACTCGCCTTGCGCGGCAGCTCGCGGCGGTGGCCCGGCGGGACGCGCGGGTTCAGCGTACCTACGGGGTGTCGGCCGCCCTCGGGCTCCTCTCGAGTGGCTTTGGACTGTTGTCCTACCACTTCGTGGGTCGCCTTGTGCCTTCCGGCGGGAGCACCCCCCTTCCGGCCAGCGGCTACTTCGCGTTCGTGTGCACGGGTCTCATGCTTCACATGATGGTGATGGCGACCCTGAGCGCACTCGGCGGCGCTCTGGCCCGGGAGGCTGCCGAGGGGACGCTTGAGCCCGCGTTGGCGAGCGGCGTGTCGCCGGCGGCGCTCGTCTCCGGCTCGACCGCCGTGCCCTTGGGGCTCGCCCTCCTCCAGGCCCTGATTTACGCGGGCGCCGGGGGCTTCATCAGTGGGATCGCCTGGTCGCAGGCCTGTGTTGTGGCCGCCCTCGTGACCCTGGCGGCCACGCTCGTCGCGTGCGCTCCCCTTGGCCTCCTGGGTGCCGCGCTCTGGCTCGTGCTGCGGCGACCTGGCGTCGTGACCACGATGACGGCGTTTGGCTTCGGGATCCTCGGAGGGGTCTATTTCCCTGTCACGCTGCTGCCGACGCCACTGCAGGCGGCGGCGGACTGGGTGCCGCTCACCGTGGGGCTTCGCGCCTTCCGCGCCGCCCTCCTGGAAGGCGCCGGACTCGCACAGGCAGCCCCGGCCCTCGGGCGCCTCGCGCTCGTGGCAACGCTTACGTTTCCGCCCGCGGCGCTCGCTCTGCGCTTTGCCTTCGATCGCGCGCGTCGCCGCGGCTCCCTCGCCCTCTCCTAGCCTGCGCAGGGCCGAGGACCGCGCCCCTGTCTTCGCGGAGAGGTTGCACCCGGCGCACCCGCCTGCGCCCGCGCAGGCGTTCGCGCACCCCACGCGCCCAGACCAGAATCCGAGGCATCACGAGGCCGAACGCGCGGGCCGAGCCGCAGTCCAGGCGCCTCCAGCCCGGCGCGCGCCCTCCCGTGCGCTCCCGCGCGGTGGCTACGCCAAGGATGTCACCGGCACAGACCCAGCCATCGGCGTAGCGGCGGGCGTCGCCTCGCAGGAGCCACGCCTGCCCGCGGCGCCGCAGCAGCCGATGGAGCACGAGGCGCTTGCCGGCGACGGCGAGCACGATTTCGCCCCGTCGTGGAGAGCGCGCTTCGAGTCTCACCCGGTCTCCGGGTCGGAGCGCGGGGCGCATCGAGAGGCCGCGCGCGACCAGCTCAAGGGGGCCCGTCGCAAGGGCGGTGCGGAGCAGCTCTACGAACTCGGGCCGGGCGACNNGGAACTCGTTCGGGCGGCACCGAGCCTTCCCCGCCCTAAAGCACTCCACGCGAACGAAACAACGCGCGAGTCCTTGGGAAAGCCAAGTCGTGAGATGGGTACCCGGGCTGCGAGATCTGCCGCCAGCTCGAGGCTTCGTTCAGCGGACACGGGATCGTGAAAGGGGGCGAACGAGTTGCCAAGAACGGCCGCCGCGCCGGCCGCGCCCTCAAGCGGCTCGACCTCAATCCCGCAGGCGTGGCGGATCAAATGGATCGCTCGCACAGGCGCGGAATCTGAGAGCGAGAGCGGCGCATCCCCATGCCAGGGTGTGCCATGGGCACGGAACCCGCACTCGGCGGGACGGATTGCGATCCGATCGTCGGAAAGCACACGCACACCGGACGCACCCTGGAGAAAGCGCGCGATCGTAGTCTTTCCTGCACCCGAGGGTCCACTGAAAAGGAGTGCTTCGCGCCCGCGTGCCACTCCACACGCGTGCAGAAGGAGCCCCCCTTCTCGCGCCAGCCGGTGGAGAAAGATCACTTCATCCAGCGGATAGGCGAGAGGGTAGTGACGCTCTCGCGCGTAAAAGGACTCGGGGTCGACCACGACTTCGCCGCTGCGAAACTCCGCGTCGAAGCGCGCGAGGCGTTGGAGTCGACCCTGGATTCGCAGCGCGATGATCCAGTCGTGCCCGACCTGTGCCACGTCGAAAATCCCGCCGCCGGAGTCGTAGCGGAGCGCTTC
Organism: Deltaproteobacteria bacterium; assembly: GCA_003520425.1. Classification (GTDB taxonomy): domain Bacteria; phylum Myxococcota_A; class UBA9160; order UBA9160; family UBA9160; genus UBA9160. Next base: position 2,226 of record DOUU01000051.1, read on the forward strand.
GGCTCGCGGGGGGTCGGAGCGTCCCACGCGCACGCCGACGTGCACGTGCGCGGAATCCGCGGAGGTCGCGAAGCGACGCAGAGGGCCCGCGGGCCAGCGCCAGCGCAGCTCCGGAGGTACTTCGATCGCGATCCGGAGCTCCGCGACGGTAAGCCCGAGAACCAGGGTGCGCGCCACCGCTAGCTCCCGATGTTGAGGCACATGACGGTGGGCTGGCTGGACTGTTGGCACGAACCGGCCGCACCCCCGAAGCCGCCCGTGCCGACATCCATTTTGCAGTTGTCCGGGAAGCTCGCCATGACGTCGAGCTCGATCAGCCGGATCTGCGGCGGCTCGTAGGGACGCCGCCCGCCCGCACTCCCGCCTTCCCCGCCGCTCATCCTACGCCTCCGATCTGGAGAAGCGGACCCGGACGCTGACCGGAACAGCCCGATCCGCATCCCGCGCATGAAGCGCCCGCGGAGTCTCGCCCCCCGCCCGCATCCTCGAGCGCACCGCGATAGGTCTGCTCCCGTACCCCTGTGAGGGTGCAGAGAAAATCGACGCTCGTGTGGTTGCTCTCTGTTTCCCACAGAGCGATCCCCGGGCAGTTGTTACAGAGCGCGCGGCTCTTGCAGCTTCCGCACTTCGAGCCCTCCTCACGCTTTAGGGCGAGGATCTTCGGAAACTCTTCGAAGTAGATTTCAGCCAGCTCGCGCTCGCGGACGCTGTGCTTGAAGTTCTTCACCATGAGACAGACCTGCACGTTGCCGTAGGGATCGATGTGCAGTGAGTTCTTCCCGGCGCCGCAGGAGAAGAGCGCCGTGGGATCCATCTGCGGCTGTGGCTCCTCGGTCAGGTATTTCCGCCACGCACGATCCTTCTCGATGTCCTGCGCTTCGAAGGCGACGATCTGCTCGGCCGAAAGCCGCAGGCCATGCGGTTTCCGGCTGCCTTCCATCGTGGCAAGAATCACCGGGTCATAGCGGAAGTCGACGCCGAGATCCTTCGCGAACTGCGCGATGCCCGCGATTTCGTGGGCATTGTCGCGCGTCACCGGACACTTGAGGGCCAGGGGGTGGGCGCCGGCCAGAACGCGTGAGATCCCGGCCAGACAGCGCTCGTAGGCGCCGGGGACGGCGACGACCTTTTCGTACACGCCCCGGGTGAGACCGTAGAGCGAGATCTCTACGAGATACGGCGGGAGCTCCTCCCACAGCTCCGCGATGCGGTCGTCGATCAGCGTGCCGTTCGTGAAGACGGTCACCAGCATGCCGCGCTCTTTGGCGTGTCGATACAGCGCGGGAAAGTCCTTGCGCAGCAGCGGATCCCCCCCGGTCATGAGGAGAAAGAGCGTCCCGAGGTCCGCGAGACGGTCGATGAGAGCTTTGATCTCATCGCCCGAGAGCTCGCGGCTGCGCTCACCGGGTGGGCAATAGCAATGCCCGCAGTGAAGATTGCAGCGATAGGTGAGCTCGATCGAGGCGGACACGGGCGTACGCTCGGCTGCGATCCGCCGCTTGTAGCCCTTGGTGAGCGAGTCGCTCGGAACTCGCTCGAGGCCCCCCGCCGCCGCGAGACCTGCGCGCGCGAAGTTCATCGCCCGCCCCCGCACCCCGGTGTCGCGCAGCCCGCACGTTCGAGGTCCGCAGCGAACGCCACGACGTCGCAAAGGGCCCGCTCCGGATCCACCTCGAAGCTGTTCGAAACGGCCAGAGCGATCTCTCGTAGGGAACGCGTTCCGTCCAGGGCCTTCCAGACGAAGGTTCCCACGCCGTTCAGTGTGAAAAGACCCATTTCCTGGGCTCGCCGTCGCACGGGAACGAGGATCGTCTCCCCGGCGATGGTGCGTGCAACGACTCCCGACGCGCGGCAGAGCACTCTCTCCTCTTTCATCGAGATCCCTCTCCAGCTTGCAACAAGGAGCGCATGGGCTGCGCGAGGCGGCTGCGCAACCTCGGCTCTTCGCCACGCGCCGTGTACCAAGCCGCGCCGGGAAGCGTTGCCCACGTCGCCGTGCGTGCGACATCCCACCAGCTCTCGCCCAGCAGGAGCTTGGCCACGCGGCCGGAGCGGCGGCTCGCCCCATCGCGCATCGAGGCCGCAAGCGAGCGGTGCAGAAGCCTGCGACGCACAGGGCCGGGGGCCAGTGAGGCAATCACTTCCTTGGGAACGGGCGTTCGGAGGAGCTCGCGGGTCGCAACGAGCCCTGCGTAGAGCGGGCCGCGTACACGCAACGCGCGAGCGGCCCGCACGACGGACTCCCAGTCGAGCGGGCCCGTCGTGAGAAGTCGGTGGAGATCCAAAAGCCAGATCCAGCGTTCATAGGCGTGCCGAGCGCCATGGACCGCGGCGAAGAGGAGATTTCCAA
>DOUU01000051.1:4580-28577 GCA_003520425.1 Deltaproteobacteria bacterium
GCCGAGGCCCAATGCAGCTCCACGAAGAGCTCGATGTCCCCGGAGCGCTTGTGAAAGGCAACCTCGTGGCCGCCCGAGTAGAGACCGGCGCGAGCTCGGGGAGACTGGACCGGCACGAAGCCGAGGGTCTCCAACACCGCGGCGGCAAGCCCGCGCTCGTCCGCCGCCACCATGAGGTCGAGATCGTCCATGGGTCGCATCCCCGGGTCGGGGTAGACCGCAGATCTCCCGTCCGCACCGCAGGTCGTCGTAAGGAGGGCCCAGCCCTTGAGCGGCGCCGCGGCGATGCTGTGGCCACTGAGTGCCGCCAGGATCTCCTCGCCGGCATCGAGGGCAACCACGTTCTTGCGCAGCGTCGCGAAGTAGATCCCGCGGCACGCGTCGGTGAAGGCCTGCGGCAGGGGATCTCCGAAGCGTCCATCGCAGTGCGCGAGATGCAGGAGGGGTGCTACGCGATGGCGCTGCGCGAGGCGGAGCACGGCCTCCGGCTCGAAGACGAGATCGTCATCGAACGGGTCCCCGGCTCGGATCGCACCCGCCGCCACCCGGACAAGGTGCGCGAGCCAGCGGCGGGCCGCGGACGATTTGGGCGGAACGACGATCAAAGGGCCCCCCCCTGCCCCGGGCGCCTTTGCGCGCGCAGGCACAGCCGTCTCTTCGGCGGCTCCAGGGTTTCCTTGAGGGCGGATTTCCATCGTCGGCGCAACCCGTTGCGCCCGTGCATGCACGCCCGCGAGCCAGCAGGGCTAGGCGGATGGGCTGGGGATCGCTCCCTCGGGCAGGGCAAGCTCGCGGTAGGCCAGGGCGATCCGGTCGAAGACCGCACGCTCGTCAAACAAAGCCCGGGCGCGCAGGCGCGCCGCGCGGCCCAGGGCGCGGCGGCGGGCCGGATCGCCGAGCAGCGCGTCCAGCGCGCTCCGCAGGTCTGCCGGACGGGCTGGCGGAACCAGCAAGCCGGTCTCGCGTGACGACACCGCCTCGCGGCATCCGCGGATCGCGGTCGCAACCACGGGGCGTTCCATGGCAGATGCTTCAAGCAGGGTGCGTGGGAAGCCCTCCCGGTAGGACGGCAGAGCGAGCACGTCCATCGCCGCGTAGAGCGGCGGCATTTCCCGCTGGAGGCCTAGCCAGCTCACATTTTCCACGGCCGTAAGCGCCCCGGGTTCGAGTGCGTCGCGCTTCGAGCCCCGCTCGTCCGGTCCGATCAGCCAAAGCTTTAGTCCCCTCCGCGCCCCGACCGCGCTCAGCAACTCGAGCACACCTTTCTCTCGAACGAGCCTGCCCACAAACCCGACGACCTTCTCACCGGGTCGAACACCCAGTCGCCGCCGGAGGGCAGCGCGGTCTTCAGCATCGAACCGCTCGGGGCAAAAGCGCGCCAGGTCGACTCCGTTCCCAAGGCGGCGGAGCCGACCGTCGGGCACGATGCGACGCCAGCGTGCGGTCCGTACATCCTCGGCGCTCTGGCAAAGCACGAGGTCCGCAAGGCGTGCCGACACGGCTTCGAATGCGCGCCACACCCTGCGGACGGTCGGCCGCTGACGCTCGTGGGAGTAAAGACCGTGCACGGTGGAGACGATCCGCGGCACTTTGGCGATCCGCGCGGCCAGCGCCGCCAGGGCGTTGACCTTCGGATTGTGGGTATGCACGACGTCGTAGCGCTCGCGTCGGAACAGGCCCACGTAGTCCCGGAGGGTACGCAGATCGGCCACTGGATCCATGAGCCTCGAGTTCTCGACGACGTGGACGGCGAAGCCTTCGTCGCGGAGCTCTTGCAGCAGGGGACCGCTGCCGCAGACCACATCCACGGAGTGACCCTCGCACCGCGCGGCGCGAAGCTGTCCGCGGAGGAGGAATGCGCAGAAGTAGTCGGTGTTTGCGACGTGTGCGATCCGCATACCCTCTCCGGGGTGTCGCGCTCTGCGCCCACCCGCTTGAATCAGGCGGCTACCGACGGCTCACGGCGGGCCGCCCGAGCATCCGCCCAGCGCTCGAGCCAGCGCTGGAGCACGAGCAAGCTCCACACCTGCCAGGCGTGGTCCCCGCGTCCGGACTCGTGATCGTGGACGAGCTGCAAAACGGCCTCGGCCGAAAGCCAGCTCCCGCGCGCCAGCGCCCCCGGCGCAAGCGTGTCCCGGACGAGGCCGCGCAGCGGGCCCCGGAGCCAGGCACCGATCGGGGCGTCAAAACCGGCTTTCGCACGGCGCCGCACCCTCGCGGGCAACGCTGCGCCAAAGACCTCACGCAGTGCGACCTTCGACCGGGCGCCGCGGAGCTTGAGTCCCGAGGGCAACGCGCAGGCGTATTCCACGACACGGTGGTCGAGAAACGGGACGCGTACCTCAAGACCGTGGGCCATGCTGCCGCGGTCGACCTTGGCCAGCATGTCGTCTGGCAGGCCGAGCAAGAGATCCACGCGCAGGCGTGTGTCGAGCTCATCTCGCCCGCGGGCCACTGCGCGCAGATCGCGCATCCGGTGGAGCCCCGCTTCCGTGGCCTCCCCCATCCACGGTACGAGAAGCCGCTTCTGTTCCGCTCCGAAAATGCGCGCGAGTGCGAGCGCCTGGGCGTCGGAAGAGAGCCCCGCGCATGCCAATAGCTTGCGGGCGCGGCGGACGAGTTCCCCGCGCCGCGTGCCGCGATCCTCGGCCATCCGGCGCAGCACAGGCTCCGCAACGTAGACGCGCAGGGGCGTCGGCACGCGTCGCCAGCGGGCCAGCCACCGCGCAGACTGGTAGCGGCGATAGCCCGCGAATAGCTCGTCCGCACCGTCACCTGAAAGAGCCACCGTGACGACGCCTCGCGCAAACCGCGACAACAGGCTCACGGCCAAGAGCGAAGAGTCGGCAAAGGGCTCGTCGATGGCATCGAGCAGCGCCGGGGCGGCCTCCAACACATCCTGCCCGGCGATCGGCAGCTCGTGATGGCGGGTCCCGAGACTCCGCGCGACCGCACGCGCGTACTCGCCTTCGTCGAGAAGCGGCCACTCGGGGAAGCGCACGGAGAACGTGTCCAGGGGACCGCACTCGCGAACGGCAAGCGCTGTCACGATCGTCGAGTCCACGCCTCCAGAGAGAAAGCAGCCCACCGGCACATCGCTCCGCAGCTGAAGTCGCACCGAATCGCACAGCCGGGCGTAAAGACCCTCGCGCCAGCCCGGCTCCACTCGGGCCGCGGCCGCCGCGGGCAGCGACCACCATTCGAAGATGCGGTGGCCCCCCTCCGACCAGACGAGGAGCGATCCCGGCGGGAGCTTCGCCACATCCTGCACAATCGTTCGCGGAGCTGGGACGAAGCCGAAATCGAGGTATTCGGAGAGGGCGCGGGGATCCAACGCGCAGGACGCGCCCCGGCGGGCCAGGAGGGCCCGCAGTTCCGAGGCGAAGGAAACTCCGCTCGCCGACGCAGCATAGAAGAGTGGTTTGACACCGAGGCGATCGCGAGCGAGGCAGAGCCGTCGTTCCACGTCGTCCCAGATCGCGAGTGCAAAGATGCCGTTCGTGCGTTCGAGCGCACGCTCGATCCCGAGCGTTTCGATCAACTCCAGCAGCACCTCGGTGTCGGTGCCCGTTCGGAATGGGAATCCGGAGAGGTGGCGGCGAAGCTCGTGGTGGTTGTAGATCTCTCCGTTCAGCACGATCCAGGTGCGACCCGAGCGGCTGCGCATGGGCTGCGCCCCCGCCGGCGTCGGGTCGAACACAGCGAGGCGCCGGTGCGCGAAGCCCACCTGCCATGTTTCGCCCGCGGCGTGAAAGGCGCCGGACCGCACGAATCCCTCCCCATCGGGACCGCGGTGCGAAAGCGCTGCGGCCATGGACGACAGATCGGCTTGCTCGACTCCCCCCCGCGCCACGATTCCCGCGATGCCGCACATCTCAAGAACTCCGCTCCGAGACCTTGGCGGCCCGTCGAGAGCGGGCCGCGCGCTCGCGCAGGGAATCGCGCACGCCGCGAAGCTGGTCCCGGAGAGCCGCGCGCACGTGCGGCCGCCGGACCGACTGGACCATTTTCACAGCTTGAAACAGCGCGAGACCCGGGACCTCACGCAGCAGCTCGCCCCCGTGTGCGTTGCGCAGCGTGAGCCACAGGCGATTTCGCACAAGGTGGTACTCGACGAATTGCGACGCCGCGCCCGAGCCGCCGCGCTCGTGCACCGCTTCGGCCGAAGGCACATAGCGCGTCCTCCAGCCCGCATCGCGGAGGCGCCAGGCCAAGTCGACATCTTCGTAGTACATGAAAAACCTCTCCGCGAACGGCGCTTCGCCGGCGGCGCTGACCTCGCGGAGCGCGGCGCTTCGATAGAGCGCCGCGGCGCCGCACGCGCCAAACACATCCTCCTCATTTCCGAAGCGCGCCGCAGGCTCCGTCCTTCCACGGTCCACAAAGCGGGTTCGGCTCGCCGTCGGCGTGATGCCCGCGGAGTCGAGAATCCGGCCCGGTCCCGGAGCAAGCAGACGTCCCCCCGCCGCGCCAAGACCGAGGTCCCGGCAGAGTGCCGCGAGAAGGCTTTTGAGGTAGCCGGGAGCCAAGAAGACGTCAGGGTTTAGCGCGAGAAAGTATTCGCCTCGGGCCGATGCGAAGTTCAAATTGTGGGCGGCGGCATAGCCTGCGTTGAAGTCGAGACCACACACCCGCACCCGTGGATGGCAGCGATGCACGTGCTCCGCGGTTCGATCCGTCGAGCCATTGTCGACGAGCAGCACCTCCTCCACCAGATCGCCCTGCGCGAAGACACCCGATAGACAACGATCGATCCACGAAAAGCTCTGGTAGGTGACGATGGAAACGGAAACGCTCATGCGCTGGCTCGCCGCTCGGCCACACGCTGCAGCGTCGCCAGGAGGCGCGGCATCGTGGCGGCTGCGCACAGCGACGCGCGGACCTGCGCGCTGGGACCGGGAAGCAGATGACCCCGAAGCGCTCGCCCTCTCAGATTCTCGAGACAAGCAATGAGAGCGTCCGCACTCTCGGGATCGACCACGAAGCCGAGACCGTGATCGGCCACGAGTCTGGCAAGCGCTCCGGGTCGCACAAGCGCGATGAGAGGCCGCGCTGCACCCACTGCGTCGAAAAGTTTTCCGGGGATGGGATCTCCGCCGCGTTCGCCCTGCGGAGCGAGATAGAGCGATGCGTGGGCCCCCCGCAGCAGGGGCCGGAGTGCCTCCCGTGAAACGGCTGGCTCTGCACGCACCCAATCCGCAAGCCCGAGTCGCGCGATCCTCTCCGCTCCTTCCGCTTCGACCCCGACGAAGCGAACGTACACCGTCGAGCGAACGCTGGGATCGGCCTTGGCCCATGCCGCGAGCGCCACGAGGCAGCGCTCGAACGTCGGAGTCTTGTGGTCGAGGAGAGTGCTGCCCGCATGCACGAGCTCAAGACGTCTCGCGGGGGGAGTCATGGGCTGCGCGCGCACGTCCAGCTCCTCGGGATCGAATCCGGTGAGCACGGTTTCACTGCGCTCGGCGAGGTCTGCTACGCGCCGCAGGGCGTGTTCACGGGCACCTTCCGACGCGAACACGACGCGGTCGGCGCGGCGGAGCACCGCCTCCTCGAGTCGCTCCTCCAGGCGGCGTCGCCAGGGCGGAAGATGGGTGCGCGCGTGGTTCTCCGTCCACGCGTCACGAAAGTCCGCGACCCAGGGCACGCCCAGCGCACGTGCGGCGAGCCCGACGGCATGCGCGGAGTATGGAGGCGCTGTCGTGTACACAACGTCGACGGCANNGATGCGGCAGCCGTCGCGAGCGCACTCCAGCCGACGTGTACATCGGGAACGAGCCAACGATCGAGACGCCCACGGCCCCGTCCGGGGGAGGGCTGGCGCCCGCTGCGCACGGCGACCCTTCCCCAGTCCGGGTTGGGGATCCGGAGGACCGTCACCGTGGGCGGCACCTTCCTGACAAGGGCCGGATCCTGCGCCCACACCGCACGGTCCGTCGTCAGGACGATCGCCCGCCAGCCCGACGCCGCCAGCGCCCGTGCGAGCTGCAGAGTGCGGGCCACACCGCCACCGCCGATCGGGGGGAAATAGTAGGCGACCATGAGCACCCGGGGCGGGTTCGAGCTTCGGAACGAGTTCATGCCTCCGCCTCGGCTTGCCACTGGCAGGTTCCGGCAGGGACCTTTTTTGACGAGCTTGGCCTCGCATCGGCCATCCAGGCCGCGAGCCGGGCTGCCGCAGCATCCCCACGGAACTGTCGGAGCACTCTCTCGCGCGCTGAGGCCCCGAGTCGCCGACACAGTCCAGCGTCTCCGAGCAGCATCGCGAGTGCGGCCGCGAGCGCATGCGCATCACTGGGCGGGACAAGGACGCCATTTTCGCCATCGGTAAGGGCCTCGGGGATCCCTCCCACGGGCGTGCTCACGGCTGGGAGGCCGCTTGCCATCGCTTCGAGAAGTGCCACAGGAAGGCCATCATGCTGCGTGCCGCCCTCTGCCAGCACGCAGGGAAGCGCAAAGATTGTGGCCCGCTGCAGGGCGAGAGCGACCTGCGCGGGCGTCGCAGCACCATGGAAGAAAATGACCTCGTGCAGACCGAGGGCGCGAGAACGTGCTGCGCATGCGGCATGCAACGGGCCATCTCCGAGGAGGTGCACACGGAAGCGTGCGGCACCCTCCCGGGCTCCCTCGCCCCTCGTCAACAATCGCACGGCCTCGATCAGGACCTCGATTCCCTTCTTGGGCACAAGCCGGGCCACGGTCAGGATCTCCGGCGGATCCGCCCTATCGTCGCCGGGACGGAAGCGCTCGACGTCAACGCCGAGGTATCCGACTCGCACCCGCGCGGCCGATCCGGCCGCAGCGTGAACACGGGCGGCTGTCTCGATCGAGATCGCGCGCACGAATGCCGCCTCCCTGGCGACGCGGGCAAGCCAAGGCCGCGGCTCCTGCACGTCATAGGCGTGGGCGGTAAAGCTAAATGGCAGCCGCGCGAGATGCGCAGTGGCCCAGGCGAGCCACGCTGGATAGGTGGCAAAGCTCGCGTGCACGTGCTGCCAGCGCTCGCGCCGGGCACGGCGGGCGAGGTTTGCAGCGAGAGCCACGAGACGCAGGGGCGCTCGCTCCGCGAGAGCGCAGCGGACGAGATCCGCCAGTCGCGGCCCGCTCCGGAAGCCGTCGTGCAGCGCGCGCGCAGCCCATGCCCCGCGCCCGGCCCGCGGGTAGGCCACCTCGTCCCCGAAGGCCGCTCCCCAGCCTGGTCCGGGCCGAAACGCCGAGGCGAGCGCCACCTCGACTCCTAGGCTGCGAAGCGCCGCGACCTCCTCACACACGAAGGTCGCAGCGCACTCAACGATGAGCCCGACCCTCACGCCGGGCTCCGTTCTAGGGCATCCCGTGTGCCGGACGCGACCCCTCTTTGGAGCGCCTGCGGGCTTGCGGCGCGCTTGCGCTCGGCAAGACCGATCGCGCCGAAGACGAGAAAGAGCACGAGCACCTGGGCGCGATGTCGGTACGCCGTCCCGAGGTTCGATTCGACCAGTGCATAGGAGACGGTGGCGAGCAGTGCGAAACTCGCGAGCGGAAGTGCCGCGCCAAAGCGCCGCCGCATGGCGACGAGGAAGCCGGCGGCCACCTGAGGAAGAATGGCATACCAGGCCAGCATCTCGGGGAGCGTGAGGAGCTGACGCGTGTTCCAAACCTGCCAGGGGGCAGGCGCAAGCAGAAAGTACCCGAGTCCGATGGGCAGGAACTTCAGCGCTGTGGCCGGCGTGGAGACGTCCGCGTCGCCCTGGTAGGCCGATGCTCCGAACGCCAGCTCCCGGCGTGCGCGGTCGAGGGACTCAAGGCTCGCCTCGTCGCCTAGACCGTCGATGGGGCCCAGCCACACCATGACGACAGCACAAAGGGCAATGGTGGCCGCGATCGAAACCGCGGCATGGCGCCCGCCGAGCCGCGGCACCACAATCGCCACGGCGAGCGCCGCCGCTGCCACGAGCGCGAGGTACCCCCGCAGCTCACCGAGCAGAGCGAGGCCAAACGCGATCCCCGCCACAGGGCCTAGTGTGAGACGGGCATGGAGGCGCTGCGCCGCTCGCAAAAGGCCAAGGATGGCGGCCACGGCGAGGGCGTCCTTCAAATTGAGGCTCGACCAAAGAACCAGCGAGGGGAAGAAGGCAGTAAGCAGGGCTGCGTAGCGGGCCGCCGCGTCGCCTCCCGTCGCCCGCGCAAGGCTCCACGCGAGCACCGTGCAACCCGCGCCAAGGACTCCGTTCAAGAGAGTCGCTGCAAGGGGAACGGGACCCACGACCGTAAAGATGAGGGCGTTCCAGAAGTAGTAGCCGACGGCTCCGTGGATGTCCTGAGGGTATGCGCCCTGCCCCGCCCAGTGACGCGCGAGCTCCTGGCCCAACGCTGAGTAGCGTTGATCGTCGAGAGCGAAGTAGCCGTCTGGCGCAGCATAGGCAATGACGATCGCCACCACTGCACGCACGGCAAAGGCCGCCAGAAAGATGGGGACTAACGTCCGTCGCTCCTGCTCGTCTCCCCAGGCGCACAGCCACAACGCAAGGAGCACCACCGGGGGAGACGCCACCGCCAGCGCGACTCCTACGTCACCGGGAAGGACGGCAACTGTGGAGGCCAGCGCGGCTCCCACCAGAAGGCCCCCGAGGAGCTCTTTCAGCCGACGGCTCATGAAGGCACGCCTCCGGAAACCGTTCCGCTGGGTGCGCTAGCCCCGTGTCCACGCAATCGCGCGAGCTCCGACGCGAGTCGAGCCTCGCCGGGCAGGCGTTCAAGCGCGTGCGCGAGCAGATCGCTCGCGGCATTCGNNCTCGCAGCATTCGCTTGCCCCGCCTGCTCAAGGCTGCGCGCCGCGGCGAGCGCGGTCTCTGCATCACTTGGCGCAAGCTGCACCGCACGCACGAGCTCGTGGGCTGCCGCCTGAAAAAATCCGGCTCGCGCAAGCACGAGGCCCGCGCTGCGCCTCGTGTACGCCGATTCGGGGGCAGCGGCGCTCACGAGAGCCGGGTCACGGGTGGCGCGAAAAAGCGCCTCCAGAGTCTCGTCCGCCGTGCGCGGGAAGCGTTCGAGCGCCGCTCGAACCGCCTCGGCCGCCTCAAAGCCCTGCCCCGCATCAAGCCACAGTCGCGCGAGCGCGATCCAGGGCGCTGGCGATGCCGGGTCCAGAAAAGCAGCCTCCGACGCGGCAGCGAGCGCGCCGGTCCGGTCACCAACCGCAGCACGGGTGCGCGAGAGCGCCACCATTGGGGTTGCATCCAGCGGACTCGACCAATGGCACTGCTCGCGCAGCGCGAGTGCTCGTCTGAGAGCCGGCGCCCCGCCGCCTGCCAACAGGAACTCCGCTTCTGCGGCGTCCGCCGCCAGCGCGAGCAAGGCGGGGCTTCCCGGTCGGGCCCACAGACCCCGCACAGCCTCGCTCTCGCCCGCCGCGAAGTCTCCTTCCGCGATTCGACGCGCAGCGCGCGCCTCCGCGGCGAGCGCAAAGCTCTGCGTTCCGCCCACGAGTGCAAGGAGAAGCGCCAGTGCGGCGACACTCCATCGCACTCCATTCCCCTTCGCCATCGCCGACAACCTGACTCGTTCTGTTCCTTCACTGCTCGCGCTCCATGCGAGTCCGGCGAGCGCGGCCGTAGCCAGTGCCACAGCTGGGACGTGAAGTGGAAAGTCGACGAGAGAATGGCAGGCCACGGCGATCAGACCCGCCGCCGGCGCAAAAGCCAGCGCACTTCGCCTGCGCAGTCGCACGAGACGCTCGCCCACCACCCGCAACCCTGCGATCCCAAGCGCAAGACCGGGCAGCCCGAGCTCAACCCAGGCGTGCAGGGGTTCACTATGGGCGTGGAGTACGGCGTAGGGCAAACCGACCGGTCGCCAACGCAGGAAGGCGGGAGCAAACCCGCCGAGCCCGGCGCCGAGGGGAAGATAGGACCAGGCTACATGCCCAGCGCTTGAATACACCTGCCAGCGGAGCCCTGCCGACAGCTCACCTTCCCTCCCCGAAGCCGGAAGGAGCCCAGGCAGAAATGCGGGCACACACGCGAGCACGACAGCGATCCCGCTGAGCGTTCCAAGCACGATCCAAGCACCCTGCCGAGCGGGGAGCCGCCGGAGCACAACGGTGGCCGCGCAGATTCCAAGTGCAGCAAGCAGTGCACCGAGGGATTCTGTGGCCGCGACGCCCGCTCCAAGGAGGCCAAAGATGCCGAACCACAGCAGCGCATCCTCACGGCGGCCCCTCCTTTTCAGGTCGGACCCGACGAGCCTTGCGAAGGCGTACGAAGCGGGCAAAAGGAGCCACGCTGCGAGGTGATTCGGGTTCCCGAAAGGCTCGCGGGCACGTGCCCCGAGCGGGGTCAGCGCGAGGGCGATGCATGCGACGAGGGCGCCGAGAACGGCGAACCCACCGAGAAACCAGCGCGCCTGTCGCCCGGAGAGAGCTCCCGCGCACAACAAAAAGACGAGGACCGAGGCGAGAAGCGGCGCGCTCGCGTCCAGCGTCGCGTCGGGCGCGACGCTCCACAAGACCGACGCAAGGCCGAGCCCGCACGCTGCGAGCGCGAGCTCCAGCCCTCCGCAAGGAACGGCCGTGAACGCCCGAGTTGCGGCCGCGAGCCCGGCCACGGCCGCAACTGCCAGGTCAAGACCCGCTCCCACCTCGGCGGTCACTCCACCGTGGAGTGCCACCGCGGCTGCCAGCAGTCCGAGCAAGGCGCAAGGGAGCCAGCCGTCGCGAATCACGCCGGTCCACCCCCGGAACTCGCCGGCGGTGCGTCGCTGGCGGCGTCTCGCCCGTAGCTGTAGTAGNNAGCCGAGCTCCGGAGCGTTCGAGCTGACGAACGGTCGATCGCAGCACGCGCCAGTCGAATCGCCGCGGCTCCACGACGAGCAGGACGCCATCGACCAATCCTGCCAGCAGGGATGCGTCGACCAGCCCGCCTGCGGGGGGCGAATCGAGAAGCACGTACTCGTACTGTCCACGCAGCAGCCGAACGAGGTCTCCTAGCCGAGCGGACTCGATGAGCTCGGCAGGGTTTGCCGGCAGGGTTCCGCATGGCAGGGCGTCGAGGCCTGGGACGTGCGTAGGACGCAGTGCTTCGTCCAGACTCGAGTCGCCGGCCAGGTAGTCGGCAAGACCCCGGCTCTTGGCGAATCCAAACATTCGATGCAGCGTGGGTCGTCGCAGATCCGTGTCGATAACGACCGTCCGACGGCCAGATTGTGCGAGCGACACCGCGAGGTTCGCGAGCACGGTGCTCTTGCCTTCCTCTGGGCCCGTGCTCGTGACGAGCACAGCGCGACGCGGCAGGTCTACGTGACTGAAACGCAGGTTGGTGCGAAGCGCGCGAAACATCTCGCCTTCGAGCGCACCAGGAGCCTCTGCCACGAGCGAGCTCGTCCGCGGACGCACATCGAACCGCCAGATCGTGCCCAGCGTCGAAAGGCCGAGGACCCGTGCCACCTCCTCTGCGCTTCCGACGCTGCGGTCCAGGGTGTCCACGAGATAGGCCGCGGCGACGGCGGCGCACAAGGCAAGCAAGACTGCCACGGCCAGGTTCCGCGCCGTTCGAGGCTCGATCGATGCGCTTGGGCGCTTGGCTGGCTCCAGGACGCGAAGGTCAAAATCGGCGATTCCGGCGGAAAGATCTGCCTCCTTTAGTTTCTTGAGCAGCACCTCGTACATCTGCTGATCGAGATCGGCATCGCGTTTTAGGATCCTGTACTGAATCAGTTTGCGCTGTTCGCCTTCCCGAACCGTCTGACTCTCCGCGAGCCTTGCGCGGAGACTCTCTAGGCGCGTGCGCGCTTCAACGAGCTTTGGATGCTGGTCGAGGTAGCGGCGTCGGAGCTGGGCGAGCTCGACTTCCGCTGCCGTAACCTCCTGGCGCAGCGTTCCATCCGCTGCCTCCGACGACAGCGGCGCTGCCTCCTGCGCGCCCGAGAAGTCAAGACGCTCCGTGGACAGATAGTCGACGAGACGCTCTTCGGATCGACGCAGCTTGTCGCGCTGGTTCTCCAGCTCTCCGGTGAGCCAGGCGATCGATCGGCGGCGGCCCTCATCGCGTTGCTCCTCGGAGTACGAGATGTACGCATCCGCCACTGCGTTGCATAGATCCCGCGCTCGCTCTGGCGCGCCTGCGTCGGCGTGCAAGAGCACGATGCGGGTATCGCGAAGGTGGTCCACCTCAAGGGCGCCCTTCACCTCCTGGATCACCCCCTGGACGCGTTCGGCCGAGGTGTTTGCATCAATCCAGCCCAATTTTTCCGCCGCGCGCCGCACCACCGGCTCGCTTCGCATGACCTCAAGCTCGGTCTCAAACGAGCGTCGTTCGAGCAAGTAGCCTTCGATGGGGCTGGAGCGATCGGCCAGGGCACTGCCCGGCGCACTTGCGCCGATCACCAGTCGGGCGGTCGCCCGATACACCGCCGGGATCCGGTAGTTCCAGATCATCGCCAGGCTCACGAAGCCGACGAAGGTCGCGAAAAGGGTCCGCCAACGCTGTCGCAGCATGGCCAGCTGGTCGGTCCAGTGCCCCTCGTCCACGGTCGGCCTATGCGCCTGCATCTCGCTCCCTTCCGGTGCCGGCATGGCTAGAAGAACGACTGCGGAACGACGACGAGGTCGCCATCCTTGAGCTCAACGTTCTGGGCGTCTGCGCTGCCGCTCATGAGATCGCCGAGGCGCACCCGCGTTTCTGTGCGCCGCTCTCCGGATCCGCGCACGATGCGCGCGCGATTCCCAGCGGCGTACTCGGTCAGACCCCCGGCGAGGAGAACGGCATCCAGGATCGTCGGAGCCTGGGAGAGCGAGTAGGTGCCAGGCCGAGCCACCTCGCCGACCACGCGAATTCGGGGCATCGGACCTTCTGCCATGGCTGCGGCTCCCGTCGCCGCGCGCGAAACGATGAGGACATCCCCTGGCAGAACGGGCGGATTCGAGGCTGCGTCGCCGCCGCGCAAGAGCGCCTGCAGGTCCAGCTCTGCGGGAGCGCCGGGGGAGCTCCCGTCCGGGACCCCAGGGGCGGCTTGGCTCGCCGTGGTGGGATGGAGAAGCACGGCGGTCGATCCCGCGCCGGGCGTGAGTCCCCCTGCAGCCACAAGCAGATCCAGCACCCGCATGTTCTCGCGCACGGGATGGGCACCGGGTCGCTCGACCGGGCCCAAGACCGAGGCCGTGCGACGCGCAGACTCCCGGAGCGTGACCACGACCCGCGGCGCACGCAGGTAGCTGTGTTCGAGTTGCTCCCGCATCGCGGCTGCGAGCTCGTCGCAGGTCTTGCCCGCCGCCGCCACGCGACCCAAGAGCACGTGGGAGATCGTTCCATCCTGGTCCACGTGCAGCGGGCCCGAGAGGTCGGGCTCCTGCCAGACCTGCACGTCGACGGTGTCACCGGGTGCGATGCGCTCGGGAGCCGCATCGGCGCGTGCCATTGCTGCGACCCAGAGAATGAGGCTGAGCCCAATCCCGAGCCCGATCCCGACGACGTGCCGGGCCAATCGCCGATTAGCGTCGGTATGTGAGCTCAAGCAGCACTCGATTCTGCGTGACATTGCTGAGGTCACCTTTTCCATCTGTGTGCCAGTGCCGAAACACGACCCCGCTCTGGATCGTGCGCGTCAGTTGACGATGGAGCGCCGCCTCCACCGCGTAGTACTTCTGGTTCCCGACGCCTGGCGCCTGGTTGTCGAATTGGCCCCCCAACGCATCGAGAGTCGCGCGCATCCGTGGACCCAGTTGTTTTTCGATTCCGGCATGGGCAACGGTCTCCGCATAGTTGAAGCCAGAAATGTCGGAGGTCAGCATCCGTGTGATGCCGGCGTTCCAGCGCCAGCCGCCTTCGAGGTCACCTTTGAGCTGCAGGAGACCGATCGCGCCCGGTGTGACGGGTCCGGAGTGAAAGCTGATCTGCCCGTAGCCCCCTGCCAGCTCGAACTCGACGTGCCTCAACGCCCGGTAGCGGATGCCCCCAAGACCCGAGACTTCGGTGAGATCGTCTTCCGGAAGATCGTCAAACCAGCGTTCTCGGGTCATCACACGTGCGTAGCCGATCGTGTTTCGCCCGAGGCTCCGCTCAAGCTCAACCTGTCCTGTCACGTCGTCGTAGCTGGCGGTGAAGGACTCGGTGCCCGGTGGGAGTCCCGCGGGCACCGGGTCTTGCCGCACTTGGTAGGGGTCCGCGTCAAATCGCGTTCCGCGCAGCGTCACGTCGACGACAAACTCTTGCGGCAGCTCGCGGCGGTAGTGCGCCTGGGCCTCGACTCGGTTCGATTGAACGAGGTTTTCAACGTCGTCCTGGGGCAGTCCGTAGTTGAGGGGCTGCGGGGCATAGGCGTCGGAAACGCGCAGAGTAAGGCCGCGCGTCGCGTCCACCTCCGCGAAGCCGGCGATGCGCCAGAAGTACTGGGAGATTTTTGGAGAACCAAAGTATTGACGCAGGTCCGCGCCCACGTCCGCCCCGGTGCGGAGGGCTGCTTCCCGGTAGGCCGCCTCGATCCCCGGGTCGAACCAGACGCCCGGCTCCCCGGGCCCGCCAGAGGGCTCGAGCAAGACGTTGTCGTCATAGACCGCAGTGATCCGCGCGTACGGATGCCAAGCGAAGCCTTCGCGGGGCCCGTCTGCCCCGGGCTCTCCGGCCTCTGCGTGCGCCGACGCAGCTGCAAACAGCGCGACCGCCACGATGGCTGCCATCCGAAAGCCACACGCGATGCCGGCCCGTGCCTTTTGCGCAACAGCGTGCATCGTCACATCTCTGCCGGGAGAAGCGGCGAGAGCGGCCGCGTATACAGCCGCTCCTGCTGGTTCTGGATCAGCGTGAGGTCGTCGGGTCCTGGCATCGCAAGCCGCTGCAGAAAGCCGGCGACGAGGGTGCGGACGACGGGATTCGCGAGATTCGCCGAGGCAGCGCTTGCGTCCACCAGTTCATCCGCGCCCCCTTCTTCCACGCCGATCGCGTCGAGAACCGCGAGGTAGTCCTGATCGCCATCCCGCCGCTTGAGAACTCGCAGGACGTCGACGCCTGCACCCTGCCGCAGCTGCACGCGCAGGGTTTGCATGCCCGCACCGAGGGGCACTGTGGCAATCTCCGTCCAGACCCAGGCCGCTGCACCGGCCCCGGGACGAACCGCGCGGGGACCCGTGTTTCCGATCGACCAGATTTGAGACGCAGCTCCGTGAACACGCGCCAGAAGGGTCACCACCCCAGGCTCGTCGATGCGCACGTCCCAGCGAAGCTCGGCCCCGTCCCGATCCGCTCTCACCCACGCGCCACCGGAGGTGCGCGAAGAAAGGGGCTCATCGGTGACGGAAGCTTGGCCGGGGAGTGCGTGGAAGGTCTCCCCCTCGATGGTTTGAGGGGGCCCTTCGATGGGCAGGCGCGATTCGAGACCGAGGGCTCGGACAAGGGTGCGTGCCTTGTCGCCGAAGCGCAGGGGCTTGCCGGCGCTCCAGCCGTCACGCGGTTCGATGCACAGTTGTCTGTACCGCTCGAGGGTGACCCGCGTCGCAGTCGATCCAGGATCGAGCGAGGCCTGGAGCGTTTGAACGCCGGCGGGGAGGGGAAGCAGCTCCGGTGCGAATCCCGGCCTTTCGAGATGAGGGTCGATCTCCCCGGCGTTTCGGCCGCCGGCGCGCCACTGCTGCAAACCGTGGCCCTGCACGGCGACCGCGTAGAGGCCGGCCTCGGGGACCGTGAGATCGACGGCGGCCGAAGTCGCTCCCGGGGCGAGCCGGACGGGCGCTGCGGGCGGGACCTCCTCGGTTTGCGCGGGCTGGGGGCAAAGGAGCGCGAACAGCGCGGCGGGCGGCGAATTCGGTCCCGCGGCGGGCGACAACCCAAGCGCCACGACGAGGCGGTCGGCCCAGTCCTCCTCGGAGACCCATGGACCGCGCGGGAGGATGTCGGTCACCACACGCGGGGCGAGCGCCTGATCGCTCTGCGCGTCAGTACCGACACGCGGGGCGGGCGCCTGATCGGCTGCAGCGGAGGATGACCCTGCCAGGAGACAGGCAAGCGCGAGCAGCGCCGCCTGGCCCCAGGCGACCCGCACTGCGCTGAACTGTCGTTCTCGCACGCGTTTCAGGACAGACCCCACACCTGGATATCCGGCGTGCGAATCGGCGGAAGAGAACCTTTCCTTTATCGGTTCAAGGGCATAGACGCGTTCGGCGCGTATCCCTGCGTCGGCGGGGTCCGTTGGATCCCAAGGGAACGCGGAAGGTTAGGTCGGCACCTGCGCATTCGGACGGGACGTCGGCAAGATGCAGGGAGGGAGCACACGGTCGCAGAAGATCCGCAAACCACGCGCAGATCGAATGCCCCCGAGGGGCAGCTTGCGTGCGAAGGCACCGGGTGACCCGGCGCGCGGTTCTTCTCACCGGGACCTAGCGAACTGCGAGCGTCAGGATCTGCCAGGGCCGGAGCGCGATCACCGCTCCCCCGCCCCCGGGTGCGTCCGCGCACTCTGTCGGGTCCGGGCGGCCTGCGAGATCGACGGGTACGAGCGTGCGAACGGGAGAACCGTGCCATCGCACCGTCACCTTGCGATGGCGGCCTCCCGCTTCGTAAAGACGCACCAGAGGACCAGGGCCAGCCTCAGGCTCGATGGCCGAAACCACCACTTCAGGATCGTCAATCTCGACAAGGCGTGCTCCGTCCGCAAGTTGCGCTTCCCCCGCACCACCGCGCACGAACGCCATCGGCGGATACGCAAACGCGTGTGCGTGGGCCACGCGCATCGGATCCCCATCGGGATGGGAGAAGAGCGCGAACTCGGCACGATGCCAACCGAGCACCTGGGCGCCCGGGGTGGGGAATAGCGGCCCCGCCGGGCCAGGACGCAGGCTGAGGCCGCCCTGTGAGAGCCAGCCTACGGCGCGCAGCAGGGTGAGCGCCAAAGACGTCGTCCCATCGACTTCGCGCACGGCTTCGACCTCCGAGGTGCCGCGATTCGCCACGGTGAGGGCGCTTGTGCCGTCGCAAATCGTGGCGAAGGTTCGCTCGGGACACGCTCCGATCGGAAACTCGGCGGGCTGCGTGCTTCCGAAATCGGTCGGCTTTGGATCGATCGGCCGCCTCGCGATCTCAAAGGCGGACTCCACCTCGAAGCGCCGCGCTGCAAACGGGGCGCGGACGTGAAGCCGCACCCGGTGATCCTTCGCAGTGTTCTCGAGGGTCACCTCGACGTCTACGCGGTCGAGCCCCGAGGCAAGTCGCACGAGAATGCGCGCAGGCAGTTCCACTTGCTTTTCGCTGCGCGCCTTGCGGTCTGGCGTCAATGACCCGGGCACGCGGTACCAAAGATCCATCGCAATCGCAGCTTCTGGGACCGCACCTCCAAGGACGCGCACCCGCGCGCGGTGGGGCCGCTCAACCGCTGCAGCGCCTCGAACCGGATCAAAGTTGTATTCGTCTCCTCGGTCGCCTTCAGAGACCAGGCGAAGGGCGTCGCGGACCACCGTTCCAGCCTCCAGGCGCGTGAGTTCGACCTCTCCACTTGCGCTCGCTTCCACCTGCCAGAATGCGTTCCGGATCCGTGCTCCACCGGTGGAGGTGCGCTCTGCGAGAACGCGGTCGTCGGAACGGCGCCTGCCGCGCGCCAGGGAGTACACGCGCAGGCCATGGCCAGGAAAGTTGTGNNCGCGGTGGCCGCCGGGCTTCGACTGCCACCTCCTCGATCCCCGGCGCTGAGAGCGCAGCCACAAGCTCGCGTTTGCGGTCGAGCACGTCGAGCTCGCCCTGGGGCGAGCTGCCGAGGCGAACCGAGACCACCAGACGATGACCTTCGACTCGGGTCACGAGATCGTTGACGAAGTAGCCAAGCACCTCCCGGCCGAATCCCGGTAGGACGGAGAGTGCAAGGCTCGCTGGAAATGTGCCGGCCCACACGCTGCCTTCCGTCTCCACTGCGACGCGAGCGGGGATGCGCCTTCCGTCTGCAGCCCGCAAGTGGACCGGGACGGTCTGCCGGGCAGAGGTCCCGCTCGCGATGTCAAGCTCAAGCGGCATGTCCACCTGCGCCGCTCCCGCGGCATTCGGGTTCCAGACCACGAGGGCCTCGTCCCCCGCATCCCGGGCGGGGAACGCGGGCGCGGCGATACGCGCTGCAAGCTGGCGTGTCACGGCTTCGAGTTGCGCGCTCGCAATTTCCTCCACTCGCTGGAAGCGCGACTCCATCTGTGCGTGCACTCGGTCGACGGAGCAGCCGCAGACCGAGTCGTGCGGATGGTTCTCGAGCGCAATTCGCCAGGCGAGGTCGAGAAGTCCCCCATCAAACTCCCCACCGAGGGCGGAGAGCCAAGAGGCCAGAGGCTCGAGATACCGCGTGAGCAGCCGATCGTTGCGAAACTCCGCCTGCTTCTGCGGCGCGCGGGAGGAAGCACACCCGGGAAGGAGCGGCGCACGCAGGCCCGAGCGGAGCTCCCCCCGCTGGACGGGAAGATCGCCCGCGGATTCGCCCGTTGCGCGGATCAAGTAATCGGCCAGGCTCCCAATCTCCGCGCCAATCCCAGGCAGTTGCGTCAACGCCGCCTCGAGGGCGGCTGGAAGTCCTGGCTGCGGCTCGAGGTGGTCGCTTCCGTTCATCAGGAGAAGGGTGGGAATCCGTGCGAACGCATCGAGATGTTTGATTTCGCGCGTCAACCGCTCGGCCAGTGCGCCTGGATCCAAGGGCAGCAGCGCGGCGTTGCCGTAGCCGCGCGGAAGATACGCGGTGAAAACCCGACTTCCGTCAGCGGCCTCCCAAAGGAAGCAGGTCTGCGCGATCTCCGCTGGGACGCCGCGCCAGAGCACCGCAGCATCGAAACCGAAGGCGCAAAAGATCTGCGGCAGTTGGCCCACGTGCCCGAACTGGTCTGGGACGTAGCCGATCCGCATCCCGCCGCCGAACGTCGCGGCTTTGCGAAGGCCGAGCCGCAGATTGCGGATCAGCGCCTCGCCGGAGACGAGCCATTCATCCGGCAGCACGTACCACGGTCCAATCACGAGCCGCCCGTCGCGGACAAGCTTTTCGATTCGTTCGCGTGCCTGCGGTCGCACCTCCAAGTAGTCGTCAAGCACGATGGTCTGCCCATCGAGCATGAAGCGTCGGAACGCGGGATCGCCTTCGAGGAGGTTCAGCAACCGATCGAGCAAGCGAACGAGGCGCGCACGAAATTGCTCGTGCGTCTGGTACCACTCACGATCCCAGTGGGTATGCGGGACAATCACCAGATGGCGAGCCAAGAGCNNCCGGGGCCTGGGCCGCCGCTTAGGACTCCCAGGGTCGCACGCCCGATCGGTAGAGGAGATACAAACCCAAGATCACAAGGGTGTGGAAGCCGAGATAGCTCGTCGGCCCTGTCCAGCCGTAGGCCACGGGATCCGTTCGCAGACGGCTGACACGCAGGGGATGCACCAACAGTCCGTAGGACGCGGTCCCGAGGGCGATGCCCGCCACGCCATCCGCGAGATAGTGCTGCTTCAGGGTGAGGACTGCGACAGCGATGCCGCTCGTGATGAGAGTCGCCATCGCTCCGTAGGCGGGACGCGCCTTCCAGGCCGTGAGCGCCACGAGGGTCGCAATCGACAGATGGAGCGACGGGAAGAGGTTGAAGGGCGGATCCAGGAAGAAGTTGAGCCGAACCCCCCACTCGTGAAAGTTGTGGTCTTGGAGCAGCCGGGGGTCGGGCCGGAAGCCGAGGGAGGTCACGGGAAAAAGACGAAAGGCCACGAGCGAAACTGCGATGACCAGCGAATACGCCATCGCAACCCGGCGGAAGAGCCGGATGCAGCGCACGGTGAACAGCGGGTAGAGCATCGCCGTATAGACCCATGCGTAGAGGTAGATGGTCGCGGGAACAAATGGAATTGCGGCGTCGAGCGGTGTGCCAAGGGATCGCGCTGCCCGGGGATCGGTCGTGAGCGCGATCGTGTAGTAGCCGCTCACCCAGACGATCAGCAGCATCACGACGAGCGCGAGCTTTTCGCGACGCTCAGGCAATCGAATCATCCTGTGAGTCTTAACCGATCCGGGGTGCTCCAACGAAGACGCGGGTCATGAATTCGCCCATCCAATCCCGCCCCTCGCGACCCGCGAGTCGTCGGCGCGCCTCGATGTAGGCGGGCAAGTAACGCAGGCGCCGCGGGAGTCGCCGATACAGCGCCGCAAGCTGACGCAGCGTTCGCGCATAGCGAACGCGACCCTCTTCCCCCCCTCGATCCAGACCGAAGCCCACGGCCAGGCGCTCGGGCAGGAGCCACGACGTCAAGTGCGCGTAGCGTCGCATCAACGGTCCGAGGCCGGGAACGGGCGGCCGGAACAAGAATGCGGCCATCTTCGCGGCGACCGGAGTCACGTGGAGAAGGTCGCCCGCCAGCATGCCCTCGACATAGGAACGGAAGGCATTCCAGTCGGTCGGAAGAACGTTCTCCGGCACGCCGAACAGGTACGCGAATCGCTTGCTCTCTTCGTAGTAGACCTGCTTTTCTTCCAGGCCCAAGGGACGCACGAGCGCCTCATAACAGACCACAGAGGTGTCCCAGAGCGTCGCATGTACCCACAGCAATGCCTCCGGATCGTTCGCGTGGTACGGCGTGCCAGCCGGCCACGTGCCCGCATCCGCCGGCAACCTGCCCGACACGCGGCTGTGCGTGGCCCACACCGCTCGCGACGCTCGGAAAGCGGACTCTTGGGATCCGAAAACCATGGAGAAGACCTGGTAGAACGTTCGCCGGAAGCGCCCGAGGGGATCCTCGCGGGTCTTCGAGTGCCGATCGATGGCATAGGCGACAAACGGATGGGCAAGCTGGAGGAGCACCGCTCGCCCGGCTCCCAGGAAAACGGCCGCCTCCTTGTTCACCTGCCAGAGCCTCGTGTCTGGGCCGAAGATGCCAGCCTGCGCGTCGCGGGAAAGCAAGCGCACGCGGTTCATCCCGCCTTCGAGCTCTGTGCGGCCGACCCGACCCACGGCCTCAGCCTCTGGCATAGGTCTGGTTCAGATAGGCGACAATATCCGCGGATTCGAAGAGCTCCGTCCCCGTGTTGGGATCGGAGAGCCACGGCACCATCATCTTGCCCGAGCGCTCGATGAAGGCTTTACGCCGCGGGCTTCCTTTTGCGACGTTGTGCAGCAGGTAGGGCAGCTCGAGCGTGCACAGGGCTTCCCGCACGATCCGACAAAACGGCGACGCCTCGAAGCTCCACAGTTCAAGGGACTGGGCAGGAGCACGGGCGGCGCGATAGCGGATGCCAACGCCTGGGCGCAACGCAGACGCCACGGTCGACGACAAGTCGCCGAGGAAACCCGCGGCCAAGAGCCACGGCACGGATCCTTTTCCGTAGGTGTGAAACAGGTAGCGGACGATGTCGTCGGACTCGTACATCGCTTTGCCGGTATTCGGATCTGCGAGATACGGGAATTGAGCCTTCCCCGCCTTTTTGGCCAGCTCCACCCTGAAGCGGGGGCCACCTTTCGGGCAAGGCCACACTCGCGCATCGAGGTCGAGCAGCGAGAGTGCTTCACGGACCTTGCGGCAGTACGGGCAGCCCTCGAATTCCCAGAGCTCGAGAGGCTGCTCGGGACGCGCACCGAGCCCTCCCACGCGAGCGGCAAAACCGCCCCGGACGAGGGTAGCGCCGAGGGAAGTCGCGACATCGAGAGCGCGGTTCATGCGAGTCCTCCTGCCCGAGACTACCACGCGCCGAGTCATCGCATGGTCATTCCGACGTGCTCCCAAGCCGGATCGCCGCCGCACGAAGGAAGGCTCGCAGGAGCTTCGGGGCTCCGGCGAGCAGTGCACGCAGTGCAGCAGGATCCGTCGCCGCACTGCCATCGGCCAGTCTCTCGGCCGCCTCCGCCAGTCGCGCCAGCTCCCCCGCCTGAGCCTCGGGCAGCCAGCCCTTCTCCCCGAGGCACGCGAACATACCCGCCGCCGACTCCGGAGCTCCAAGAGCTCCGGCGGCGACAAGCTGTGCGGCCAGTCGAGACGCCGTCCGGACTGCCTGCTCCACAAGATGCTCGGCCGCGAGCCAAGCATCCGTGTCGGGGCTCGCGCGCAGGACGAGCGGCAACCTTTTTTCCGCCCGCGTCAAAAGATCTTCGATGCGCCGCATCCGCGCTGTCGCGACTTCACGATCGATCGCGCCGCTCGCGATCACCACCCCTCGATCGCACCCGCCGCCGGCACACGATGCGCCAAGCGGTATCGCGTCGCGCGATCGAGGGTACACCGCACTGCACGGGTCTCGGAGTAGGTCTCGAGAACGCGTGCCGCGAACCTCGAGCGCGCACCCGGATCCGCTTCAGCCAAGAGCACGCCATCGCGCAGCACCCGATGCCGTAGCAGGAGCGGCGCATTCTCCAGATCGACGAGGGACACCTCTCGTGCTGCGAGAGCCATCGCTGCCGCGCGCTCGATCTCACGCAGCACGCGCCGGCGATCGGTCTTTAGGTGAGCTGCAAACAGTACGGCGAGGTCCACGTCGGAATCCTGGCGGACATCGCCACGGGCCAAAGATCCGTAGAGCCATGCCGCGGCGATGGGCTGGCGACCAAGGCACGGCGCGAGCGCTCGCGCGACCTCAGGCGGCTCCCAGAGCCCGCCTGCCCCAGTCACGAGCTTTCCGCGGCCGGGTGACCCAGGACGCGCTCCACATACTGCTTCACATACTTCCCGAGGACATCCGCCTCGAGGTTCACGCGATCGCCGACCCTGCGCTGTCCGAGCGTTGTCGACTCGAGAGTGTGGGGGATGAGCGCCACATCGAATCCATGGCTCTCCGTATGGACGACCGTGAGGGACACCCCGTCCACGGCGACGGAACCCTTGTCGACGAGGAGAGCGGAGAAGCGGGGGTCGCATTCGATGAACAAACGCACGTCCGCACCCTCACGGTCCAGAGCGCGTACCCGGCCCACCGCATCCACGTGGCCTTGGACGATGTGCCCGTCAAGACGCTGATCGGCCCGCATCGCACGCTCGAGGTTCACACCCGCGCCGATCGCAAGGTCTCCAAGGTTCGTCCGCGCAAGCGTCTCCACGATGGCTTCAAAACTCAACCTTCCACCCTCGATCGCGATCACCGTAAGGCAGGCCCCGTTCACGGCGATGCTATCCCCGCACTTCAGTCCCACGCACACCAAAGGAGCGTCGACCACGATCTTCGCGAGGTCCTCGCGGCGCTCGACACGGACGATCTTGCCGACGGTTTCGACGATTCCGGTGAACATCGCTGTGCTCGACTTGTCTTCTCTGTATCTCTTGGCGCCGGGTCGGGTTCCCGGCGGGTTCATGAAGAACGGCTCTGCGTTCCGCCCCCTCGTCCGAAGCGGTGCTCGATCTGTCTCATCATCTCGTCCCGCACCGTCTCGTATCGCGCGGGAAGCTCAATCGGCGGATTCGGCAGCTCAGGCACGACCCCCTCGAGGCTCATCGAGTGGTAGCGCACCTTGAAATCCGTGAACTTAAGACCGTGTGCAGTCGAGATCACGACGACACGATCGCGCTTCGGGATGACACCGCGATTCACCAGCTTGCGCATGGCAGCGAGCGCGACTCCGGTGTGGGGGCAGTTGAAGAGGCCCGTTCGGTCGGCATGCGCGCACGCCTCGGCGAGCTCGGCTTCGCTGGCCTGTTCGACGATGCCGTTGTAGCGCTGGATGGCGTCGATCGCTTTCTCGACCGAGACGGGATTCCCGATCTGGATGGCGGAGGCCAGCGTAGGGCGCGCCGCGATCGGCTCGAACACCCGAAAGCCTCGTTGGTAGGAGAGGTAGAGCGGGTTCGCCGCCTCGGCCTGCGCACACACGATGCGGGGGCGTCGCGAGACGAGCCCCAACTCGATCATCATGTCCAGGCCCTTTGCCAGAGCCGACACATTGCCGAGGTTTCCGCCCGGGATCACGATCCAGTCCGGCACCTCCCAGTCGAACTGCTGTACAATTTCGACGCCCACTGTCTTCTGTCCCTCGATGCGCAGGCTGTTCATCGAGTTTGCGAGGTAGATCCCATCCCGCTCGGCCACCTTCTTCACGATGTCCATGCAGCCGTCGAAGTCCGTGTC
>DOUU01000051.1:28644-43697 GCA_003520425.1 Deltaproteobacteria bacterium
CCGGTGGAAGCGCAGGCAACCGCAGGGATGTTCTTGCCTCGCGCGATCATTTCCTTGACCATCGACACGAGGACCGTCATCCCGAGATCCTTGAACGATCCGGTATGCGAATTCCCGCATTGCTTGATCCATAGATCTTCGACGCCGATCTCGCGCCCGTAGCGCTCCGCCCAGAATAGATTCGAGTGGCCCTCGTACATCGAAACGACGTTCTCGCTGTCGATTTGAATCTTTGAAATCTCAGCCTGACTTACAAACCTCTTCTTAAGAAGCTGTGCCACATCGACGGCCGNNGGCGCGACCCACTCGCGCTTGCCCCACACGCCCGAGCCGTAGGGCCACTCGTTCTTGTGCGCACGGTCCTCGAAACGGCGCTTCCACTCGTCGGCGGACGTCTTGCGAAGCTCCTCCATGTCGTGCATCACCTGGAGCAGTCCGCCCGCGCGATCGGTGTAGACCACCGTGTCCAGCGGGTACCTCTCGGATGGATTTCGGACGCTCGCGAACCAAGCGCGGTACACGGGCTTGGCGGGCATCAGATCTCCTCCTCAATGCGCAGCAGCCGCGTGGGGGCCGTGACATCTGCCATCCGGTCGATTCGCTCCAGCGCGCGCTGAACGGCGGCTTCGCTGGCCGGGTGCGTCATCACGACCACGGGCACAGACGCCTCGCCGTGACCGCGACCTTTTTGGATCACCGACTCGATCCCGATGCCCTCTTCCCCGAGAACACCGGCGATCCGAGACAGCACGCCCGGCCGATCGAGAGCGGTGAAGCGCAGGTAGGTCCGCCCGTAAAGCTCGCCGAGCGGAACGAGGGGCTTCGGGCGCAAGGCCTCGGGCATATAGGAGAGTGGCGCGACCCGGCCCGCCGTGCCGCGGCGAATTTCCCGGGCAATCTCCATGACGTCGGCCACCACGGCGCTCGCCGTCGGCATCTCTCCGGCACCTGCACCGTAGAAGAGGGTGGGACCGACCGCATCCCCTTGTACGGCGATTGCGTTCATCGCCCCATCCACCTTGGCCAGCAGGCTGGCCTCCGGAACCAGCGTCGGATGGACCCGCACCTCGATCCGCTCGGGCGCCCCCTCCCGGAGCTTG
This sequence comes from Deltaproteobacteria bacterium, assembly GCA_003520425.1. Taxonomy (GTDB): domain Bacteria; phylum Myxococcota_A; class UBA9160; order UBA9160; family UBA9160; genus UBA9160. The sequence goes on from DOUU01000051.1 coordinate 29,745, forward strand.
GCGATTCCGAGGAGCTTGATCCGGTAGCCAAACTCGCGCGCCGCCTCGAACTCCACTGGAGCGAGACCTCGGATCCCCTCCGTCGGAATCTGCTTAAAGGCGATTTCGGCGCCGAATGCCATTCCGGCAAGCAAGGTCAGCTTGTGGGCGGCGTCGATGCCGTCGACGTCAAAGGCGGGATCCGCCTCCGCGTAGCCAAGCTCTTTTGCCCGTGCGAGGACCACCTCGAACGTCTCGCCCGTCTTCTCCATCTCGGTCAGGACATAGTTGGTCGTGCCGTTGATGATTCCATGCACGGACTGGATGCGGTTGGCAGCAAGCCCCTCCCGCAGAGAGCGAAGGATCGGGATCCCTCCTCCAACGCTCGCTTCGAATGCGACGTCGACACCCCGGCGGCGCGCGGTGTCGAAGATCTCCTTTCCATGCACGGCCAGCAGCGCCTTGTTCGCGGTGACCACGTGCTTTCCGCGTTCGACCGCTCTCAAGATGAGCCGCCGCGCGACCTCGTAGCCACCGATCAGCTCGATCACGATGGCGACCGCGGGATCGTCGATCAAGGCCTCCGCATCAGCGTCGAAACGCGCGCCGCCGAGATCCAGGTTTCGCGCACGGCTCAAATCAAGGTCGGCGACCCGCACAAGATGCAGCGGGAAACCCAGCCGTTCTTCGAGCACTGCGCAGTTCCGACGCAGGAGCTTTGTGACGCCCGTGCCGATGGTACCGAGACCGATCAGCCCCACGCCGACTCCGGCCTCGTGGCCTACCATCTCAGACCTTGTCCCGCAGGAAGCGTCGGATGCCGCGCACCGCCTGTCGGATGCGTTGCTTGTTCTCCACGAGTGCAAACCGAACGTAACCCTCGCCCGTCTCTCCGAAACCCACACCGGGTGAGACCGCGACCTTCGCCTCCTCCAGCAAACGCTTCGAGAACTCGAGCGAACCCATGGCACGTACAGGCTCCGGGAGCTGGGCCCACACGAACATGGTGGCCAGAGGTTTCTCGATCTTCCAAGCCCCTTCGCCTGGATGACCAAGGCCATCGATCAGCGCGTCGCGGCGCTCACGGTACGTGTCGACCGCCTCCTGCACGCAGTCCTGGGGCCCGCGCAGCGCAACGATCGCGCCGATCTGGATGGGCTGCGGCATGCCGTAATCGAGATAGCTCTTGATCCGGCCGAGGGCGTGGATCATGTCGGAATTGCCGGCCGCGAATCCCACGCGCCAGCCGGCCATGGAGTGGCTCTTGGAGAGCGAACCGAACTCGATCGCCACATCGCGCGCACCTGGCACCTCCAGGATCGACGGGGCCTTGTAGCCATCAAAGGTGATCTCCGCGTAGGCAAAGTCGTGCACGACCATGAGGTCATTCTCCTTCGCGAATGCGATCACCTTCTCAAAGAATCCGCGGTCCACGACCTGGGTGGTAGGGTTCGCCGGGAACGAGAGCATGAGGAGCTTGGGCTTGGGCCACGTCCGGCGCATCGCCGTTTCCAGGTTTGCAATGAAATCAGAGTCCGGGGCGAGCGGAACGGTCCGCAGGTCGCCACCCGCGATGATGACCGAATACTGATGAATCGGGTAAGCGGGATCGGGACACAGGACCACGTCGCCGGGGCCGACGGTCATCAACACGAAGTGAGAGAGGCCCTCCTTCGCACCGATCACCGCGATGGCCTCACGCTCTGGATCGATGTCCACGTTGTGACGGCGCTTGTACCACTCCGAAATCGCCGCGCGCAGATTCGGCAACCCTCGCGACGATGAGTAACGATGATTGCGCGGGTTGTGGGCGGCCTCGCAGATCTTTTCAATCACGTGAGGAGGCGTCGGAAGATCTGGATTTCCCATGCCGAGATCGATCACGTCCTCGCCCGCGCGGCGCGCCGCCGTCATCAGCGCGATTACCTCGGCGAAGACGTAGGGCGGAAGCCGATTGAGCTTGTGGAAGTCGTGACGGACGGGCGGGGACATGTTCTCCTCTCAGTCGACCGGGGGAAGGCTTGCTACCGAGCGGTTGCGAACCGCTTGCAGCGTCTCTTCGGCATTGTAGGACGAGCGGATGAGGGGGCCGCTCGCGACGTGCAAGAAACCGAGCGCGCGACCCTCCTCTGCGAGTCCGTCGAACTCCTCCGGATCCCAGTATCGCTCCACAGGCAGGTGCACGCGGGAAGGGCGCAAGTATTGACCGATGGTCACCGTGTCGACGGCTGCGGCGCGCAGCGCCCGCAACACCTCCAGGACCTCTTCGCGGGTCTCTCCGAGTCCCACCATGAGACCCGATTTCACGATCGCCTCGGGACGCAGCCGCTTCGCCTCAGCGAGTACCGCAAGGGAGCGCTCGAAGCGCGCCCCGGGTCGTACTCTTCGGTAAAGGCGAGGCACGGTCTCGACGTTGTGGTTGTAGACGTCGGGCCTGGCCGCACACACCGCCCCCACCGCGACAAGGTTGCCCTGGAAGTCGGGAGTCAGCACCTCAATGGTCGCGGTCTGGGTTTGCCGGCGGATCGCTCGAAGCACGGCGGCGAAATGCGCCGCTCCGCCGTCTGCAAGATCGTCTCGATTGACTGAGGTCAGGACGACGTGGCGCAGGCCTAACGCCGCCACAGCGCTCGCCACGCGGTCGGGTTCAGCCGAATCCGGTTCGCCCGCGGGGCGCCCCGTCTTCACGGCGCAAAACCGGCAGGCGCGGGTGCACACAGCACCGAGGAGCATGAACGTGACGTGGCCGCGCGCCCAGCACTCCCCCCGATTCGGGCAGCGCGCCTCTTCACAGACCGTGTGGAGATCGAGACCCCGGAGCAGCCGCTCGAGTTCCGGCACCGCCGGCGAGCGGGCGGGCGTGCGCACGCAGTGGGGCGGGAGTCGGCGGTGCACGAACGCGCCCGCCCCGTGCCCCACGTGCACGATCTGGCCTGCCCGTAGCTCGCTGGACAAGACGACCCGACCTCGGTAGAGCCGCAAGATTATTAGAGAAATTGGGTGCGGGCAAGCCGCGCGGATGCCCGCGCGAAAGTCCGCCCGAGGGCCGACCAACTCGACCGGGGTTCCCCGCTGGGGCGGGCGGGCTCGAGGGACAAGGGCCGCCCCGGGCACGCGGTCCCCGCGCTTTCTCAAGGCCGCGGATCGTGTGGCTCGCCTCCCGGGCCCCGCGNNCCTATGGCCTGGCTCCCGAGGCCCGGGACTCCGCCCCGAATCCAGCGCCCCCTGCTCGTGCGTACAATCGGTGCATGGAACAGTTCGATCTCGAATCCTACACGGCCCGCTCGCGCGCCCTCGACCTCTCGGGCATCGATTTCAGTCGCGTGCCGGAATACCCGCTGGCTCCCGAAGCGGTTCGATCGCTCCACTACATGCAGGACATCGAGAGTCACACGATTGTCTACCTGCGCCAGCTACTCGCAACGCGCGTGATTGATGATCCCGAAGTCGCGACCTTCCTTTCATGCTGGGTCTACGAGGAAAGCTTCCACGGCCGTGCCCTGGACCGCTTCCTCGCCGCTGCCGGCCATCGCCTCTCACGCCCGAAGCCACGCTCCAAAGCGGGAGTTGGCATCTGGCTCGAGGAGCGCGCAGCCGCTCTGCTTTCACGCGCATGGAGCGACTTTGCCGCGGTCCACATGACGTGGGGCGCGGTCAATGAGCTCACAACCCTTGCCGGTTACCGGCGCCTTGCCGCGCTTGCAAACCATCCCGTGCTCTCCGAGCTGCTTGCGCGAATCGTGCGTGACGAAAGCCGCCATTTCTCCTTCTATTTCAAACAGGCCGAGCGCCGGCTCGGCGTTCCCGCGGCGGCCCGGGTCACACGTTTTTTGGTCGAGCACTTCTGGGCACCGGTCGGGAGCGGCGTCCAGCCTCGCCATGAGACTCTTTTCCTCGCCGGCTACCTCTTCTCGGGTCCGGAAGGACGCGCCGCAGTGCAAAAGATCGATGACACGATCCGGCGCCTGCCAGGGTTTCAGGAAGTAGCGCTCCTTGGCGCGTGGCTCGAGCGTGAGCTCCCCTTCGACGGAGCGCGTCGCAGAACCGAAGGCTGCCCGGGCGCCCTTCCCTCCGAGGGCTCCTCATTGGGACGCGGATCCGCCGAAGAGGTGCGCGGCGCCCCGTCGGCCGCGTCGGCCGGCCCGTCCGCAGGAATCTTCCGCTAGCGTCCTGGGCTCGCCGGAATTTAGATGCAAGCCACGCACGGGTCCACCGCGGCGGTCCTGACGCAGACCCCGGTCGGATCTCAGCCTCGGGCTCCATGCGCACGAACACCGCGACGAGGCGCTTTTTGCTGGCCGTTCGCACACCGCGCCTTTCCCGATGACACTCGGCGCAGTCGTCCCGGGGCCCCTTCGGTCGAGCCACGACCTGCGAGCTTAGGTTTCGAGCCACGCAAAGAACGCGTAAAATGGAACGCCGGTTGCCGCGACTGTGAGCGCAGTCACGCACTCCCGTGTGCTTCCCTCGATCATCGCGAGTGCAATCGCAGCGTTTGCGACGAGATAGAGCGCGGGCACCCAGGGATAACCCCAGGCACGGTAGGGCCGGGAAAGGCCCGGCTTTCTTCTGCGAAGCGTATAGAGCGCCAGCGTGTCGGCCATGGTTGCGACCACGATCGCGAAGGTCGTGAAGTCCAGAACGTTCGGAAAGCTGCGCAGCACGAGGAGAACCGCCACCGCAGCAACGGCCTGTACGGCAATTGCAACGTAGGGGGTCGCGTGTGCATCGTGCACTCGCTCCACCCCGCCAAAGAAGCGTCCATCGATTGCCATGGCGTAGGCGATGCGCGGACCCACGAGGATCGTGGCATTCAGGGTGCCGAGGATCGACCCCAGCACGAAGAGGGCGACGAGGGTCCCGCCGAGCGTGCCAAACAGGTGGCGCGCTGCGGCTTCCCCGACATTGGCCACTCCCCGCTGCGCATCCACCGGGAGCGCATAAAGGTAGACGAGATTCACAAGCAGATAGACCACGGTACACAGGACGAGGGCGAGAAAGAGCGACCGCGGGATGTTGCGCGCGGGGTCGTGAATTTCACTTGCCACGTAGACGGCGGAGTTCCAGCCCAAGTAGCTGAACAGAACCGGTGAGAGTGCGCGCCCGAAGTGGGAGATCGGCACCGCCTTCGCACCCTCCACGAGGGGCGAGAAATTCGCGATCGTCCCGTGGCCCGTGAGGGGCCCAAAGAACACGAACGCGAGAAGCGCCACGACCTTGAGGCCCGTCGTCAGGTTGTTGAAACGCGCCCCGGCGCGGACGCCAAGGTAGTTCACCACCGACGAGGCGACAGTGACGGCCAAGGCGACCGCAAGCTCGCCGCCGCTCCCCAGCGGAAGGAAATGGCCGAGGGCCGCCGCGAATCCCGCCGCGAGGGTGGCGATCGTGCCGACGTAGATCACGAAGAACGTGAGCCACCCGACCAAGAAGCCAGCGATCGGATGGTAGGCCTCGCGCAGGTAGACGTAGTCTCCGCCCGCGTGGGGGTACATCGCGCCGAGCTCGGCGTTGGCGAGGGCGCCGGCGAGGGACAAGAGCCCCCCAGCGATCCAGACGCCGAGGACGAGGCCGGGGTGCGGAAGCTTGTCGGCGATGGCGCCCGGCGTCAGGAAGATGCCCGAGCCGATCACGGATGCGACGCAAATCAGAGTCGAATCCGTGAGCGAAAGCTCCCGCCGCAGCCGATCGCGAGGATGGCGGTCCGGCTCCGATGCGGACAAGTCCCTTCCCTAATGCGAGAGGAAGGGAATGATGAGCAGAGCGACGATGTTGACCAGCTTGAGCATCGGGTTGATGGCCGGACCCGCGGTGTCTTTGTAGGGGTCTCCGACGGTGTCACCCGTCACCGCGGCCTTGTGGGCCTCACTTCCCTTGCCCCCATGTGCCCCGCTCTCGATGTATTTCTTGGCGTTGTCCCACGCCGCGCCGCCGGTCGTCATGGAGATTGCGACGCAGACGCCCGACACAATCGAGCCGATGAGGAGCCCGCCAAGAGCCTGCGCCCCGAGGGCGAGACCCACGGCGACGGGAATCAGCGCGGGAATGAGCGCCGGAGCCACCATTTGCTTTAGCGCTGCTGCGGTCACCAGGTCGACGCAGGTGCGGTAGTCAGGGGCGGCCTTGCCTTCCATCAGGCCCTTGATTTCGCGGAACTGCCGACGCACCTCCCGGACCACTTGGCCACCGGCCACGCCCACGGCATTCATCGCGAGTGAGGCGAAGATGAACGGAATGACCGCGCCGAGGAAGAGCCCCGCCAGGACATAGGGATTGCTGATACTGAAGCTGAGATTCTGAACGCTGCTGCCACCGAGTCTCTTTAGGTCCTCGATGAACGTCGCAAACAGCACGACGGCGGCGAGGCCCGCCGATGCGATCGCATAGCCCTTGGTCACGGCTTTGGTCGTGTTCCCCACGGCGTCGAGCGGATCGGTGACCGACCGGACCTCCTTGCCCATCTCCGCCATCTCCGCGATCCCGCCCGCGTTGTCCGTGATCGGCCCATAGGCGTCGATCGCGACCACGATTCCGGCCAGGGAAAGCATGCTCATCGCGGCGACGGCCACCCCGAAGAGCCCGGCGAGCGCCTGGCACACCAGCATGGCACCGACGATCACAAAGACCGGAAGAACCGTGGACTGCATCCCCACTGCAAGACCGCTGATGATGTTGGTTGCATGGCCCCCCACGGAGTCATTGGCGATCTTGATGACCGGCCTTGCGTGGCTGCCCGTGTAGATGTCTGTGATCCACATCATGGCGCCCGTTACGACCCCCCCGATCGCCGCGCATAGGACCAAGCTTGCGGCGCCGAACTTCGCGTCGGGCGGGACTGTGATCCACGCGCCCGTTGCGACGGCCAGAAGGACCAGGGAGAGGATCGTCGCAATTCCAAGACCCCTGTACATCGCCCCCATCACGTTCGGCGCCTTGGCGCCTTTGGCAGGACCGACCCGTACAAACGGGATGGCGACCACGGAACCCAGGATCCCCACACCTCCGACGAGGAGTGGGTAGAGGAACATCTGGGGGCTCGCGGGGTACAGGATGTGCGCAAGAAGCATGGCGGCGGCCGAGGTCACCGCGTAGGTCTCGAACAGGTCCGCAGCCATGCCCGCGCAGTCCCCGACGTTGTCGCCCACATTGTCGGCGATGACCGCCGGGTTTCGAGGGTCGTCCTCGGGGATATTTGCCTCCACCTTGCCGACGAGGTCGGCGCCGACGTCGGCGCCTTTGGTGAAGATGCCGCCGCCAAGGCGCGCGAAAACCGAGATGAGGGAGCCGCCGAAGGCGAGCCCGACCAGGGCATCGGGTTTGGTGATCCCGGAGGCCTCCATGGCGATCGCGAGGGCCCCCAAGGCAAGCAGTCCCAACCCCACAACCATAAGGCCTGTGACCGCTCCGCCTTGGAACGCAAGTGCGAATGCACGCTGGAATCCGTCTTTTGCAGCCTCGGCGACCCGGACATTGGCCCGCACGGAGACGTTCATGCCGATGATTCCGGCCGATGCGCTCGCGACGGCTCCGAGAACGAATCCCGCGGCCGTCCACAGGCCCAGGGAGGGCAGGAACGCGATCAGCCCCGCAAGGGGAACACCCACGAGCGCCACGGTCCGGTACTGGCGCGAAAGGAAGGCCTGGGCGCCCGTGCGGATGGCGCCGGCGATCTCAAGGGCGCGCGGGGAGGTGGCAGGGGAGGCTAGCACCCTGCGGAACAGCCAGAAGCCGGCACCGATCGCCAGGGCGGCTGCAAGCAGGGCGAAGAGGGTGATGGACATGGCGTCTCCCGATTGGCGCGGGCCTGGAGGGCCTATTGCAAAAGGGGAACCAAACCCGGCCCAATCCCGGTTTTGGACCCGCTCGATCGCTCCCGTGGAAGGGGGAAAAAGCGAGGATCTCGGCCCCGCGAGGCACCCCCAGGCGGCGGCACACACTAGTCGGCCAGAGGCGGATCGTCCAGTCCCGATTGGGGTTTCGGGCTAAAGTGGGGTCCGCATGAAGCGCCCCCCTGCCCCCCCCACGGCTGCCGGCAGCGACCTTGGCCCCTTGGTCGAGATCGCCTCCTTCCCCTACCCCCTCGAGGCGCATCTGGCCGCTGCACGTTTGCGGACCGAGGGTGTGCGGGTTTCCCTCTCCGGCGAGCACGCGGCGGGTCTCCTCTCTGGGGTCGACTCTGTCAGGCTTTGGGTTCGCGAGACCGATCGAGCGCGCGCCGTCGAGGCCCTCGCTTCCCTCGTCCCGAAATCCCGCGCCCCCCGCCGCTCGGCTTCCTTTGTGACGGGCGACCTCGAGGCGCCGCGCTGCCCACGCTGCGGAGGCCTGGCGCCTGAGGCGGAACGCTTCCGCGGTCCGCTCTCGTTCCTCGGGCTGCTGCTGCGGGGCGCTTTGCAGCCGCGACTGCGCTGCAGGCTTTGCAAAGCGAGATGGAAGCCCGCGCTAGCCGGTCCGATCCCGTCGAGCCCATCTCCTTCCTCTTCCGAGGGCCCGCCAGGGGACTAATTCATCTGCGGTGTCCGCGGGTGCACGTACTTGCACGGCACCCACTTCGTCTCGACGATAAGGGCCGTGTTGCGTGCGGCAATTTTACACTGGGTCTGATCTGCTGAAACCTCCGTCATCACACCCTCTCCGCTCCACCAGTCGCCCGTCCTGTGATCGACATAGACGAGCGTGCCGTGGCTCGGGAGGGTGAGGCAGCCGCCCACCCCGCAGGAACAGGCCGCGAGGAGAGCGAGAAGGACGTACCTTGCGCAGCCGCGCACGACTACGCCGCCTGCTCGAGGACGCGCACCATTTCCGCGCGTTCGGGGCCGAGCGGTTCTGCGGGCGCACGCCGGTCTCGCTCCCGCCAGGCCGCGAGAACCCGGCGCATGACGTCGCCATTCGTGAGCAGTGAATCCGGCCTCTCGAGGAGATTGAAGTTGCGCAAAAAGGCACGCATCACCACCGCATCCGTACGGAGCGCGGGCAGAAGACCGTCCCGCAGAACCGAGCGCATGAACCTTGCCGGGTCCACCGCTTCCCCACCCGACGTCGTGTTCATGGCAAAGGGGTCCTCCCCTCGTCGCTGCTGGGCGGCAACCTCACAAGCATCACGGTCTTGCGTGACCGCGGAGCGATACCAGGGCTCGATCTCACGCCGCGTGCCCCGCTCAAGCTCAAGCGCCAGCCCTTCGGAGTCGTCGCCGTGCTCGCGAAACGCATCCGCAAGCAAGTACGCGTGCACAAAGGCAAGGGAGCAGCCCCGACCGTAGAGGGGATTGGTGTGAATCGCCGCGTCGCCGATGGCGTGGACCCCGAGAGCCAGCGGGATCCCGTCGCGCATGAACACACGTCTGCGGTTTCTAAGGCCGGCCATCCCGTAGACGCCTGTCACAGGCTCAGATCGGTCGGGCTCGAGCCAGGTCCGAATCGCGGGGATGGCATTGGCCGCGGCCTCAAACGGACCCGGACGAAGTACGCGGCGCATCGGAGTGTCTTCCGGAGACGCCGCCAGCGTGATCGAGAAAATCCTCGAGTCCCCACTGAAGACCGCGAATTTCATGTAGCCAAGATCCGCTCCGATCGGTCCGTCGCGCGGCGGTTCCTCGGCCCGGGGGAGCAGTCGGTAAAAGCGCGAGGAATAGAAGATCCCGCAGTCCTCGGATTCCTCCTGAAGCGGCTTCGCGCCGATTTGGTCTAGCCACTTGGAAAGGGCAGATCGTCGGCCACTTGCGTCCACCACGACATCGGCTCGCAGCGTCTCGACAGGACCGCCGGACCTGCGGGCGCGCACCCCCGTCACCCGCGGTGGCGATCCCGCGACGGCCTCAAGGCCGAGCACCTGCACACCGTCGTGCCAGACAACCCCGGGACTTTCCACCACGATCTTGTGCAGAACCCACTCGAGGGTGAGACGGCGGCACCCGAGGAGCACGAGATCCTCATCCCCGGGCTTCGCAGAGCGATCATCGATCGTGGGGGGAAGCATCTCCGTAATGCGCAGGTCATAGGCGCCGCTGCGCATGAGGGCGTCGAGCACATCGGGAGCGCGGTCGCGCAGGAGGTTCCGGAATCTTGCGAGAAACGCGTGGGAGTGTCGGACCTGGGGCGCCCCGCGGCGATCCCAGCGCTCGAAGGCCTCGAGCGCGGAATCCGGGAGCGGGGTCGAGTCCTTCTCGAGCACCGTCACCCGATGGCCGCTCCGCGAGAGCGCGAGGGCTGTCCCGAGGCCCGCAATCCCGCCACCAATCACGATCACCTCTGCCACCCCGCGACCTCCAATCGCCGATCGACCCGACCCTCCTATGGTAGCGACCTGCGGTGCTGAGTTCCTCGGGTCGCCCGATTTCGGGAGGAGAGGCTTGCCTCCGGGCCCCACGCGAGCGGAGTTGAGCGCCGCCGCTCGGAGGGCGGGGCGCTCGACGGGGCGCTGGTGCGCGCGGCCGCGTATGGCGCGCTGCTCCGAATCTGCGCGTGCCCTGCCTCCTTCCCGGCGGCGGACCCGGGCTCGTGCAGGGTAGAATCCAGCCAATCCAAAGGCTCACGAGGGGGCCGCTCGGGTGCAGGCGATGGCGCGTTCTCAAGGCCGCTTTGACGGAAAAGTTGCATTCGTAACCGGCGGGGGGACCGGAATCGGCCTCGCGTGCGCGCAGGCCATTGTGGACGAGGGCGGCAGTGTGATGCTCGCCGGCCGTCGCGAGGGCGTGTTGCGCGTGGCAGCACAGAAGCTCGGCTCCCGCGCAGCCTGGGTGGTGTGCGACGTCGCGTCCGATGGAGCGGTCGAGCATGCCGTGTCCGCAGCCGTCGATCAGTTGGGCCCGCTGCGCCTCGCCGTAAACTCAGCGGGCGCCGGCTCGGTGGGGAGCGTGCTCAACGGAACCTCCGACGACTTTTCGAGGACCATTGATACCAATCTCGTCGGAGCGTTCCGAGCCATGCGCGCCGAGGCGCGCGCGATGAAGGCCGCGGGCGGCGGTAGCATCGTGAATGTGAGCTCCATCGCCGGGGTGCTGACGCACCGCTGGATGAGCGCGTACTGCGCATCCAAGGCGGGCCTCAACATGCTGACGCGCTGCGCAGCCGACGACCTCGGGGAGCACGGCATCCGGGTCAATGCCGTGATGCCAAGCTTCGTACCCACGGAGATCTGGTCGGTCATGGTCTCCAGCCCGGAGATTCACGCGGAATACCTGCGGCGCATCCCGCTCGGGCGGCTGGGCACGGTCGAAGACGTGGCCGCGCTCACTGCCTTTCTGCTTTCCGATGCGTCGGGCTGGATCACAGGTCAGTGCATGGGCGTCGATGGCGGCCACACGATCCGCCAAGGTCCCGACATGGTTCCCATCTACCGCCAGTTCCTGCCGGAGGAGCGGTAGCCGAAGCTGCGGAGGAGGAAAATCCATGGATCAGGCCGCGCTGAAAAGAGAGGTCTGCTCCTCGGTCGATACCCTTCGTTCCGATCTGCTTCGTATCTCACGGGCGATCCACGCGCGACCCGAGTTGGCGTTCGAGGAGCGCGAGGCAGCGGCGCTCCTGTGCGGCACGCTCGAAGGCGCGGGCCTGCCGGTGACGCGGGGCGCGTACGGCCTTGAAACCGCGTTCGAGAGCGAGTTCGGCCGGGCCGCTCGCGGCGGGGCGTGCGTCGCGCTACTCGCGGAGTACGATGCGCTGCCGGACATCGGCCACGCGTGCGGTCACAACCTGATTTGCATGGCGAGCGTCGGGGCGGCCGTCGCCGTGCACCGCGTGATCCCGAGCCTGCCCGGCACGCTCACCGTGCTCGGGACGCCNNCACGCGTGCGGCCACAACCTGATCGCGACCGCCGCCCTCGGCGCGGGACTCGCGCTCGCGGCTCTGGGCGAGCGGCTTCCAGGCCACGTGCGGCTGCTCGGAACACCGGCCGAAGAGCGTGGAGGAGGCAAGGAGCTGATGGCGCAGCGGGGCGCCTTCGAGGGCGTCGACGCTGCCCTGATGGTGCATCCGGCGGGCGTCGACCTCGCCACCATGCCGTGCATCGCCGTGTCCGATCTCACCGTGCGCTATCGCGGCGTTGCAGCTCACGCCTCTGCCATGCCGGACCGGGGCATCAACGCCCTTGATGCCCTGGTCCTCGGCTATCAGTCGGTCGCGGCGCTGCGCCAGCACATCCGCCCAACCGAGAGGATCCACGGCATCATCACCAAGGGAGGCTCCGCGCCCAACATCGTGCCCGAGGAGGCGGAGGGCCGATTCTATGTCCGCGCTCGCAACGCAGAGGAGCTCCTTCCGCTCAAGCGCCGGGTGGAGGGCTGCTTTCAAGCCGGAGCCAGCGCGACGGGCGCGAAGCTTGAGCTTACCTGGCACGCGCCCGACTATCTGGAGCTGCGCACCAACTGGCCGCTTGCGGATGCCTATCAACGCAACGCCGAGTTGCTGGGGCGCCGCTTCTTTCCGGTTGACAAGCTCCCAGCGGGTTTGCAGGGCAGCACGGACATGGGAAACGTGAGCCAACGCGTCCCTTCCATTCATCCTATGATCGCCGCCGCTCCACCGCACTGCACGATCCACAACGCGGAGTTCACAACCTGGGCCGCCTCGGAAATGGGCGACGCCGCCGCCCTCGACGGCGCCAAAGCCCTCGCCATGACGGCACTCGATTTTCTGTGCGATGAGGCCCTGCGCAAGCGGGTCCGCGAGGCGTTCGAAGGCGAGAGTGCCTAGGGGCGATCCCCTCACGCCGCATCTGCCGCGACGGCGTCGCAGATCTGCTGCACATCATCGTCTGCGACCTCCCGCTTCCGATCCGCCAGCTCCTGGAAGCGAACGAAGGCGCGCTCGAGCACCACCCCGCTCAGCACGAAGCCGAGGCTCCTCGCGCGCGCCGCGAAGCCCGCGCGTCCCGAGAGCTTTCCGAGCACGATCTCGGTCCCGACCGGATGTCCAATCTCCGCGGGGTCGATCACCTCGTAGGTCTCGCGCTGCTTGAGCACGCCGTCCTGGTGCACGCCCGAGGCGTGGCGGAAGGCATTTTTCCCCACAATCGCCTTGTTCGACGCAATCGGCAGGCCGCTGCGTTCCTCCACGAGCTTCGAAAGTTCCCAGATCGCGCGGGTGTCCACTCCCGTCTCGACGTTGAGAGCCGCGCCGTGGACCCGCAGCGCCATCACGACCTCCTCGAAGCAGGTATTGCCGGCGCGCTCACCGATGCCGTTGACCGTGACTTCCAGCTGGCGCGCACCCGCTCTCACCGCTGTGAGCGCGTTCGCCGTCGCAAGGCCAAGGTCATCCTGCCCATGAAACGACAAGACTGCGTCGCGCAGGGCAGGAACACGGGTGTAGAGGTTCTCGATCAGGTCGCCCAGGGCGTCGGGGAGTATGAATCCCACCGTGTCGGGCAGGTTCACCGTCAGGGCGCCCGCCTCGAGTGCGGCCTGAACCAGCTCGGCCAAAAACTCGGGATCGGACCGGGTCGCGTCCATCGGGCTGAACTCAACCTCGGCGACCCTGGAGCGCGCCTGCCGGACAGCGATTCTCGCCATCTCGATCACCTGTTCGCGACTCTTGCGGAGTTGATGGGCCAGGTGCATGTCGCTCGCATTTACGAAGACATGGACCCTGGGATGAGCGGCGCCATGCAGGGCCTCGACCGCCGCCTCGATGTCGCCGGGAACAGCTCGCGCGAGGCCACAGATGCTGACGCTACGCACGCTCTCGGCGACTGCGCGAACAGATGCGAGCTCCGCGGGCGACGCGCTCGGGAAGCCGGCCTCAATCACATCCACGCCCGCCGCCGCGAGCCGAGAGGCGATGTCAAGCTTGTCGCGGAGCGTGAAGGAGACCCCTGCCGACTGCTCCCCATCACGCAGCGTCGTGTCGAAGATCGCAACCCGTTCTCGTTCGCGCACTGATCGCTCCTTGGTGCCGAACGGCCAGGAGCGGGTTCCAGAGGACGGGCAAGGCCCTAGAAGACGAAACCCTCTCCGGCCAGCTCGGCGGGAGAGGGTTTTCGTTTC
>DOUU01000061.1 GCA_003520425.1 Deltaproteobacteria bacterium
GTGGAGGAGTACGCGAAGGGCCTCATTGCGCTCGTTCGAGGCGACCGGGCGCTCGATGCCGGCTTCCTCATGCGCGTGCGCGCCCTCTTCGGCCGGGCTCGGCTGTGGGTCGATGTCTCGCGCCCGCGTGAACGAGCCGCCGAGGCTGCCGCGCGTCGTGCCGTGGCGATCGCANNGCGACGGCCGACGGACGCCGGCTGATCGACGCATTTACGTGTCTGCGCGAGAGAACCCGGCTCGATCTGGCAGGCCGGCGTCTTCTCGCGAACGCGGAGCGATGTTTGCGTTCACCGGAGGAGATGGCCACGCGCTTCTCCGACCAGCCGGCGTGGGTTCGCGCCTCGCGCGAGATCGCCGAGCGCTGCGCGTTCACGCTGGAAGATCTGGGCTATCGCTTCCCCAGCTTCCCCGTGCCCTCGGGCGAGACGCAAGACTCTTGGCTGTGGCACGAGACCCTCGAGGGTGCAAAGCGCCGCTACGGCGATCCGCTCCCCCGCCGCGCACGCGCCCAGCTCGAACATGAGCTTGCAGTCATCTCGAAGCTCGATCTCGCCGGNNTACTTCCTGATCGTGCACGATCTCGCGCGCTTTGCACGAGAGGGAGGAATTCTCGCGCAAGGGCGTGGCTCGGCTGCAAACAGCGCAGTGTGTTACGCCCTCGGCATCACTGCCGTGGACCCCGTGGGCATGGAGCTGCTCTTCGAGCGCTTCCTCTCGGAGGAGCGCGGAGAGTGGCCGGACATCGATCTCGACCTGCCCTCCGGCGACCAGCGCGAGCGCGTCATCCAGTACGTGTTCCAGCGCTACGGCCAGCGCGGTGCGGCCATGACGGCGAACGTCATCACCTATCGAACGCGCCTGGCCGTGCGCGAGATGGGCAAGGTGCTGGGCTTCGGCGAGGAGGAGATCGACCGCCTCTCGAAGCTGCTCTCTTCGTGGGAGCACGACGAGTCCCCGCAGCCGCTGCCGAATCTCCTGCGCCAGGCGGGCGTGGCGCCGGAGGAACCGCGCGTGGCTGTGCTGCTTGAGCTCGTGGCTGTGGTGCGAGGGCTCCCCCGCCATCTGGGCCAGCACTCGGGCGGAATCGTGATCGCGGCGGGCCGACTCGATGAGGTGGTGCCGATCGAACCGGCGGCCATGCCGGGCCGCCACGTCGTCCAGTGGGACAAGGAGGACTGTGCAGACCTCGGGATCATCAAGATCGATCTGCTGGGCCTAGGCATGTTGGCCGCGCTGGAGCGAGCGATCCCTCTCATCCGGGAGCATGAGGGCGTGGAGGTGGACCTCGCACGCCTGCCCCCGGAGGACCCCGCCACCTACGCCATGATCCGTCGCGCCGACACGGTCGGTGTGTTCCAGATCGAGAGTCGCGCCCAGATGGCGACTTTGCCGCGCATGAAGCCCGAGCGCTTCTACGATCTCGTGGTGGAGGTGGCCATCATCCGGCCGGGTCCGATCGTCGGACGCATGGTGCACCCCTACCTGCAGCGCCGTGCCGGCAAGGAACCCGTGGTCTACCCGCATCCCTCCCTCGAGCCCGTGCTCAAACGAACGCTCGGCGTGCCTCTGTTCCAGGAGCAGCTGTTGCGCATCGCGATGACCGCAGCCGGCTTTAGCGGCGGGGAGGCTGAGGAGTTGCGCCGCGCCATGGGCTTCAAGCGCTCGGCAGAGCGCATGGGCCGGCTCGAGGCCCGTCTGCGTTCGGGGATGGAGGCGCGGGGGATCGTCGGTCTCGCGCAAGACGAGATTCTGCGCGGCATCACCTCCTTCGCCCTCTATGGATTCCCCGAGTCGCACGCGGCGTCCTTTGCGCTGCTCGCATACGCTTCTGCGTATCTCAAGGCCCACCATCCCGCGGCCTTCCTGGCGGCGCTCCTCGACGTACAGCCCATGGGCTTCTATGCGCCGGCGACACTGGTGAAGGACGCGCAGCGCCATGACGTCGAAGTGCGTCCCATCGACGTTGCACGTTCGATGTGGGCCTGCACGCTCGAGAAGGACTCCAGCGCGGCGAGGCGGGAAGCCGCCGAGCGAGGAGCGCGACCTGCGGACGCCGCGCGGCAGCCCGCCGTAAGACTCGGCCTGCGCTACGTGGGGGGGATGCGGGAGGAGGCGGCGCGCAGGATCGAGCNNGAACGGGCGCGCGAGCCGTTTTCGAGCCTGGCGGATCTCGCGCGGCGCGCGGAGTTGCGAAAGACGGAGCTCGACGCGCTGGCCGAGCTTGGAGCGCTTTCGAGCATCGACGCCGCGGTCCGCACGCGCCGCTCGGCGCTCTGGCAGGTGGCGGCGCTCGAGCGAATGCCGGGCTCCCTATTTGCCGGAGTCCCGCCTCCCGAGGAGCCGTCGCCGCTTCCAGAGACCTCGGCCTTCGAAGACACGCTCTCCGACTACCGCACAAGCGGCCTCACCACGGGACCGCAGATCCTCTCTCACCTGCGCCCCGGGCTGCGGGCGCGCGGCATCCTCGCCGCGGCCGAGCTGCGTGGCCTGCGGGATGGAAGCCTGGTTTGCACGGCGGGCCACGTGATCGTGCGGCAACGGCCCATGTCGGCAAAGGGCTTCTGCTTCCTGACGCTGGAGGACGAAACCGGCATCTCCAATGCCGTCCTCACCCCTGCCGCCTTCGAGCGCTTCCGGGCGCCCCTGCACACCGCTTCGATCGTGGAAATCCGGGGGCCTCTCCAGAGCGTCGAGGGCGTGATCCACGTGCGGGTGCGGGAGCTGCGCCCTCTGGCCGTGCGCGAGGGGCTGCCCCGCTCCCACGACTATCGCTGAACGCGCCGATCCACCGTTTAGTGCGTGGCATCTGCGCCTGCGTCCTTTTTCCCGAGGATCTCCCGCACGAGAAGGACGCCGGTCACGATGAAGCCCGCACCGAAGAGGAAGCAAAGGAAGGAGAAGGTTCCGATGAAGAGCCACTTGCCGCCGCCGAGAAAGCGCTGGAGCTGGGACGCCATGAGGACAAACAGCAAGAGATACATTGCCAGTGCGGACGCCCATTCGAGGATCGAGCGCGTGCGTCCCGGCCTGTGGAAGGAGACGGCGAGCCAGCCCAGGACGAGGGCCGCTGCGGCGCCGATCGCGATCATCGAGTAGATGCTCAGCTCCCCCTCCTGGGCCGCTTGGCCGCGCTCCGCGGGCGCTTTGCAACGAGGCGGTCGGTAGCACGAGGCGGCCCCGCGCTTCAACACGCTCCCCTGACCGGCGGGCAGCCGATCCTTTATCCTCGCCTCTTTCGCCCTTGCCCCGCAAAGAGGAGCGCATGGCCGACCCGCTGCTTCGTACGCTTCGCTGCCGCAACGACCACCGGCCCGGGGTCCTCGGCCGCCTGGCCACCGCCCTCGGTGCAGCGGGGGCCAACATCGGGGATATCCGCACCATCCGGGTGGGCCGCGACCACATCGTAAGAGACCTCGACATCCTGGTGGACGACGAGGCGGGCCTGCTCAAGACGCTCGACGTCGTGAACCAGCTCGAAGGAGTGGATCTCCTCGAGGTCATCGACGAGGTCCACGAGCTCCACATCGACGGCAAGCTCGAGGTGCGGGCGACCCACCCCGTGCGGACGCTCCACGACCTGCGTCGCGTCTACACGCCGGGAGTGGCGGAGGTGGTGGAGACGATCCGGCGCCGCCCCGAGGAGGCCTACGTCTACACCATCCGTGGCAAGACGGTCGCGATCGTCACCAACGGAACCCGGGTGCTTGGACTCGGCAACGTGGGCCCGGTGGCCGCGCTCCCCGTGATGGAGGGCAAGGCGGCGCTCTTGCATCAGTTCGTCGGCCTCTCGGCGTTCCCGCTCGTGATCGCGGCCCGCGACGCCGAGACCATCGTGACCACGGTCCAGCAGGTGGCCCAGGGCTTCGGAGCGATCCAGCTCGAGGACATCGAATCCCCGGTGTGTTTCGAGGTCGAGAGGCGGCTCGTCGAGAGCCTCGAGATGCCGGTCCTCCACGACGACCAGCACGGCACGGCGGTCGCGGTGCTGGCCGCCGCGATGAATGCCGCTGCCCGCGCCGGGCTCGATCTCTCGCGCGCGCAGGTGGGTGTCATCGGGCTCGGCGCGGCGGGCACGGCGATCGCACGCATGCTCGGCGAGGTGAGCCTGCACCCCATCCTCGGCTTCGATCCCAACCCGCAGGCCCAGGAGCGGCTGCGCGCGGTCGGGGGAGAGCCCGTCTCTGACATGGCCGGGCTCATGGCGCGCTCCGACCTCGTGGTGGCGGTGACGGGACGGGCGAACCTCATCGCCCCTTCGCTCATCCGAAAGGGCCAGGGCATCTTTGCCCTCACGAATCCGCAGCCCGAGATCACCGTCGAAGATGCGCTCGCCGCGGGTGCCGCGTTCGCGGGCGATGGCCGCTCGGTGAACAATCTCCTCGGCTTCCCGGGAATCCTGCGCGCAGCGGTGGACTGCCGGGCGCGGCGAATCGCGCCCTCGATGTACGTGGCCGCGGCGCGCGCCATCCCGGCCTTTGCCCGAGAGGACGAGTTCGTCCCGAGCCCGCTGCGGCCCGAGGTCCACCGCGGCGTGGCACGTGCCGTCGCGGATGCGGCCCAAAAGGCGGGGGTGGCGCGTCTGCCGGTGCCCACGGACTACCAGCTCGACCTGCCGTTCCAGGCCTTGCGCCGAGGGGAAGCGCCGTAGCGCGCGCCGCGGGCTACCCCGCGACCTCTCTTAGGTGCTCCTTCACGCGCGAAGCGAGGCGATCCGGCGTGAACCCGTACTCGACGGCCAGCGCGGAGAGCGGCGCCGACGCCCCGAAGCGATCGATCCCGTACAGAAGACCCCTCGCGCCGAGCAGGGGGAGGTAGCTCTTTGCGCACCCCGCCTCGACCGCGACGACGGGCGTCCCGTCGTCGGGGATGAGCCTCCGGCGATACTCGAGGGGCTGCGCGAGGAGGAGATCGAGACAGGGAACCGAGACCACACGCACGTTCACGCCGTCGGCCTGGAGCTTTCCCGCCGCCTCGCAGGCGAGTGAGACCTCGGACCCCGAGGCGAGCAGGATCACCGCGGGCTTCGCACCCGCGTCAAGCAGGATGTAACCCCCGCGCCAGACGTCGGCGAGCTGAAACGCCGGCGGGCGTTTTAGGGCAGGCAGTTTCTGTCGAGTGAGAGCGAGCAGCACCGGTCCCCGTGCCCGCTCCACGGCCCACGCCCAGGCGAGGGCCGTCTCCGTGCCGTCGGCGGGCCGGAAGACCGTCGTGTTGGGGATCGCTCGCAGCGCGTCGAGGTGCTCGATCGGCTGATGGGTCGGACCGTCCTCGCCGAGAAAGATCGAGTCGTGGGTGAGCGCGAAGATCGACGGAAGGCGCATCAGCGCAGCGAGGCGGAGCGAGGGCCGCATGTAGTCGCTGAAGATGAGAAACGTGCTGCCGAAGGCCAGGAACGTTCCATCGAGGTTGATTCCGTTCGTGATCGCTGTCATCGCGTGCTCACGAATCCCGAAGTGGAGGTTCCGGCCGATGAACGGATCGACGCCCGCAGCCGCACCGGGACCGATGTCGCCTCCGTCCTCGATGCGGGTCAGATTCGACTCCGCGAGATCGGCGGAGCCCCCGACCACAAACGGCGCCGCGGCTGCGAGTTTCTGGATCACGGCCTGCGAATGCTGACGCGTGGCCGCGTCCTTGCCCTGGACGCCGGCAGCGAGAAGGGCGCCGAGATCGGGAGGGAGCTTCCTTTCCCGGGAGGCGTCCCAGGCCGCCGCAAGGCTCGGATAGTCCCTCCGCCAGCCTGCGAACTCTGCATCGAGGCGCTTTCGCTCCGCCCGCTTGGCCGCGACGCGCTCTGCAAAGTAGGCCCGCACGTCGTCGGGCACGAAGAACTCGGGCTCGAGGGGCCAGCCGAGCGCCTGCTTGCTGAGGCGCGCCTCTTCCGGACCGAGCGGTGCCCCGTGGGCCTTCGCGGTTCCGGCCTTGTGGGGCGAGCCGTAGCCGATCGTCGTGCGAAGGATGATGAGCGAGGGGTGCTCGCCCTGTGCGCGCGCCTCGTCGAGTGCGCGCCGCAGACCCTCGATGTCGAGCCCATCGCAGTGCTGCACGTGCCAACCCTGCGCCTCGAACCGCTTCTGTACGTCCTCGCCGAAGGAGAGCTTGGTCGAACCATCGATCGTGATGTGATTGTCATCGTAGACGTAGATCAGGTTCCCGAGCCGCAGGTGCCCCGCCAGAGATCCGGCCTCTGCAGAGATGCCCTCCATGACATCGCCGTCGCTTACGATCCCATACACAAAATGGTTGCCTGGTCCCCTTCCTTCGCGGGAGAAGCGCGACCGCGCCATGCGCCCCGCGAGCGCCATCCCGACGCCGTGCCCAAAGCCCTGGCCGAGCGGTCCCGTCGTGAGCTCGATCCCGACGGTGTGTCCGTACTCGGGATGGCCCGGGGTGCGCGAGCCGAGCTGGCGGAAGCGCATCAGCTGCTCCAAGGGAAGGTCGAAGCCGTAGAGATGAAGCAGGGAGTAGAGAAGCATCGAGGCGTGGCCTGCCGAGAGCACGAAGCGGTCTCGCAACGGCCACTGGGGGTCGGAGGGATCGAAACGCAGGTGCTGGTCCCAGATCTCGAAGGCAGGTCCCGCAAGCGCCATCGGAGTCCCCGGATGGCCGGATTTCGCGCGCTCCACCGCATCCACCGCGAGGAAGCGGATCGTGTTCTCGATGCGCGCACGCAGTGCGCCCGCGGGAGCTGCGTTCATGCGTCCTCCGTCAGGATGGTGCGGCAAGACGCAGCGCACGATACCAAGCAAGCGAGAAGACGGGAACCGGTCCGGGGCGACGGGCCCGCCCCGGACCGAGGAACGAGAGGCTAGCTCGTGATCTCGATCCGCCGGGGTCGGTGCTGCTCCGCCTTCGGAAGATGAAGCTCGAGCACGCCGTCGCGCATCTTCGCGCTGATCCGGTTCACGTCGATCTGATCGGAGAGCCGGAACTCCCGGTAGAAGCTCCCGCTTGCATACTCGCTGTATACCGGTGTCCAGCCGGGCTCGGGAACAAATCCGCGCGTCGATTCGATCGAGAGCACCCCGTTCTCAAGGCGAACCTGAACGTCGCTCGTCTCGACGCCCGGAAGGTCTGCCGTCACAAGGTACTCATCCCCGCGCTCTACGATATCGACGTCTGCACGGAAAACGGGCCCGCCGCGCGTCGTCTCCCGTTCGATTGCCTGCTTCTCGCGGCTCTTCAGCTCCGGCGTGCTCTCTTGCGTCGTCGTGGAAGGGCTCGTCATGGGTTTCTCCTTCAAGGTTCGCTGGCGCCTACTGCGGCTTGACTTCGATCCGGCGAGGTCGATGCGTGGCCGGCTTCGGTAGCTTCACGAGCAGGACACCGTTGCGGTAGCTCGCTTCGACCTTCTCGGAATCGATTGCCAGGGGCAGCTCTATCGCCCGGCGAAATTGCCCCGCCGCGCGCTCGCGGCGATGCAGGTTCGTCCGCCCATCGTCGGGGTAGGAGATCTTGCGCTCGCCTCGGATCGTGAGGCGGTTGCCATGCACTGCGAGCTCGATCTCCTCGAGCTTCATGCCCGGCAGCTCCGCCGTGAGGACGAAGCCGTCGGCAGTCTCATACAGATTGACAGCCGGATACACGCCATGAGAGCTGGCGGGTCTCTCATGACCCGCGCGAGCGAAGAGTTGGTCGACCTCCCGGCGCAGGTTTTCGAACGCATCCCACGTCTGCGGATGCGCAAATCCGGACCAACTGAGCCGTGCCATCGAGTTTCCTCCCGTTTTGAGCGACGCCACCTCGGGGCGGCACCAACGCTGAGTTAAGCACCGGGAGGAACAGGTCAACTCAGCGGGAGCCCACGTCGGCCGGGCGTGGAAGAAGTGCCTTGGCGGCTTCGAAGCCACTCGAAAGAGGCCACCGCCTTAAGTCCCCGTGCAGCTTGGAGATCTGGGCGAGGTCAGCTTCAAAAGGCCTACGGCTTTGG
>DOUU01000248.1:0-1064 GCA_003520425.1 Deltaproteobacteria bacterium
GCTACGGCGGGGCGCAGGGACACGCCGGCTTGCGCGGAGCGCTCGCGGCGCGGCTTTGCGCAACGGGGGTCAAGGCCACGCCCGACAGCCTTGCGGTGACGCAGGGCGCGAGCGAAGGCATCGCTCTCGCGCTGCGGCTCTTTGCCGAGCCGGGCGACAGCGTGGCGGTCGAGGAGCCCACGTATCACAACGTGCACGCGGCGCTCGTGGCGCTCGGCGTGCGCGCTGCACCGATTCCGATCCGCGACGGCGCGCCCGACCTTGGGGCGCTCGAGCAGGCGCTGGCGCGGCCCGACGTGAAGCTCTTCTACACCATGCCGACGTTCCACAACCCGCTCGGTACGAGCACCTCGCTCTCGCACCGACGGGCCCTGCTCGGCGTGGCTGCCAGCGCCGGCAAGCCCGTCGTTGAAGACGCGTATGAAATGGACCTTCGCTACACAGGCAAGCCCATCTTGCCGCTCGCCGCGCTCGACGAGCGAGGCCTTGTGGTCCAGCTCTTCTCATTCTCGAAATCGCTTTTCCCCGGTGCGCGCATCGGCTGCATCACGGCCCGCGGCCGCACCGTCGACGGAATTCTCGCGCTCAAGCAGGCGACCGACCTCGGTGGCGCGCTCGTGCTCCAAGCCGCCCTTGCGGACTTCGTCGAGAGCGGGGCCTACGACCGCCATCTCGCGCGGGTGCGCCGGACACTCCTGCGTCGCAGGGACGCCCTCCTCGAAGCCCTTGCGGCCGAGATGCCCGAGGGCACGACCTGGACCACGCCCGAAGGCGGGCATCAGATCTGGGTCGAGCTTCCCGGTGGGATCGATACCGCGGACCTCCTGGTGGACGCGGTGCGCGCGGGCGTGATGTTCGCGCCGGGCTTCCAGTTTCGTCACGATCGCCGCCCCTCGAGCGGGTTGCGCCTGTCCATCGCGCTCGCAAAGGAGGAGGAGATCCGCCTCGGGGTGCGACGGCTGGCGGAGGTGGTTCGCGAGCGTTTGCGCTCGGGCGCCGCGCCGGGGCTCGACGAAGGGATCGTCTAGGAGCGATCACCACGGGCGGCTGCTTGGACCGGAGGT
>DOUU01000248.1:1134-3043 GCA_003520425.1 Deltaproteobacteria bacterium
GCCGCGGCCGTGATGGCGCTCGAGCGCGTACCGGCCGACATCCGCAAGGAGGGAGGGGTCGCGCGCATGTGCTCGATCCAGGTGATCGAGGGCATCCAGCGTGTGGTGTCGATCCCTGTCATGGCGAAGGTGCGCATCGGCCATTTCGTCGAGGCACGCGTGCTCGAGACCCTCGGGGTCGACTTCATCGATGAGAGTGAGGTGCTGACACCCGCCGACGACGAACACCACGTGGACAAGCACGCCTTCCGCTCGCCCTTCGTGTGCGGCGCGCGTGATCTCGGCGAAGCGCTGCGCCGGATTTCGGAAGGGGCGGCCATGATCCGCACCAAGGGCGAGGCCGGCAGCGGAAATATCGTCGAAGCGGTGCGCCATCTGCGAAGCGTGGTCGGCGCGATCCGGCGTCTGCATGCCCTTTCGCCCGAAGAGGTGCCGGGATTCGCCAAGGAGCTGCGTGCGCCGCTGGAACTCGCGAAGCACGTGCACGAGACCGGAAGCCTTCCGGTGCCCAATTTCGCCGCGGGTGGGATTGCGACGCCAGCCGACGCTGCGCTTTGTATGGCGCTCGGAGCCGAAGCCGTCTTTGTGGGCTCCGGGATCTTCAAGAGCGAAGATCCGGCGGCGCGCGCGGCGGCAGTCGTGAGAGCCACGACGCACTGGAAGGATCCCGCCGAGGTGCTCGCGGCTTCGCGGGGCCTTGGCAAGGCGATGGAGGGCCTCGCCATGGAGACGCTCGCGGAGACCGAGCGTCTTGCCACGCGAGGCTGGTGAGGAGGCTGCCAAGACGTGTACGTGCCCCCTTCCTTCGAAGAGCACGATCCGCGCGCCCTCGAGTCGTTGGTGCAGGCGAACGGATTCGGGATGCTCGTGACGGTCGAGGACGGCGTTCCCCGCGCCACGCATCTGCCGATGCTTCTCGATCCGGGCCGGGGCCCGCACGGCGCTCTCTTCGGTCACGTCGCCCGGGCCAACCCGCAGTGGAGGAGCTTCGATGGCCGACAGCCTGCGCTCGCGGTCTTTCTGGGCCCCCATGCCTACGTGTCGCCTCGCTGGTACACAGGACCGCGGAACGTCCCCACCTTCGACTACGTTGCCGTGCATGCCCGCGGAGCACCTCGGGTGATCGAGAACCGGGACGCGGTCCGCGATCTGCTCGGCCGCATGATGGCCTGCTACGAGTCTGCTTTCGACGAACCCCGCAGCTTCGACTCCATTCCGGCGGACTACGCGGAAGCGCTGCTCGGCGCCATCGTCGCCTTCGAGCTTCCGATCGCGCGCATTCAAGGAGCGCGCAAACTCAGCCAGAACAAGGCCGAGGCGGAGCGAGCGCGGATCGCCCGGGGCATGCGCTCCACGGGGGACGCGGCCGCCTTGAGGGTTGCAGCCCTCGTGCAAGAGACCCTGAGTGCGCCGGAGCCGGCAGCGTGACGAGCNNGCGCGCGCCGGGAGCGATCCGTGCGAGGTCCGCACCGAGAAGGACATGGACGGGATCGATGCGCTCGTGCTCCCCGGCGGCGAAAGCACAACCATCTCGAAAGGCATGGCCCGGCTCGGCCTCTACGCGCCGCTGCGCGAGCGCATCCGTGCCGGTATGCCCGTCCTGGGCACGTGCGCGGGGGCCATCCTGCTGGCTCGCCAGGTGAAAAACCATCCCGTGCAGACGCTGGAGGTGCTCGACATCATCGCCGAGCGCAACGCCTACGGAACCCAGGTCGATTCTTTCGCCACAGAAGTGGACCCCGGTGCGGCAAAGGGCCTCGAGGGCCTGCGCTGCATTTTCATCCGCGCGCCGAGACTGCGGCGCCCGGGCGAGCAGGTGGAGGTCCTCGCGCGCGTCGAGGGGGAGCCCGTTCTGGTGCAGCAGGGTCACGTGCTGGCGGCGACCTTCCATCCCGAGCTGTCGGACGAC
>DOUU01000248.1:3107-3352 GCA_003520425.1 Deltaproteobacteria bacterium
TGCGAGGTGAGTCTCGGCTGCGAGCTCTTCCGCTTCTTTCCCTTCCGGATGGAGAGCCCGGACGACGTGCGCGGCTACATCGAGGCCGCGCTGCGCCAGCAAGCCCTCGGCACCGGTCTCCCCTTCGCCACCCGCGACCGAGTTTCGGGCGCCCTCGTCGGATCGACGAGCTATCTCGCGGTTGACCACGGGCACCGCCGTCTCGAGATCGGCGCCACCTGGCTCGCGCCCAAGTGGCAGCGCAC
>DOUU01000108.1:0-347 GCA_003520425.1 Deltaproteobacteria bacterium
GGCACGCAGTCCCTGCACACCAATGCGATGGACGAGGCGGTGGGCCTGCCCACGGACGCGACGGCACGCATCGCGCGCAATACCCAGCTCATCGTGCAAGAGGAAACCGGGATCCCCCATGTCATCGATCCCTTCGGCGGGTCCTACGCCATGGAGGCGCTGACGGACGCCCTGGCGGAGAAGGCGCGGGGCGTGATCGCGGAGGTCGAGGCGCTCGGAGGCATGGCCAAGGCGCTCGAGACGGGAATGCCGAAGCTGCGGATCGAGGAGTGCGCGACGCGCCGCCAGGCGCGAATCGATCGGGGCGAGGACGTGATCGTGGGCGTCAACAAATACCGTGCCCCGAA
>DOUU01000108.1:383-10390 GCA_003520425.1 Deltaproteobacteria bacterium
CAGGGCCTGACGGAGGTCGCCAGCACGGGGAAGGGCAATCTCCTCGAGGCGGCCGTCGGCGCAGCGCGTGTGCGGGCCACTCTGGGGGAGATCTCCGAGGCGCTCGAGCGGGTCTTCACCCGCCATCGCGCGGAGATACGATCCGTCTCGGGCGTGTACCGAAGCGTCTACCAGGGAGATCCGGAATTCGACGCGGTGCGCCGCGAGGTGGACGAGTTCGCGAAGCAGGAAGGCCGGCGGCCTCGCATCCTCGTCGCGAAGCTCGGCCAGGACGGACACGATCGCGGGATGAAGGTGATTGCCACCGCCTTTGCCNNGTGAAGCTCGGCCAGGACGGACATGACCGCGGCGCCAAGGTGATTGCCACCGCCTTTGCCGATCTCGGCTTCGACGTGGATATCGGGCCGCTCTTCCAGATGCCGGAGGAGGCCGCGCGGCAGGCCGTCGAGAACGACGTGCACGTGGTCGGCGTGTCGAGCCAGGCCGCCGGCCATCGCACCCTCGTCCCGCAGCTCGTGCACGCGCTGCGCGAGAGGGGAGCAAGCGAGATTGCCGTGGTGGTCGGCGGGGTGATCCCGCCCAAGGACTACGCCTTCCTGCGCGAGCAGGGCGCGGCGGCGGTGTTTGGACCGGGAACCCCGGTTCCGCAGGCCGCCCGTGAGGTGCTGCGCGCCATCAAAGCGCGCCGGGCATGAAAGAGCCCTCGCCGGCGAAGGTGCGGGAGGAGAGGCTCGCCGCCCAGTGCGAGGCCGTTCGCGCGGGCGAGCGCCGTAGCGTTGCCAAGTCGATCACGCTCCTCGAGAGCACGCGGCCCGACCTTGCCGCCGAAGGGCAAGCGATCCTCGAACGGCTCGTTCCACTGACGGGCCGGGGCCGTCGCGTGGGCATTACCGGCGCCCCGGGGGTTGGCAAGAGCAGCTTCATCGAGGCGCTCGGACTGGAGCTTCTTTCCGCGGGCCATCGCGTCGCAGTGCTCGCCATCGATCCGACGAGTCCCGTGACCAAGGGGAGCATCCTCGGGGACAAGACCCGCATGGAGCGCCTCGCCCAAGACGAGCGAGCCTTCATCCGGCCCTCGCCTTCGGGGGGCTCCTTGGGCGGCGTCGCCCACCACACCCGCGAGGCCATTCTCCTGTGCGAAGCCGCGGGCTACGACGTGGTGATCGTCGAGACCGTGGGAATCGGTCAATCGGAGGTGGCAGTGGCCTCCATGGTCGACACCTTCGTCGTGCTGCTCCAGCCGGGCGCGGGAGACGAGCTCCAGGGCCTGAAGAAGGGCGTCCTTGAGCTCGCTGACTTGCTCGTGGTGAACAAGGCGGACGGCGAGGGCCGAGGGGCGGCAGAGCGGACACGGGCGGAGTACGCCCATGCCCTCGACCTCCTCCGGGTGGGCGACCTGGGCTGGCGTGCCCCGGTCCTTTGCGCCAGCGCGCGGACGGGGGAGGGCATCACGGAGGTCTGGGCCGCCGTCCGCGCCCACCGGGATGCGCTTCAGGCCACAGGGGAGCTCGCGGCCAAGCGCCGCAGCCAGGCCCGCGCGTGGATGTGGAGCCTCGTCGAGGAGGGCCTGCGCGAGAGTTTCCGCTCCCACGGCGCCGTCGCCCGGCTCATCCCCCAACTCGAGCGCGAGGTCGAGGAGCAGAAATCCAGCCCTGCGGCGGCTGCCCGGGCGCTCCTCGCGGCCTTTCGCGCAGGCTAGAGCCGCACGGTCGGCCACGGCGAGCCTCCCCCCGCCGCTTCACCGCGGGCGCCGTCTCGCCGATGAGCTGCTGAGGCAAGCGCCAGGGGGCGGCCGCGCCGGCCTTCCTGCCCCGCGGGAGAGCGGATCGAGATGGTGCAAATCAACATGTCCGCCCGCGAGATCACGGTGAAAGTGGTCTACTACGGGCCCGCGCTCTCGGGCAAGACGACCAATCTCCAGCAGCTCCATGCCCTGATCGATCCCGCGGCGCGCGGGAAGATGGTGGCCCTCGACACCACCGATGATCGGACGCTCTACTTCGACTTCCTGCCCATCCACTTCGACACGGCTTCGGGCTTTGCGGTCAAGATCAAGCTCTTCACCGTGCCGGGACAGGTGATGCACAAATCCACGCGCAAGGTCGTCCTCGCGGGCGCCGACGCGGTGGCGTTTGTCGCCGATTCCCAGCGCTCGGCGGCCGCCGCAAACGCCTATTCCTGGCGCGACATGGAGGCGAATCTCCGCTCGAATGGAATCGACTTCGCCCGCATCCCGAAGGTCGTCCAGTTCAACAAGCGGGATCTCCCCGACGTGAAGCCCCTCGATGAGATCCGCGCCGCGTGGAAGGACGTGCCGACATTTCCGGGCGTGGCCATGCGGGGCGAAGGCGTTCTCGAGACCTTCCGCGAGCTTTTGCGCCTGCTCTACCGCAGCCTTGACGCCAAGCACTCGTTCGCGCTCAAGTTCGGACTCTCCGAGGACAAGTTCCTCGAAGGTGTGTTCAAGCACGTCGCCCGCGAGGGCCGCTAGCGCCCGCTCCGCGTTGACGCCCGAGTCAACGGCTGATAGCTTCGCCCGTACCCTGCGTTGCGGGTTTCTGCCCGCGTCGCGACCGACGGAACCGTCGCGCGCGGTCCGTACGGGAGGTGTCGATCGCGATGCCCGCGGAACAAGGCCCGATCCCCCGCTCGCCCCAGAATCTCGTGCGGCGCAGCCGCAGCGGCCTCGAAGCGGCCGACGTTCTCGTGCCGGTGGAGGTGGCGATCGCAGAGATTGCCGCCGGTCGCATGGTGATTCTAGTCGACGATGAAGATCGGGAGAACGAGGGCGACCTGTGCATGGCCGCGGAGTGCGCGACGCCCGAGGCCATCAACTTCATGGCGCGCTTTGGTCGCGGGCTGATCTGTCTTGCCCTGACCGAGGATCGGCTGCGCCAGCTCCGCCTCAGCATGATGGTGCCGGACGGGGACAACAACTCGCCCTACGGCACCGCCTTCACGGTTTCGATCGAGGCCCGGCAGGGCGTGACCACGGGGATTTCCGCGGCGGATCGCGCCACCACCATCCGCTGCGCCATCGCCGATGACACGAAGCCGCAGGATCTCGTGCGCCCCGGCCATGTCTTCCCGCTGCGCGCCCGAGACGGCGGGGTGCTGCGCCGGGCCGGCCAGACCGAGGGCTCGGTGGATCTCGCGCGGCTGGCGGGACTTGAGCCCGCGGGCGTGATCTGCGAGATCATGAACGACGACGGAACCATGGCGCGCATGACCGATCTCATTGGCTTTGCCAGGCAGCACGGCCTCAAGATCGTGACCATCGCCGATCTCATCCAATACCGCCTGCGCAACGAGAAGCTGGTGCGCCGTGCGGCGGAGGCGATCCTTCCGACCGCGATCGCCGGCGAGTTCCGCTCGTACGTGTACGAGAACGACATCGACCACGTCGATCACGTGGCCCTCGTGAAGGGCGAGATCCGCCCCGACGACCCGGTGCTCGTGCGCGTCCATAGCGAGTGTCTGACGGGCGACGCCTTCGGCTCCCTGCGCTGCGACTGCGGGGAGCAGCTCAACGCCGCGATGAAGATGATCGAGGAGGAGGGCCGTGGGGTCATCCTCTACATGCGCCAGGAGGGGCGCGGGATCGGTCTCAAGAACAAGATCAAGGCCTACGCCCTGCAAGACGACGAAGGCCTCGACACCGTTCAAGCCAACGAACGCCTCGGCTTCCCGCCGGACCTGCGCGACTACGGTGTGGGCGCGCAGATTCTCGTCGACCTCGGCGTGCGCAAGATGCGCCTTGTCACCAACAACCCCGGCAAGCGCGCGGGCATCGAGGGCTACGGCCTCACGATCGTGGAGCGCATCCCGCTCGAGGTGAAGCCCAACGCGAAGAACCTCGACTATCTTCGGACCAAGAAGGAAAAGCTGGGCCACGTGCTCCATCTCATGAGCTAGTTCCCGGACCTAGGTGTCGGGACCTCAGGAAAGGCAGTGATGTTTGAATCGATCGACAACGTCCAGGCCCGCTTGCGGGAGTGCGGATACGTGTGCGGGAAGAACATCGCCACGGTGGTCTTCTTGGCCGAGCGCCTCGAGAAGCCGGTCCTCGTGGAGGGCCCCGCCGGCGTCGGCAAGACTGAGCTCGCCAAGGCGGTGGCTGCCGCGACCGGACGCGATCTCATCCGCCTGCAGTGCTACGAAGGACTCGACGAGGCCAAGGCGCTCTATGAGTGGGAGTACTCGAAGCAGCTGCTCTACACCCAGATCCTCAAGGAAAAGTTCAGCGAGGCCATGGCGGGAACGCGCACCCTGCGGGAGGCGGCGGACCGCATCGGGAGCGAGGACAACATCTTCTTCTCCGAGCGCTTCATCGTGCCAAGACCCCTGCTGCGCGCGATCACGGCCCAGCGCCCCACGCTCCTTCTCGTGGACGAGGTGGACAAGTCCGATCCAGAGTTCGAGGCGTTCTTGCTGGAGGTGCTCTCCGACTACCAGGTCTCCGTGCCCGAGGTGGGCACCTTCACCGCAGCCCACCGGCCGCTTGTCTTCCTCACCTCGAACGATGCGCGGGAGATGACCGACGCCCTAAAGCGCCGCTGCCTGCACCTCTTCATCGACTTCCCGACCGAGGAAGAAGAGCGGCGGATCCTCGACGTCAAGATCCCGGGCGTCGGGCAGCGCCTCGCCGACGAGCTCGTCGGCGTGATGCAGCGCCTGCGCAAGCTCGACTTGAAGAAGACGCCCTCGATCAGTGAGACGCTCGACTGGGCGAGGGCTCTGCTCGCGCTCCACGCCTCCGAGCTCGACGAAGCGCTGGTGCGCGAGACCTTGAACGTGATCTTGAAGTACGAGGGCGACATCCGGAAGGCGCAAAGCGAACTCGGGCGCTTGATCGTCCGCAAGGCCGAAGAGAAGCGTCCCGAGCCCGCCGCCGCCGCGGGAGCCCCTGCGGCGCCCGCACCGGCCAAAAAAGGGACGCTGCACTAGGTGAGGGTCTAGGGCGCGGGGGCGGGGCGCGGATGCAAAAGAAGATCCTCGAGTTCGCGAACCTCTTGCGCAAGAGCGGCATTCGCGTCTCCGTCGCGGAGGCGCTCGACGCCTTCGCCGCACTCGACGAGCTCACCTTCGACGAGCGCGAGGTCTTCCGCGACGCCCTGCGCTCCTCGATGGTGAAGCGAACCGAGGACATCGAAAGCTACGACCAGCTCTTCGATCTCTTCTGGTCCGGCTTCTACGACAATCTGCGCGAGTCCTTTGACGCCGCCACCCAGGGCCTGCCCGGGTCGCTCGACCTCGAGGCGCTGCTCAAAGCGGTGCAGGAAGGCATGGCCAATCTCGAGCCCGGCGAGGTGGATCTTTCCGAGCTGGCGCGGGCACTTCTCACCCAAGACCTCTCGCAGCTTGAGAGGCTGATCCGCGAAGCGGCGGAGGCGGCGGGCGTCTCCCGGATCGAGAATCTGCTCCAGATCGGCTTTTTCAGCCGCCGCGTGATGGAGCGCCTGAACAGCGAAGGCGTGGCGCAGGAGCTTAGAGACCTGGCCGCGCGGCTCCAGGCGGCGGGCATGTCCCAAGGCGAGGCCGAGGCGCTCCAAGCCCTGATCGAGCGCCTCATGGAGGCGCTGCGCAAAGCGGTCCGCAACTTGACCGAGCGCGAGCTGCAGAAGCAGAACTTCGACTACATGGAGCGCTTTCGCCGCGAGACGCTGATCGAGAAGAGCTTCTACCACCTGACCGAGGAAGAGGTGCGCCAGATGCGCGAGGTGGTCACCCGCCTCGCGCAGAGGATCAAGAACATCCTCTCGATTCGCAGGCGGCGACTCCAGAAGGGCAAGCTCGATCTGCACCAGACCCTGCGGCGCAACATGGCCCGTGGGGGGGTGCCGTTTGAGCTTTCGTTCAAGCAGCGCAAGAAGGATCGGCCGAAACTTGTGATCCTGTGTGATGTCTCCTCATCGGTCGCGAACGTCTCGCGCTTCATGCTTCAGTTTGTCTACAGCCTGCAGGAGGCCTTCACGAAGATCCGCTCGTTTGTGTTCGTGGCCGAGCTCGGCGAGGTCACGCCCGTCTTCCGCGACAACGACATCAACGACGCCATCGACAAGGCCCTCGACGGTGGCGACGTGATCAACGTGTACACCCGTTCCAACTTCGGCTACGCCTTCCACAGCTTCTGGCAGAACTTCCTCTCCGCCATCGACAAGCGAACGACCGTCCTCGTGCTGGGCGATGCGCGCAACAACTACAACGATCCCCGCGCCTGGTGCCTGCGCGACGTTCACCACAAGGCGAAGAATCTGGTTTGGCTCAATCCCGAGAGCCCCGGGGCTTGGGGGTTCGGCGACAGCGTGATGGACAAGTACCTGCCCTACTGCGACGTCGCCGAGGAGTGCCGGAACCTGCGCCAGCTCTCCAAGGTCGTCGACCGGCTCGTGCTCTAGCGCCGACTGCCCTCCGCTGGAAAAGAAAACGCCCCGCCGCGGACGGAGCCGGGCGGGGCGTGACAGGGCGGAGGGCGGTGGATAGATGATGGGGGGTGAGAGGTTGGACATTTCGGTCAGAAATGTCTAATCCACCGCCGCTCCATAACCTGAATGGTTCGTCTCGGGCCTCCTCGGTTTCAGGACTTCGGGCCGAACAAGGCGCATTATGCCCGGGCCTGCGCAGCTTTGTCAAACGAGATTTGTGGCGCGGCGATGAGGTGAGTAAAAATCTTTCCAAGATGAAGGGTTGAGGGCAGGCAGTGGAGTCATCTGTTGAACTCAGGATGGGCGCGGCTCCCGGCCCTCGGCCGCGGCGTTTTTGGCTGCGCACCTTTGGCTGCCAGATGAACGTCCATGACTCGGAGAAGGTCGAGAGCCTGCTCTTGCACAGCGGCTATACGGCTGCGCGGAGTCCCGACGAGGCGGACCTCTTGATCGTGAACACCTGCTCCATCCGGGAGAAGGCCGAGCACCGCCTCTACAGCGACCTCGGCCTCCTGCGCTCCTGGAAGGAGGGGGGCCCCGGCCGCGTGCTCGGCGTCGGCGGCTGCGTCGCCCAGCAGGAAGGGGATGCCCTGCTTCTGCGCTTCCCGCAGGTCGATTTCGTGTTTGGAACCCATAACCTGCGCCTTGTTCCTGCGCTTGCCCTTGCAGCCGGGGAGGGACAGCGGGTCGCACGCACGGAGGAGAGGCGCAGCCTTGACCGCTTCGAGCTGCCCATCGCCCCTCCCGAACTCAGCCGCAAGAACCCGGGCCGCGCCTACCTCACGGTGATGGAGGGCTGCGACATGTTCTGCAGCTTCTGCATCGTGCCGGTGACCCGGGGCCGCGAGATCAGCCGACCTGCCGAAGCCATCCTTCGCGAGGCTGAGAGCCTCGCCCAGCGCGGAGTGCGCGAGCTCATCTTGCTCGGGCAAACCGTGAATGCCTACGGTCGCCACGCTCTCCGACGAGGGAACGCCGAGGCGACCGGAACGCTCGCCTTTGCAGAGCTGATCCGTCGGCTGGCAAAGCTTCCGGGCATCTCCCGCATCCGCTACACGAGCCCCCATCCCCTCTTCTTTGACGACGACCTCGTGGCTGCCCATGGCGATCTCGCTCCGCTCTGCCCCCATGTCCATCTTCCCGTCCAGAGCGGCTCCGATGCCGTCTTGCGGGCCATGCGCAGGCGATACGGACGGGAGCAGTACCTGCGCCTTGTGACGCGGCTGCGCGGGGCACGGCCGGACCTTGCCCTCACCACGGACCTCATCGTCGGCTTCCCGGGCGAGACGGACCGAGACTTCGAAGACACCCTGGCCCTCGTGCGGGAGGTGGGCTTCGTGGACAGCTACTCCTTCAAGTACTCGCCGCGGCCCGGAACCGCCGCGGCCTCGCTCGAGGCGAGCCAAGCCGTCCCCGAGCCGGTGAAGCAGGCCCGCCTCGAGGCCCTCCAAAGCCAGCAGAAAAGCCTCACCCTTGCCGCCCATCGCGCCCGGGTCGGGACACGCACCGAGATCCTGCTCGAGGGCGAGAGCCGCCGCGGCGGGCAGCTCTCCGGCCGCGACCCCTACCACCGCATCGTGAATCTGAGCGCAAGAGCGCCTGGGAGCTTTCCTCCTGGCAGCCTCGTCCCGGTCGAGGTTGTCGAGGCGACCCCCCACTCCCTCCTCGCCGAGCCCGCCTAGCCGACCCGCGACTGAAGGAACGGTCGCCGCTCGCCGATGGAGGAGAGCGGCGGCACGGAGGCCCTCGGCGGAGGGCCGGAAGCGCCGTCGCAAGATCAGCCGGTAAGAGCCGGACCTGAATCGGCAATTGCATTCCCCGGGGCGCGCGGCCGGGGCGAAGGGTGGGGCATGGCCAAGGCGCGAATCCTCGCCGTCGACGACCAGCTCTACTTCCGCTCCTTCATGGAGGACCTCCTCACCCAGGAAGGCTACGAGGTCGTGACCGCCAGCACTGGGGAAGAAGCGCTCGAGCGCCTCGAGCGGGAGCGCTTCGAGGTCGTGGTGACCGACCTCGTGATGCCCGGCATGGACGGGAGCGTCCTTGTCCAGCGCATCAAAGAGCGCGTCCCCGACCAAGAGATCGTGGTCGTGACCGGTGTCGGGGACGTGAAAACTGCCGTCGAGGCGATGAAACTCGGCGCGACTGACTACCAGCTCAAGCCGATCGACCGGTTGTCGCTCTGCCGCTCGCTCGAGGGCCTCCTCCAGCGGCGCAGGCTCCGCGAGGAGCACGCTCGCCTCATGGCCGAGAACCTCGAGTACATGGGTGTTCTCTCCCTCTTCGAACGCGCCATGGGACTCTTCTCGACCCTCGCCCTCGAGCCCTTGTGCGAGCGGATCGTCGAAGGCCTTTGCCTCGAGACCCGGGCACAGGGCGGCGTCTTCTGGGCGAGCCGAGACGACGAAAGCGGGCGGCTGCGGCTTGTCGCCGTGCGCGGCCTCGTCCGCGTCGACGAGGAGCCCGAGGAGATCGCCCTCGACAGCCCGCGAGGCGAGCTTCCCGCGCTCGATGGTGGAGCCGCGCTTGGACCGACGCGCGGGCGGGTGGGCGGCGTCGCCCTCTACGTGCCCCTGCGACACGCAGCCCGCACGGTCGGCCTCGTGCGTCTGACCGATCGCCTCGACGGGCGCGAGTTTGGCGACCGCGACCGCGCGGCCGCCCAGAAGTTCGGCGAGTTTGCGGCGCAGGCCGTGGCCAACGCCCTCCGCTTTCGCGCCCTGGAGCGGCGCTCTTTCCGGGACCCGGCCACGCGCGCGTATACCCAGGCGTTTTTCGACGACGTGGCGCGCAACGAGATCCAGAAGGCCAACCGCTTCGGCCGAACCTTTGCAGTGCTCAAAGTCGTGATCGACGCGGGAGGGCCGCTTCAACGCGGCGCTTCGGAATCCGAGCTGGCCCGGCGCCTTGAGGCGGTGGTGAACCAGATCGGCCGCTCCCTGCGCTCGACGGATCTCCTCGCCGTCGAGGGAGAGGGTCGCTTCTGCGTGCTTTTGCCGGAGACCGATGCCCTGGGCGCGGCAGTGCTCAAGCGCAGGATCCGGGAGGGCCTCGAGAAGGGGGACGTCCTCACCCCCCTCTCCGCCGGCTCGCCCGTGCGGGCCCTAAGCGCCTCGGCGAGCTTTCCCTCCGACGGGACGCAGCTCGAGGCGCTCTACGGTGTCCTCGATGCGCGCATCGAGGAGGAGCGGCGCAGCCTCGTTCATGCCCTCGAGCTCGAGTCTCAATCCTTCACGGGCAGCGTGAAGGCGCTGCTCGATCGCCGCATCGCGGCGCCCCCGGAGCTGCCCGAGCAGGTCATGCGCTTCCTGCTCGACGAGGTGAGCCGACGCCCCCGCGAGCGGGGCCTTCTCTTTCTCGCGCCAGGTCCGGCCCTCTCGTCGAGCTTGCGCGACGGGTTCGAGCAGCTGCGGGGCCTTGAGCCGCGCACCGAGGTCGTCCTCGTCGCCGACGGGATGGGCGAGGCGCTGGCGGGGGCACCCCTCACCTGCGTCTCACCGCGGCGCGCCGGCACACGAGCTTCCTTCGCCGTCTACTACGGCGAGGGCCCCGCCTACGCGATGGTGAGTGAGAGCGGAGAAG
>DOUU01000203.1:0-438 GCA_003520425.1 Deltaproteobacteria bacterium
CGCGCTGCGTTTTAGTCGCTTCTCCCGCCTCTTCTGCGGGCGCCTGCGCCTGATCCTGCAGCAGGGGTTGCCCGCCCAACCAGCAGGGAGGCCACTGCAGGCCCAGAGAACCGTGCACAGATCCGCCCAAACGCGCCTCGAGGCGCGCAAATCGTCCACGGCACGCACGTTGCTAATGAAANNGAACAAGGCAGCTGGGTAGGGCCATTCGCTGTGGAAAGGCTCGTCCGCAAGGGCGCGGCTTTGGAGTGAAGGAGCCCTCTCGCTGCGGGAGGGGTTCGAAGCTCGTCTTCGTGCTCCTCGGATCGCGGAGAGCCGCCTAGCGGCAAGTGGAGCGAACGCGCAGTCCCCCCTGAAGGCGGCCTCGGCCGCGGGAAAGGAGCAGGAGCGATGAACAAGGTCGAAGCGATCTTGAAGCCCTTCAAGCTCGACGACGTG
>DOUU01000203.1:443-3361 GCA_003520425.1 Deltaproteobacteria bacterium
ACCGAGCTCTATCGCGGCGCCGAGTACGTGGTGGACCTCGTGCCCAAGGTCAAGATCGAGGCGGTGGTGCCGGATGAGATGACCGAGAGCGTGGTGAACACGATCAAGGACACGGCCAAGACGGGCCGGATCGGCGACGGGAAGATCTTTGTCACGAAGATCCAGGATGCGGTCCGCATCCGGACGGGAGAACGCGGCCAAGCGGCGCTTTCCTAACGAAGGCGCAGATGGAGGGCGAAGCCAGAGGTGTGCCCAGGGAACGGGCAGCACGTGATGATTTCTTGGGCATAGCCTGAGCCGCAGAAAGCCCAGGTTCGCTGGGCGAGGCTCAGAAGGGTCAAGGAGCACGCAGCTCATGGCATGGAGCTTGCGATCCGCGCGTCAGGCGGCGCGCGGGCCGAGGGGCGGCCGTTGCGCCGGCACGAAGCCGGTCGCTACCGGACGCAGGAGTTCCCATGCCCGGGCTCTTCAAGAAACTGTGGATCGCAAGGCAGGCGCTGCTCGCAGGGGCGGGGTTCTTTGTGCCCTTGCTCGTCGTCGCGTCGGCCTTCGCGGAGGACGCGGGGGCGAAGCCCGCGGCGATCGACACGGGCGATACGGCGTGGGTTCTCGCGGCGACGGCGCTCGTGCTGCTCATGACCTTGCCCGGGCTTGCGCTCTTCTACGGCGGCCTCGTGCGCGCCAAGAACGTGCTCAATGTGCTGATGCAGTGCTTCATCGCCGCGGGCGTGATCGGTGTTCTGTGGATCCTCGTGGGCTACAGCCTGGCCTTCGGAGACGGCAACGCCTTCATGGGCGACTTCTCGAAGGTGGCGCTCTCCGGGGTCACGCTCGATTCCGTCTGGGCGAACCTTGCGACACCGCCGCGCAACATCCCGGAGTACGTGTTCATCATGTTCCAGGCGATGTTCGCGATCATCACGCCGGCACTCATCATCGGCGCCGTGGCCGAGCGCATGAAGTTCAGCGCGTTCATCGCCTTCATCACCGTCTGGCTGCTCGTCGTCTACTGCCCGATCGCACACATGGTGTGGGGCAGCAACGGCTGGATCTCCAAGGCCGGAGCGATCGATTTCGCGGGCGGGATGGTGGTTCACATGTCGAGCGGCTTCTCCGGGCTCATGGCCGCCCTGTTCCTCGGCAAGCGCCGTGGCTTCGGACGAGAACCCATGCCGCCGCATAGCCTTCCCTTCTGCGTGACCGGGGCGGGCCTCCTGTGGTTCGGGTGGTTTGGGTTCAACGCCGGAAGCGCGCTCAGCGCAAGTCCGCTCGCGGCGCTCGCGTTCCTCAACACGAGCACGGCGACGTCGACCGCGGTCATCACCTGGGCGACGATCGAGTGGCTGCATCGGGGGAAGCCGACAGCGCTCGGGATCGCCACCGCCGCCGTCGCAGGCCTCGTGGCCATTACGCCTGCCTGTGGCAACGTAAGCCCGCTCGGCTCCATCGCCGTCGGATTCGGCGTCTGCATCGTGTGCTACGCCGCGCTCACGTTCCTCAAGCCTCTCGGGGGCTACGATGATGCCCTCGACTGCTTCGGCGTGCACGGCATGGGTGGTATGTGGGGCGCGATCGCGTCGGGCCTGTTCGCTGCAACGCTTGGCTCCGGGATCGAGTCGAATGCGCAGCAGGTGGTGGTGCAGCTCAAGGGTGTCGTGTTCACGGCCATCTATGCACCGCTCGCGACGCTCGTGATCCTCACGCTACTCAAGACAGTGTTTGGCTCGCTGCGTGTGGACGACGAGGCAGAGGAGGAGGGCCTCGATCTGTCCGAACACAGCGAGGCGGCGTACGTATCCGTCGGCGGAGGCTTTGGGGGAGGAACCCTCGTGGAGAGGCCGCCCCAGGCAGGAGGTGCCCACCCGGTGGGCGCGCCGCGACCGGCGTAGCGTGGAACGGCGCCCGCCGGCATGGGCCGGCGGGCGTATGAGCGCCTTGGAACATGATATTGTAGCCGCCGCCTGAGGAAGGAAGCGGTAAGCCTCTAAAATGAAAGGACCCCTTATGCGCAAGGTCGAAGCGATCATCAAGCCCTTCAAGCTCGACGAGGTGAAGGAGGCTCTCAACGGGATCGGCGTCCAAGGCATGACCGTGACCGAGGTGAAGGGTTTCGGGCGCCAGAAGGGGCACACGGAGCTCTACCGCGGGGCGGAGTACGTCGTCGATTTCCTGCCGAAGAT
Organism: Deltaproteobacteria bacterium; assembly: GCA_003520425.1. Lineage (GTDB taxonomy): Bacteria > Myxococcota_A > UBA9160 > UBA9160 > UBA9160 > UBA9160. The sequence continues at coordinate 2,624 of DOUU01000203.1, forward strand.
CAAGATCGAGATCGCCGTCACCGACGACCTCGTCGACAAGGTGGTGCAAGCCATCTGCCAGGCGGCCAACACGGGGCGCATCGGCGACGGCAAGATCTTTGTGCTCCCGATGGAAGAAGTGATCCGGATCCGAACGGGCGAGCGCGGACCGGACGCCGTCTAGAGCGCTCCCCACCCATCAACGCAGAGGACGAAAACCGACATGAATGCCAAGCAGGTTTTGGAGTTCGCGAAGAAAAACAACGTGGTCATGGTGGACCTCAAGGTCACCGACATGCCGGGGCTGTGGCAGCACATCTCCCATCCCATTTCGACGCTGGAAGAGTCATCCTTTGAGGACGGATATGGATTCGACGGCTCCTCGATCCGGGGCTGGCAGGCGATCGACTGCAGCGACATGCTGATGATCCCCGATCCTTCGACCGCCTTCATCGATCCCTTCGCTGCGCACCCGACGCTCTCGCTCACCTGCGACGTCGTGGACACGATCACTCGCGAGCACTACTCGCGGGATCCGCGCTGGGTGGCCAGGAAGGCCGCCAACTATCTCAAGAAGACCGGGATCGGCGACACGATCTATTTCGGTCCCGAGGCCGAGTTCTTCATCCTGAACGGCGCGCGCTTCGGGACGGCGCAAAACAAGGGCTTCTACTACCTCGAGTCCGTCGAGGGGCGCTGGGATGTGGGCCGCGAGACGGACTTCGATGGCAAGCCGAACCTGGGCTACAAGCCGCGCTA
>DOUU01000203.1:3377-3508 GCA_003520425.1 Deltaproteobacteria bacterium
GCCGGCCAGGCGGAAATCGACATGAGATTCGCCCCGATCGTCGAGATGGGCGACAAGCTCATGGTCTACAAGTACGTGGTGAAAAACGTGGCGCGCCGTCATGGCCTGACGGTGACGTTCATGCCGAAGCC
>DOUU01000012.1 GCA_003520425.1 Deltaproteobacteria bacterium
GGACGAACATAGTCGCCCCGCTGCATATAGGTGCACGAATACGAGACCTGTGCGATGGACACTTTCGGCTGCACCACCACCACGTGGATGCGGCCAACATCGGTCCACTGCGTGCCCAGGGCCCTGGCCAGGGAATTCTCCTCGTCGTATACCTTCACGTTCACAAAATCACTCTCCGGACGAAGCACCATGAAGTTGTCGCCCACCTTCACGCCGTCCCCGGAGCCTCTGTTGATGTACACGTACTGCCCCTTGGAGTAGATGGTCTGCGGGTCCGCCTCCTGGCCCGAGATCACATACATGTCGTAGGGCACCTTGTCGCTCGTGATCATCCCGGCGCACAGCACGTCCGCCTCGGTGGGCGCGCTGCCCCGTTCCACCGGCTCCGATTGGGCAGCGGCTCCCGCGGCCCAGAGGGTGAGCAGACACGACAATGTCAACGCGATTCGTCGCATGGGACACTCCTTCATTCCGCAGCCCCCCACGTGCGGGCGCGAGGCTACTTCCTCGCCAGACCGTAACAAAGCCCGTGGGGGGCGTCAAGCCACGCTCTCCCGCGGCTTTACACTCTGGATACTGCATAATGGGGGGCTTGCGCCCGCCTGTGGGCGCCGCGCGCCGGGGGGGCTGCCAGCCTGTGTTTGAAGACAGCAAAGTCTGTGCCGTAGTCGCCGAGGCCAGCGCCCAGGACGCTTTGGCCGCTGCCCGCCTCGCCCTCCGCCGTACCCATGCCATCGAGTTGCGCCTCGACTATCTGGTTTCCGAGGACGAATTTGCTGCGCTGCTTCGCGGCATCCTGCCTCTGGCCGGTCAGGCCACCTTGATCGCCACCTGCCGCAGAAAGGAGGCTGGAGGGAGATTTGAAGGGAGCATTGCCCGCCAGATTTCGCGGCTCGTGCTGGCCGCCGGCTCGGGATGTGCCTGGTGCGATCTCGAGATCGAGACGGTGTCGCGCCTCAATCCAGCCACCTTGCGGAAAACTCTGGGTGATGTCCGCCTTATCATTTCCTCGCACGACTTCGCGCGCACTCCTGCCCGCCTCGGCGAGCTGCGGCGGCATCTGGAATCTGCCGGTGGCGACCTGGTGAAGCTCGCCGCGCTCACCCGCAATTATCGTGAACTCGTGCGCCTGCTGCGCACCGCCCACCGGCGCTCCAATGTCATCGTCGCGCCCATGGGCGAAGTCGGCCAGCCCGGAAGGGTTCTCGCCCTCCGCGAAGGCAGCGCCCTCGCCTACGCCACTGTCACCCGCGCTGTTGCCCCCGGACAGCTTCCCCTCGAAACCCTTCAGTCCGTCTACCGCGTCGAGCGCCACAACCGGCGCACGCAGCTCTACGGCGTCATCGGCAACCCGATCAGCCATTCGCTTTCTCCGCTCCTGCACAATGCCGGCTTCGCGCACCGCCGCGTCAACGCTGTCTTTGTCCCTTTTCTGGTCCGCGACCTCGCCGATTTCATGAAGGCTGTCCGCCCGCTGCGCATTTCCGGCCTCAGCGTCACCCTCCCCCACAAACAGCAAATCCTGCGGTATTTGGACGAGTGCGAGCCCCTGGCCGCCGAAATTGGCGCGGTGAATACCGTGGTCTGCCGCGCCGGAAAACTTCACGGCTACAACACCGACCATCTCGGCGTAATGCTCTCCCTCGGCCGCAGCATCAAACTCGAAGGCGCCCGCGTGCTCATCTTCGGCGTGGGCGGCGCCGGGCGCACCGTGGGATTCGCTGCCGCCCGTGCCGGCGCTCAGGTGTTCTTCTGCGCCCGCCGNNGCGCGCGACTTCGGCGCCGAGGCCGTCGAACGCAAGGATCTGCGGGAATTGGAATTCGACGCCATCGTCAACGCCACTCCCATCGGGATGATGCCCCACGAAGACGCTTCGCCCCTGGAAGCCGCCGAACTCCGCTGCGGCCTCGTCTTTGACCTCATCTACCGGCCCATGCGCACCCGCCTGCTCCGTCTGGCGGAGCGCCGCGGCATCGCTACGCTCTCCGGCGTGGACATGTTCGTGGCTCAGGGCGTCGCGCAGTGGGAACTCTGGACCGGAGAGAAGGCACCGGTACGCGCTATGCGCGCGGAGGTCACCGCCGCACTCGCCCGGGAAGAAAGCCAGTCGCGCGCCCGTCGGAGCGCCACATGATCCTCCCGGATTTTGCCGATTTCCAAAAACTCGCCCGGCGCGGGAATTTGCTGCCCGTCTGCGAGGTCTTGCCCGCGGACCTCCTAACTCCCGTCGCGGCGTTCCTGCGCATCGCCCCGCGCACTCGCGCCTCCCAGGCTTTCCTGCTGGAGAGTGTGGAGGGAGGAGAGCGCCTGGCGCGCTACTCCTTCCTCGGCCGCGACCCGTTTGAAGTGGTCCGCTGCGGCGCGCACGGTGTGTCCCTCGAGTCGCGCGGCAAGATAACCCACCACGAGGCTGGACTATTCGATCTGTTGCGCCAGCGCCTCGCCCGCTTTCATCACGTCCGTTTTCCTGGCCTGCCACCATTTTCCGGCGGCGCTATCGGTTATCTGGCTTACGATGCCGTGCGCCTCTCGGAAAACATTCCCGCCACCCACCCCGACGACGTGGGTCTGGACGATGCCGTCTTCATGCTTTTCGATGGACTGGTGGCCTTCGACCACGTCCGTCAGGCCGTCTGGGTGATCCGCAACGTCTTCACCGAGGGGCCGGGAAGCCTGCGCGACAAGTACGACGCGGCTGTCCGCTCCCTTCGCGCCACCCGCGCTCAGCTCGAACGCCCCCTGCTCCGCGACCGCCGGCCAGCGCGCGCCTCGGTCTTGCGCCTTCAGTCCAATTTCCCCCGCCCGCGATTTCTGGAAGCGGTCCGCCGGGCCAAGCAGTACATCCGCGCCGGCGACATCTTCCAGGTGGTGCTCAGCCAGCGCTTCGCCGCCCGTTCCTCCGCCGACCCGCTGGCCATCTACCGGGCCTTGCGCGTGGTGAATCCATCGCCCTACATGTACTTTCTCCGAATCAGTGGCCTCTCCGTCGCCGGCAGCTCGCCGGAAATGCTCGTCAAAATCCAGGGCCGCGAAGCTTTTTATCGTCCCATTGCAGGCACTCGCCCCCGG
>DOUU01000420.1 GCA_003520425.1 Deltaproteobacteria bacterium
CCAGCACGTTTTCGAGCTCGTGCTTTGGATCGTTCACAAGCGTGCGAGCCGCACCGGGAACCTGTGAGTATGCCCTCACGCCATCGGAGTTGGTGCGAGCGCTCCCGTCCGGGATGCCATCCAAGCCGGAGTGGATTTTCTGGCAGCAGCCGAGCATGTGGTCAAAGGAACGGTTTTCGAATGTCAGCACGACCACGTGCTGGATGGGGTCACTCGGCCGTGTTCCATCTGCCATCGGGGAATCCTCATCAGCAAAAGATCAAAAGGCACTGGATGTCCGTCTTGGAATCCGATCGGCAGACGTTGGCACTTTCGTTGCGCGAGAGCCACCACATCTCGCCCTTCACGATAAAAGTCTTGGCGCGCTTTTGCCCTCGCCGAAAACGCATTGTGGCTTTCGGCAAAAGCGTTGCAGATCGGGCCGCGACATGGCGCCCCACGCCACATCCTCGAGGCCGGAAAACTTGTGAAGTGTTCTACGTATGGCTCTTCGAGGAAAAGTCGAGCAAGCGGCACGAGGCCCCGAATGCGCCAGTCTGCTTTGAGAACGCCTCTTGTGGTCGCGAGCGGAAAAGACGCCAGTTCCGCCGCGGCTCGGGGCCCTTCCCCTTCTTCGATTCTCGTTCGGCTCGGCTAGGCGCGGAGCCTGCGAGGGGGCGCAGGCTCGGGGATGAGCGTCTCTTCGCTGCGCTGGAGCGCGGCCCGGAGCCAGCGCCAGGCGCGCCGAAATCCTGGGGAGAGGCGAAACTCCGCGGCACGCACCCGCCGCAACTCGGCCCCGCTGGAGCGGGATGCCAGGCCCTCGAGGAGTCTCAGCGCCTCCTCGCGCTGGCTCGTCCTTGCGAGAAGACCGACGAGATCGAGCACGGTCTCGAAGTGCCAGGGTTCGATCTGACGAACGCGCCGCAGGAGATAGATCGCCTGCGGCTGGAGGTCGCGCCGACGAAAATGCCCGCTGGCCTCGAGCAGGGTCTGTGCAGCCTCACTCCGACGCCCCTTTTCCCGCTGCAGGTCCGCAGTTGCCTCCCATGCGGCGAGCTCGCGGGGCAAGTGGCGTGTCGCGGCCCTGAAGACGGCGAGGGCCTGGTCCGGGTGTCCGGAGCTCGCGTGGGCCCTCGCTGCGNNCGCCCCTTTTCCCGTTGCAGGTCCGCAGTGGCTTCCCACGCGGCGAGCTCACGGGGCAAGTGGCGTGTCGCGGCCCGGAAGACGGCGAGGGCTTGGTCCGGGCGTCCGGAGCTCGCATGGGCCCGCGCTGCGGTTCGGAAGCTCACCCAGGCGTCGAAGCACAGGCCCGTTTGCGCAAGCAAGGGCGCAAGCTTCTCGTGGATCTCTGGATTGTCGGGCTCCACGGCAAGGACCTTGCGATAGAGCGAGATCGCGCGGCGGTAGCGCCGTCGTGCGGCGGCCTGGTAGGCCGCCGCGAGGACGCGAGTCCGGTCGTAGGCCGGTCGTCTGGAGAAAAGGCCCATGCCCACCCTCCGATGAGAAAGCTGCCTGGCATATCGGAGCCATGAATCGGACGCGCCGTGACGAGGCGCACGTTCGCCACAAGGCGCTGCACCTGCCGCGCCGTGAACCGCGCCCCAGGTCCCTCGCGGCCGAGGGAGCGGAGGCCGAACAACCGAGTGGACCCTCTCCCGGAGGTGAAGATCGGCATCTGCCAGATCTCGGACCGACGCGACGCGACGTTTCAACTTTTCCGAGTGTCAGCGTCGCTCGCACTACAGAAGAGGGGACCCCGGAGGAGCGCTCTCGCTCCAGCAGCTCGAAATGCGCTCGCCGCGATACACGGCTTTCCAGGTGCCCCCCTGAGCCCCCTTCCAACAGCGAAGCCATCCCTCTCTCTACAGCCCGGGGTGTTGTAGCGCGGCGCCCCATCCTGTGACGGCGGTCACAGACGTGAGACGGACCTCGCAGGACAATGGCTCGGATCCGTGGCTAGCGGTGGGGGGATCAGCGCTCTGACCTCGCCTAGCATCCACTCCGAAGTCGATGCGAGGGGGCTGTCTCGGCGGGCCGAGAAAGCCCTCTCGAAGCGGGAAGACTCTGGACTCTCGCCGGATCGGCTCGGACCGGCAAGAGGCATCGTCCTTGCGGCGTTTGTCGGCCTCGTCATGTGGATAACCCTTATCGGGCTCGGATACTTCCTCGTAGAATTGGCTCGGCGCTGAGGATTTGAGGAAGAGGACCGGGGGGGCGCGAAGGCGCCGGGGCTCCAAAATCGCCCCCGGGTCCGCTGCCGTGGGTCCCCCGGACGAAGGCCGGAGCTCGCCTTCATCTTCGTGCACTGGGGTGCGCCTGGCGCCACTCGTTGGCCAGCCGCTCCGCCTCGGCCATCTCCTCGGTCGTGAGTCTTGTCTCCAATGAGCCAAGAACCCTGCCGGCATCCGGGTTGCCGGCGGAGGCGCTGAGGGCCAGCCACTTGTGGGCCTGGATCCGGTCCTCTGGGACGCCTTCCCCCCCCAGGTACATCACGCCGAGTCGGAACTGCGCCGCCTTGTTTCCCCGTTCCGCAGCTTCTCGCGACCACTGCGCGGCCAGGGCCAGGTCCCTCGGCACCCCGTCGCCCGTCCAGTAGATCCGGCCCAATTCATTCTCGGCATCGTCGTCCCCTTGTTCTGCGGCCTTGCGATACCAACTTGCGGCTTGCGGCGTGTCCCTCGGAACACCCTCCCCGTTGCCATACATCGTGGCAAGGTTGTACTGAGCCACCGCATTCCCTTGCTCTGCAGCCCTGCGGAACCACCGTGCTGCCTGTGTCAGATCCTTGGGTCTCCCTTCGCCTCGGTAGTACATGTCCGCGAGAGCGACCTCCGCCTCCGCGCTTCCAAAAAGAGCCCGGATGCGGATGCGGTCTGTCTTGCTGCAGGCGAGAACGCACATGGATAGGGCAGCGAGCGCCGCGGCCACCCATCGGACGCTTGCTCCCCGTTCCCTCCGCGCCGCGGCCCTGTGCGGGGTCTGCATTGGACGCGGCATTCCACGNNCGGGGTCTCCTCCCGCAGATGCCCCGTCTTCCTCGATCAAGGACACCGAGAGATCCCATGAAGGATCGCGGCCTCCGGGAGTTCTGAAGGCAGGCTGGCGGCAAGTCTTCCTTGGAACTGCTCAAGCAAGGGTGGAAGAAGAGAGGCAGCACAGAGACCATCCGGCTCGACGCAGCGACTCGACGTCTTGCTCGCAGCCCGCTGTCCTTCGAAAGCGTTGCGGATCACCCTATGCATGCAGCGCGACGCTACCCTGAAGCCCCACGTCTCGGGCCACACCGGTTTCGATTTCTTTTTCTAGCCAAAGCATGCAGCCTGATTGGCGGTTCGTCTGTGAGCATCCCCACAGCGCGCGTGCCAGAGCGTGCGAGCCACCTGCGCCAGCTCCGATGCATGCGATGGAAGTATAGACGTTTCAAGGATTGCGGCGGTCAAGTGCGCGTCGAAGAGGGGCTGGCTGCGCGCGACTCGCTTGCGACTTGCCTCTTTGCCGGTACAGCCTGGCCGGGTTTAGAGGCCGGGTTCAGCATCACAAGGAGCTCTCGAGGCTCGTAGGCGGCCGAACGCGAGCTCTTTCGAAGCGGACATGCACGTCGGGAGAACCTGCGCCCCCTCGCCCGAAAGNNGCCGAGGTCCGGCTCGGTGGGCCATGGACGATCGCACCGCTTCAACTGTTTGCGACGTTCTCGATACCTCGAAAGATGAGCCGGCTCGGGCGACGCTTGGTTGTCGTCCCGGGAGGCAGAGGGCGCGGCTGGGCGGCAATTCGTCGCACACAAGCTTCCCGGCGCTCCGGACAGGCATGGCATGGGAAGTAGGAGTCATGCACACGCGCATGCGCCCGACCTTCGGCGGGAGAGAGCGGTCTCAGCCAAGGGACTTGAAATCCAGAGTCCCCTCAAAGTAGGGTGACGGGGCGATGCCGCTACCCTGAGAGCCGATCGCGCGTTCCCGACTGAGGTGGAGTGCCTGTGCACCGAACGGACCCACGCGGGGAGATGGCCAAGGCGCTCACTCATCGCCCCGATGGGCGCGAGCGCGGACAGAAGTCGCAAGCCGGACTCCCGGTCGGGGAGAGCGGAATCTTGTGCGTCGAATGCATTCCTCTCTCTCGGCACGCGCGCTGACCCGAGGATGCGTCCGGACGCCAACACCTTCAACGAGCCCCTTGCGGACGCATCACTTATCGCCTGCTCGAATTGTGACCTGTTGCAGCGCCTTCCAGAGCTCCCGCCCGGCGGATCGGCGCGCTGCCCGCGCTGCGACGAGGAGCTCTGGCGCCGCCGCGAAGACTCGCTCAATCGGACGCTCGCGCTGTCGCTCGCCGCTGCGTTGCTCTATGTGGTCGCGAACTGTGTCCCGATGCTCGGCCTCTCTGCCGTCGGACGCCATGCCTTCACCACGGTTCTGGGCGGCGCCGAGCACCTGTGGGAAAACGGGCTCCCGCTCGTGTCGGCGCTCGTGCTTCTCACAGCCGTGATCGCCCCGGCCCTGCAAATCGGCTTCATGCTAGTGATCGTGGTTGCAGCGCGCCGCGCTCGGCCGCCGGGGTGGGTGGGGACCCTCCTTCGGCATCATCCCACGACCTGCACCTGGAGCATGATCGAGGTCATGATGCTCGGCGTACTGGTCGCGCTCATCAAGATCGCCGAGCTCGCCACGGTGATCCCGGGCATCGCGCTGTTTGCGCTCGGCGCGCTCGTGTTCGTGCTCGCCGCGATGCAGGCGAACTTCGACCCGAATGAGGTGTGGGACCGGATCGAGTGGGCGGACGAGGCAGCGCACGATCACGGAGAACGGCATGGCCGAGGCGACCTCGTGAGCGCGACCGCCCCGACCGCGATGCAGCATGGCCTGCAGAGCTGCGAAGGCTGCGGCCTGCTCTCTCGTCCTGTCCCCGGCGAGCATGAAGGCCTCTGCCCGCGCTGCGGTGAGGCGCTTGAATTCCGCAAGCCGGATAGCATTCAACGCACCTGGGCCTTCTTGATCGCCGCGGCGGTTTGTTACATCCCCGCCAACGTTCTCCCGGTGCTGACGACGACCACGGCCGCCGGTGCCGAATCCGACACCATCCTGCAAGGCGCCGTGCTCCTCTGGTCGCCAACCGGGTGGCCGCTCTCGCTTATCGTGCTCTTCGCCAGCATCATGATCCCGAGCGCCAAGATCGTCGCGCTGGCGTACCTGCTCATCACCGTGCAGTGCGGCTCGGTCGAGAACAACGAACAGCGCATTCGGCTCTATCGAGTGGTCGATTTCATCGGACGCTGGTCGATGGTCGACGTGTTTGTCGACGCGTTCACCGCCGCGCTCGTCCAGCTCCAGCCGCTCATGTCGGTGGCGCCGGGGCCCGGCCTGTTCTTCTTCGCGGCAGTGGTGGTACTGACTATGCTCGCGGTCGAGTCCTTCGATNNTTCGATCCGCGGCTGATCTGGGATTCCGTAAGCTATAGCGAGGTTCGATATGCCTGACAGCGATAAACCACTTCCTCACGTCCCCGAGTCGAGAGCCCTCACCAAGAAGCGCACGCGGCTCTCGGTCGTCTGGATCATCCCCATCGTGGCGGCGGTCATCGGCGTGTGGGTCGCCGTGACGCGAATCCTGGGCGAGGGACCCAAGATTACGATCACGTTCAAGTCAGCCGAGGGACTCGAGGCGGGCAAGACCAAGATCCAGTACAACGGGGTCGACATCGGCACCCTCACGACGGTAAGGCTGTCGGACGATCACCGGCGCGTGATCACCACGGCGCAGATGGCGCCCAAGACCGAGGACTTTTTCGTCGAAGACACGCAGTTGTGGGTCGTGCGGCCGCGGATTTCCGGCGCCAACGTGACTGGGTTGGGCACCCT
>DOUU01000477.1 GCA_003520425.1 Deltaproteobacteria bacterium
CGGCCTACGCGCGCGGGGAGCGGGTGTACTGCGGCCATCGCCTGCCCGAGGGGCTGCGCAAGCACGAGCGCCTGCCGAAGCCGCTGCTCACCCCCACGACCAAGGCGGCGCACGGCAGCCACGACGAGCTTGCGTCGCGCGAGGACCTGATCGGCCGGGGTCTCATCTCGCCGGAGCAGTTCGACGCCGCGGCCGACCTCACGGCGAGGCTTTTCGAGGAGGGGAGCCGCTTTGCCGAATCCCGGGGGCTCATCCTGGTGGATACCAAGTACGANNGTGGTCGACGAGATCCACACCCCCGATTCCTCCCGTTACTGGTACCGCGACCGCTACACGGCGGCGATGTCGCAGGGTCGCGACCCGGAGGCGCTGGACAAGGAGTATCTGCGGCGCTGGCTGGTGGAGGCCGGTTACCGGGGCGAGGGCACTGTGCCCGAGATCCCGATCGATGTGCGTTGCGAGGCCGCACGCCGTTACATCGAAGCGTTCGAGCAGGTCACGGGTCGCGCCTTCGAACCGAACACCGAGTCCCCGCAGCCGAGAATCCGCCGAAACCTGGGACTCGCAGCGGTGTAGGGGAGGCCGCGCCTAGATCAGGTCTGACTCCCCCAGCTGGCCAAGCGTGCGCAGCCGAAGCCAGCGGCGAAAAAGGAAGCCGCCGAGGCCGATCGGGCCCGCCACGAGCGTGAAGAAGAGAAAGGGGCGGGGCTCGACTTCGAGGCGGCCCGATTCGCGCACGATCCACGCGCCGACGAAGAGATCAAAAGCAAGGTAGTGCGTCCATCCTGCGAGAAACCCGCGTGGCGTTCCGAGAGCAGCCCGCAGTCCGTCGAAATCGAGTCCGCCCTCGCCTCCCCGCGCGGCGACCGTGCCGGCCAGAAGCGCCGCATAGAGCAAACAGAGCGCGAGGAAGATGGCCGAGTGAGAAGCCGCGCGTCCCGCAAACCTTGAGCGGGGTGCGGCGAGAAAGAGAGCCCACCACGGCAGGACCAGGAGGTTCAGGAGCTGGAAGACGCGTGCTGTGCTCATCAGAATCGCCCCTCCTGCGGTGCCGCGGGGGGCAGCGAGAAGTGCGCGCGTTGGAGCCGGGAGCCGGTNNGAGCTCGACGATCTGAAAGTCCTCGATCACCGGGTTTGAAAGCAGCTTTTCCGAGAGTTCCCGCACCACGCTTGCCGCCGCCTTGGGCTCGGTGCCCGCCGCGAGCTCGAGCTCGAAGAGCTTGCCCTGGCGGACGCCGGTCACCTGCTCGAAGCCCATCGAGCGGCACGCACGCTGGATCGCCTTGCCCTGCGGATCGAGCACATCGCGCTTGGGTGTGACGTACACGAGGGCCTTCATCCCGCACCTCCCTCTCGCAGCGTGCGCTCGAAGATGGCGTCCACGTGGCGGAGCGCCTCGTCGAGGGAGAACACGCGGCGGATTTCCTCCTGGGACAACACCTTTGCGATCGCCTTGTCGGCGAGAATGCGTGCCTCAAAATCTCCACCCGTCTCAAAGGCCTCCATGGCCTGACGCTGGACGAGCCCGTAGGCCTCTTCCCGCGAGAGGCCTTGCGCTGCGAGCGCCACGAGAAGCTGTCCGCTGAAGACAAGGCCGCGGCTCGACAGCAGGTTCGCCCGCATGCGCTCGGCGTGGACCACCAGGGTCTCGACGAGCTGGGCAAAGCGTTGAAGCATGAAATCAAGTGCGAGCGTTGCATCGGGCAGAACGATGCGCTCGACCGAAGAGTTGCTGATGTCGCGTTCGTGCCAGAGCGCGACATTCTCGAGCGCCGAGACCGCATAGCCGCGCACCACCCGTGCCAGCCCCGAAACGTTCTCAAGGCGCCAGGGATTGCGTTTGTGGGGCATGGCGGACGAGCCCTTCTGGCCCGCGCCGAACTCTTCCTCCACCTCGCCCACCTCGGTCCGGGCGAGGTGGCGGAGTTCGACGGCAAACTTGTCGAGCGAGGAGGCGAGGACCGCGAGGGTCGCGACCAGGGCGGCGTGGCGATCGCGTTGCACCACCTGCGTCGCCACCGGCTCGAAGCCGATCCCGAGCCGCCGACAGACCTCCTCCTCCACGCGGGGATCGAAATGCCCAAAGGTGCCCACGGCTCCCGAGATCTTGCCGACGCAGGCGTCTTCGAGCGCGCGCTCGAGGCGGGCGCGGTTTCGGCGCATCTCCTCATGGAAGACGAGGAGCTTCATGCCAAAGGTCGTGGGCTCGGCGTGAATGCCGTGGGTGCGGCCCACGATGGGCGTCCGCCGATGCTCGAGGGCGCGCCGGAGCAGGGCCGAGATCACGCGCTCGACGCCGCTTTGAAGCAAGCGTCCGGCGTCCCGGAGCTGGAGCGCGAGGGCCGTGTCGAGAACGTCGCTCGACGTCATCCCGTAGTGAAGCCAGCGGGCTTCCGGACCCACGTGCTCGGCGACGTTGGTCAGAAATGCGATGACATCGTGGCGGACTTCGCGCTCAATCGCCTCGATTCGCGCGACGTCAAAGGCGGCCTTGGCCTTGATCTTCTCGACGTCCCGGGAAGGAATCCGGCCGGCCTCCGCCAGGACCTCGCACACGGCGATCTCGACTTCGAGCCAGCGGCGATACTTCGCCTCCTCGCTCCAAAGAGCCTGCATCTCTGGTCGTGAGTAGCGCTCGATCATCTCCGGCCTCTTCGGCTCAGCCTACGCGCAGGTAGGTGTAGGCGAGAAGCCCATAGTACATCACGGGAATCGCAAGCAGATTCGAATCGATCCGGTCCAGGACACCACCCGTGCCCGGCAGCAGGCTCCCCGTGTCCTTGACGCGTGCGTCTCGTTTCAAAAGCGATTCGACGAGGTCGCCGATGATCCCGACGATCGAGAGAACCAGTGCAAACAGCAGTGCCGCGAGCCACGAGAAGTCCCGGGACATGCTGGGCCAGGCCAGATCGAAGACGCCCTTCGCGACAAGCCCCGTGGAGATCCCCGCCACGATTCCCGCGAGTGCACCCTCCACGGTCTTGGCAGGGCTGATCTGGGGCGCGAGCTTGCGACGACCCCAGGCGCGGCCGCCGAAGTAGGCCCCGACGTCGCACATCACGACGCTTGCGACCGTGTAAATCATGTAGAAGGCGCCTGCGTCGGGCGAGATGCCTTCCGCGGCGGAAGCTCCCCACTTCGCCGACACCACGTCGTGGAACTGGCGCAGCACGATGGCATGGGAGAGCAGCCAGCCCACGTAGAAGACGCCGAAAAAAGTCCCCGAGATGCTGGCCAGCGCCTCGCTGATCTCCGCCTTCCCGACCTGCGCCACCATCACCGCCAAGAGGGTCGCCGTCATGAGGATCGTGGCGTGGTACTCGTTTCCCACGTACGCGACGACGGGGATCGCGACGCCGGCCGCAAGGCCAAAGCCGACGAGGGGGTGGGCCCCTTTGTCTTCGATCAGCCGGTAGAACTCGCGCAGACCGAGCAGCACAATCCCCATGATCACAGCGAGATAGAGAGGTCCTCCGACTNNGGTAGACCACAGGCGGCACCAAGACGGCCGCCGTGACCAGGCGAAGCGCGAGGTTGCTGGAGCCCGCAGGTTTTCGCGGGGGCGCCGGCGTCGGGGGACGCGGATGGATCGCCCCCGCGTCGGGCTCGGCAAGCTCGCTCGGCTGCGCGGTCATCTCAGGCCTCCGCGCTTTGCGCGCTTCGGGCGGCTTTGAACCGCAGGCTTCACGGCGCGGCCCGTGTGGCCAAAACCTCCGTCTCCCCGGGCGGTCGGGCCGAGTGCCCTGACCTCGCGCCAGGCGATGCGTTCGACCGGCGCGAAGACGAGCTGCGCGATCCGCTCGCCCCGCTTGACGACGAACGATTCGTGACCCGTGTTGAGCAGAATGACCTTCACCTCCCCGCGGTAGTCGGAGTCTATCGTGCCGGGCGCATTGGGGAGCACGATGCCATGGTGGAGGGCAAGGCCGCTGCGGGGGCGGACCTGGCCTTCCAGCCCCGGCGGCACCGCGATCGTGAAGCCCGTGGGGATGAGCGCGCGGGCGCCCGGCTCGATCACCACCTCGCCGTCGACGGCCGCCGGCAGGTCGAGCCCGGCTGCACCGGGAGTCGAAGGCGCAGGCAG
>DOUU01000412.1 GCA_003520425.1 Deltaproteobacteria bacterium
TCTCGGTGACGACCTTGAGGCCGCCGATCTCGGCCTTGCTGCCCGGCGCTTGCGTGATCATGCTCAGGATTTTCTCTCCCGCGAGTTGCTTCGCCTGGATGTCTTGCGGCGAGAGCTGGGAGAGCAGCCTCTTCTGCTCCGGGGTGGCGGGCGCGTCGATCCGCGTGAATCGCGGTTCGCCGAGCTCCCGCGTGAGCTCACGATAGAGCTCGGCCGGATCCCGGCCGCGGACGGCGGTCATCTCCGCCGCGAGCAGGCCCATCACGATTCCATCCTTGTCCGTGGTCCAAACCGTGCCATCGCGGCGCAGGAAGGACGCGCCAGCGCTCTCCTCGCCGGCGAAGCCAAGAGAACCCGAGAGAAGGCCCTCGACGAACCACTTGAAGCCGACGGGGACCTCGACCAGGGGGCGACCGGCGCGCGCCGCGACCCGGTCGATCAAACTGCTGGTCACGACTGTCTTGCCGATCGAGGTGTCGGCCGGCCATTGGCGGCGGTGAGTCAGGAGATAGGAGACAGCAACGGCAAGGAACTGGTTGGGATTGAGGAGCCCCCCGCTTCGACTGACGATGCCATGGCGATCGTGATCGGTGTCGCAGGCCCAAGCCACGTCGAACCGATCCTTGAGGGCAATCAGTCGCTGCATCGCGTAAGTGGAAGACGGGTCCATCCGGATCTTCCCGTCCCAGTCGACGGTCATGAAGCGGAAGGTGGGATCGACCACGTCGCTCACGACGGTGAGCTCGAATCCGTAGCGTTCCGCGATCCTGCCCCAATAGTGGACCCCTGCCCCTCCGAGGGGGTCCACAGCCAAGCGGAGCTTTGCATCCGCCAGCGCCTCGAGGTTGACGATGCCGCTGAGGTCACCGACGTAGGCCTCCAGGTACTCGTGGCGGTTCGTGGTCGGAGCCCGGCGCGCCCGTTCGAATGGAATACGCTTGATGCGCTCAACGCCGCTCGTGAGGAGCGCATTGGCCCTCTCCTGAATCCATGCGGTCACTTGGCTCTCTGCCGGACCGCCATGGGGTGGGTTGTATTTGAATCCCCCGTCAGCGGGCGGATTGTGCGAGGGAGTGACGACGATGCCGTCGGCCCGTCCGCGGCTGCGACCGCGGTTGTGCGTGAGGATCGCGTGAGACACGACCGGTGTCGGCGTGTAGCCGCCCTGAGCGTCGATCATCACCTCGACGCCCTGGGCCGCCAGCACCTCGAGCGCGCTGCAGAATGCGGCTTCCGAAAGAGCATGGGTGTCAATGCCGAGGAAAAGGGGCCCGTCGATCCCGTGCTCGCGGCGATACAGACAAATGGCTTCGGTGATCGCGAGGATGTGCGCCTCGTTGAAGGCATGGTCGAAAGCGGAGCCTCGGTGACCCGAAGTGCCGAATGCGACGCGCTGGGCCGCGACCGCGGGGTCTGGAGCTGTGGTGTAGTACGCCGTCATGAGCCGAGGCACGTTCACGAGCATCGAGGGCTCGGCCGGCTTCCCGGCGTTGGGATTCACATTCATGGGTCTTCTCCCATCTTTCATTCCAGCGGGAAAGAAGGGGCTCTTTCTCCGCATGGCCGGAGGATCGAGTCCGTTGTGGAAGTTGCCCGAGCGTGCGGGGAATCGCATGGGTACGGTCGCGGCGGGTGGCCCTGGGGCCGGTCGTTCCGGGCCGCGACCCCCCGCACGTGGCCCCGCCCCGAGAAGGAAAAATGGTCACTCCCTGCCCCTCCCTCGGTCCCCCTGCCCCATACGTGCGGCGGAACGTCACACACCCGGCCTCCCTTTCTGCGTGGGCGAGGCTCTTGGGGAGGTATGCGCGTTGCATCCGGGGTAGAAGACGCGACGAGAACAGGAAGAGAGGAAGCGGCATGGAAATTCATTGGAGCCACGTCGAGGAGATTTCGGAGGACGAGCGCCATGCAATCGAGGCGCGTCTTTCCGCCCTTGCGGCGGGCCACACCGACATGATCGACCTGCGCATCGTGGGCCGGGGTACCGGCCATCACCGCCACGGCGGAAAGGAGATCCGGGTCGCCTGCCAGGTGCGCGGCAGGGAGATTGTGGCGGTGCGCTCTGCGGATGACCTGGGTCTCGCGCTCGACCAGGCAATCGACGCCTTCGAGCGCGAGGTCCGAAAGCTGCGGGAGATCCGGAGCACGCATCGCGACGAACGGCCGCAAAACCCACCCTATCTCGGGATCGTCGACCGCGTGCTGCACGCGGCGGGCTACGGATTCATCGTGACGGATGGGGGAGAGAAGGTTTATTTCCATCGTAACGCCGTGCATGGGGGTCTCGAGTTCGAGCGCCTCACGGAGGGTGACCGAGTGGCCCTGAACATCGAGGCCGGGGAAAAAGGTCTCCAGGCAACGACGGTCGTCCCGGCACCCCCAGGAGTTCCTGCGCCATGATCTTTGGGACCGGCCTCGAGGGAGCCGCTTGGCGCCGCAAGGCCCGGACGCCTGTGCGATTCTTCCCTCCGGCTGAGGCCCGGGCAGCTTGCTGCGGCAGGAGGCGCGCGCTGGAGCTTTGGTCGCGCGGATAGGGGACTGCCATGAAGCGACGCCCGGCCAGCAACGCGGAGATCGCCGAACGACTGCGCGAGATGGCCCTCTTCCTCGAGATGGAAGGCGTCGCATTCAAACCCCGCGCCTATGAGAAGGCCGCACATGCCGTCGAGTCGCACGCAAGCCCGCTGGTGGAACTCTTCGCGACCGGGGGTCTCGCCGCGCTGCAAGAGGTCCCGGCCGTCGGCAAGGGAATTGCCGAGCGGATTGCAGAGTTGCTGCAGGGTGGCGAGATCCGGGATCTCGAGCGGATGCGCCGAGCCATCCCCATCGACGCGCTCGGGCTGACCTCCATCGAGGGCCTCGGACCGAAGCATGCCAAGGCCCTCTACGATGCCCTCGGCGTACGCTCGCTTGCCGACCTCGAGGAGGCGTGCCGCGACGGACGAATTCGCGACGTCCCGCACTTCGGCGCGAAGAGCGAAGAGAAGATCTTGCGCGGCCTTGAGCTCCGCAAGCAGGCGAGCGGCCGCCATCCGATCGGTGAGGTCTGGCCGCTCGCTCGGGACATCGAAGCCCGCCTCGCCAAGCTGGCAGGGGCTCGGCGCGTTTCCATCGCGGGCTCGCTGCGGCGTCGCAAGGAGACGATCGGTGACCTTGACTTCCTGGTCGCTTCCCCTGACCCCGACCCGCTGATGCGCCTGTTCGTCAAGATGCCCGAAGTGGTGGCCGTCCATGCGCGTGGCGAGTCGAAGTCGATGGTTCGGCTCGCCAATGGCATGGACGCGGACCTGCGTGTCGTTCCGCCGGAAAGTTTCGGCGCGGCCCTCCTCTACTTCACGGGCAGCAAGGACCACAATGTGGCACTTCGGCGCGTCGCTCAGGAAGCCGGCCTCAAGCTCAATGAGTACGGCGTCTTCAAGGGTGAGAAAGCGATCGCCGGGCGGACCGAGGAGGAGGTCTATGAGANNTGGCGAGATCGAGGCCTCGGCCGCGGGCCGCCTGCCGAAGCTCATCGAGTACGGCTCGCTGCGGGGTGACCTGCAGATCCAAACCGACTGGACCGATGGGGCAGCCTCGATCGAGGAGATGGCAGCCGCCGCAAAAGATCTCGGGCTTGAATACATTGCAATCACCGATCACACGCGCGATCTCGCCATGTCGCACGGCTCGGACGAGAAGCAATTGCTCGAGCAAGGCGAGGAGATCCGGCGCGTGAACAGCAAGCTCAAGGGCATTCGTGTCCTCACCGGCGCCGAGGTGAACATCCGAAAGGACGGAACCCTCGACGTCGCGGACGAGGCCCTCCGGCACCTCGAGGTCGTGGGCGCGGCGATACACTCGCTTTTCGGACAATCCCGGTCGGTCGCAACCCGCCGCGTGATCCATGCCATGGAGAATCCGCATGTGGACGTGCTGTTCCATCCCACGGCGCGACAGCTCGGAAGGCGCGAGCCTGTCGACCTCGACATGGATGCGGTGATTGAAGCCGCGAAGCGCACGGGCACTGTCCTCGAGGTGGATGGGATCCCCGATCGGCTCGACCTCAAGGATGAGTATGTGCGCAAAGCGGTGGAGGCCGGGGTCCCGCTGGTGATCGACTCGGACGCGCACCATCCCACCCACCTTCGCTACGCAGACGAGTTTGGCGTGGCGGTTGCGCGACGCGGCTGGGCCCGCGCATCCGACGTCCTCAACACGCTTCCTGCAGAAAAGCTTCTCGACCGCCTGAAGGATCGGAGGCGACGCCGCGGTGGGTAGAAGGGTTAGGCCGCTGCATTGGCTCGCGATCGCCTGCGCGCTGGCGGGGCCGATCGATCGCGCCGCGGGTCAGGATGCGGGCTTCGCCCTCCACTCCTCCGCTTTCCAGCCGGGGGGCCCCATCCCGAGCCGCTACACGTGCGAGGGTCTCGACCTCTCACCGCCTCTTGCCTGGACCGAGCCGCCGCCCGGGACGCGCAGCCTGGCCCTCGTACTCGAAGATCCAGACGCCCCCGATCCCAAGGCTCCCCAGAGGACGTGGGTGCACTGGGTCGTGGTGGGGATTCCCTCGCAGGTGCGCGAGCTGGCGGACGGCGCCTCGGGAAGTCGCCTACCCCCCGGCGCGCGCCATGGGCTCAATGACTGGAAGCGCTCCGACTACGGCGGGCCCTGCCCGCCGATCGGTCGCCACCGCTACTTCTTTGAGCTCTATGCCCTCGACGCAACGCTCTCCGAGCTCTCCTCCCCCACGAAGCCCGAGCTCGAGCGTGCCATGCCGGGCCATGTCCTCGCGCGGGCGGAGCTCGTGGGCACCTACGAGAAGACGCAGCCTTAAGCCGGCGGACCGACGGGGCCTCCTCCCCGCGTCCCTCTCCGGTGCCGAGGAGGCCGAAGGGCCAGAATCCGCGTACCCTTCCACTCGTCTTAGTGCGGGGTCACACTGCGAGACCATGAAGCCGCGTACTTCTGCAGCGCAGGACTTCTTCAACTTGTACACACACAATTTCGTGCGTGTGGCGGTCGCAACCCCGGCGCTGCGGGTCGCCGACCCTGGCTTCAACGCCGAAGGAATCCTCACCCTGATGACCCAGGCGGCGAAGGAGAAGGCCGTCGTCTGCGTCTTTCCCGAACTCGGCATCTCGTCCTACACCTGTGATGATCTGTTTCACCAGCAGGCCCTCATTGGGGGCGCGGAGGAAGCCCTCTCGGAGCTGCTCCAACGGACGAGGGATTTGCCCCTGGCCGCTCTCGTGGGCATGCCGGTCCAGGTGGATGGCCTCCTCTACAACTGTGCCGCCCTGATCTGCCGCGGCAGGCTGCTCGGAATCGCGCCGAAGTCGTACTTGCCGAACTACCGGGAGTTCTACGAGCTGCGGCAGTTCACTCCGGGAGATGTCTGCACGAGAAGCGAAATCACGCTGGCGGGGCAACGCGCCCCTTTCGGCAACCGCCTCATCTTTCGGCTGGAGGAGCAGCCCAAGCTCGCTCTCTTCGTCGAAATCTGTGAGGATTTGTGGGTCCCAGCACCGCCCTCTTCCTTCGCTGCGCTCGCGGGTGCGACGCTCGTCGCTAACCTTTCCGCCTCCAATGTGGTGGTGGGCAAGCATCGATACCGGCGCGACCTCGCCTCAAACCAATCGGCGCGCTGCATCGCGGCCTACCTCTACAGTGCGTCCGGTCCTGGAGAGTCGACGACCGACCTCGCTTGGGACGGCCACGCGATGATCTGGGAGAACGGCAGCCTGCTCGCCGAGTCCCAGCGCTTTTCCAAGGGCCCGCAGCTCACGTTCGCGGATGTCGATCTCGACCGTTTGTGGGCGGATCGCATGCGGCAGAACTCCTTCGGGCAGTCAGTGCAGCGGCACCGCGCGGAGGTCTCGGCGTTTCACGAGATCAGCTTCTCCCTGGCGCTGCCGAAGGGGCGTCTTCCGCTCGCGCGACGGGTCGAGCGCTATCCCTATGTGCCGGATGATCCCACGACGCGGGACGCCCGCTGCGAGGAGGTCTACCGCATCCAGGTGCAGGGGCTTGCCACGCGAATGCGTGCAACCGGAGTGAAGAAGCTGGTCATCGGGGTCTCAGGCGGCCTTGACTCCACGCAGGCGCTCCTCGTGTGTGCGCGCGCGATGGATGAAATCGGACTTCCCCACAAGAACATCCTCGCCTACACGATGCCGGGGTTTGCGACGACCGCGCGCACCAAGAGCCAGGCCTGGAGCTTGATGCAAGCCGTCGGCGCCACAGCCGAAGAAATCGATATCCGACCCGCCTGCCTGCAGATGCTAAAGACGCTGCACCATCCCTATGCGAAGGGAGACAGGCGCCCCCGCGTCTATGATCTCACCTTCGAGAATGTGCAGGCGGGGGAGCGAACCAACCATCTCTTTCGGCTTGCCAATCGCAACGGCGGGATGGTCGTCGGGACGGGCGACCTCTCGGAACTCGCGCTCGGCTGGTGTACGTACGGCGTCGGCGACCAGATGTCGCATTACAACGTGAATGTGAGCGTGCCAAAGACCCTGATCCGGGACTTGATCGCGTGGGTCGCGCATTCCGGCGACTTCGACCAGGGCGTCGGACAGGTCCTCGCGCGCGTCCTTTCCACGGATATCAGTCCCGAACTCGTGCCGGGGAGCCAGGGCGGGCAGCCCGCACAGCTGAGCGAGCGCGTCGTCGGCCCGTATCCGCTCCAAGACTTTCATCTCTACTACATCTTGCGATTTGGCTACGCGCCGGCGAAGGTCGCGTTCCTCGCCTGGAACGCTTGGCGCGGCAAGGGCGGCTATCGCCTCGAAGAGATCCGCAGGTGGTTGGGGGTCTTCTTGACCCGCTTCTTCCAGACCAGCCAGTTCAAGCGCAGCGCGTTGCCGAATGGACCCAAAGTCGGCTCCGGGGGATCGCTCTCGCCGCGCGGAGACTGGCGCGCACCCTCCGACAGTGTTGCAGATCGCTGGCTCGAAGATCTGGAGCGCGTACCGACCCGTGATTAGTCGATCTCGAGGGTGCGCCGAGCAGCCCACTCTTTCGCCTTGGCGATGGCGATTCGGATCGCCCGGCCGTCGTCCATTCCTTCCTCGAGCAGGGCGTTGGCGATCTCGATCGCCTTCTCGCGCACCGGCTCGGGGAGCGCCTCCATCGCCGGCGGATATCGAAGGGGGGTCCAGGGCAAAGCATCCCCTCTCGGGCTGCACGCGGCTGCACGACCGAGCGTAGCAGGGCCGGGCGCTCCCTCACTCTGCGCAGAAGGCAGACGCCCCGAACGAATCCCGCTTGCGAGCGAGAATCAGCCGCTCATAGGCTTTCGCAAGCCGCGTGCACACGGCTTCGAGCGCGGCGAAGGAGGCATCCGCCAGAGCTTCGGCGCCATTGTCAGCGTAGAGAAGGCCCACCATGCGCCCTTGGATCGCGATGGGCAGGACGGCGATCTCCTGCACATTTTCCCGCCCGAGCATCCCAAGGATGCGCGCGCCGACTCCGTCCTGAGGCGGGAGCCCGCGCACGGGTTGGTGACCCGCAACGACGTCCGCGAACGGGCTCTTCACGTCCGCAGGGAAGAGGAGCTCTGCGCCGCAGTTCGTGACTCCCTCCCCGCACACACCCTGGATCACGCCACGATGGATTCGCAGCACAGCCGCCGCGGATACGTACGCTCGAGCGAGATGGACCGCGAGACGTGCCACATGGTCGCGATGTCTGGAGCGGTCGATCTCGGCTTCGAGCGCGGCCGCTGTTGCAGCCGAGGGAGGCCTTGAGGGCGCGGAAGGGTGCGGCTTCACAGGCGGCGGGCGGGGCGCTGCGCCTGCGAGGGAAGCCCCAGCGGGACGGCCCCGCGCTTCGGCGAGAGAACTCCTCGGCTCGGCCGGGAAGAGAGGGCCCCCNNGCGGCGATCTGTGAGTAGAGCGCCTGAAAGATCTCCGCGCCGATGAGCTCCTCTCCGGGCTCAAGGGGCCCGATGCGCGCCTTCATGATTTGCTCCCGCCTGTGCCTTCGACCCAGCGTCGATACGCTGCCGGCGGCTCGATGAGACGCAAACCTACACCACCGAGGGTCAGCAGCCTCAGGCTGTGTGGAATGTGTCGCCGGTTTGGCACCGACGCCTCGAGGACGAACTGCTCTCCCGCTGAAGTTCGGAAGGCGATCACCGCCGCAGCGCCGACGGGGAGCGCCGCGTGCGTCTCTACAAAGAGACCCTGAGCCGAGAAGTTGTGTACCACCCCGGAGTGGCGGCCTCCGTTCACCATGAGCGCGCAGGGGATCCGCTGCCGGATTCGGTGGGCTTCCCGCCGATCAAGCTCGGGGATGAATCGGCGACGCATGCCGAGCCTCCTGGGCAAGGGGCGCAACGGGCGCTCTTCGGTAGGTGGCCGCTTCGCCCGACAACGTGACGAAATCGGGCGGTGTGGGACAAGAGCCTGACACGACACCCCGGGGCGGCTCCCGTGGGAGTGGACCGGTCTCCGAGCTCGAAACATTCAAGGAACAGAGGGAAGCTTCAAAGACCCGGGCCCGGCCGATGCCGGGGGCCGCCGCAGCGACACACCTCGACGGCTCAAGTTCGATCCGGACGAAGTTGCATCCCTTTTGCCCGCGCCTTGCCGACGAGCGGAGTCGAGGTTTCGTCTCGCTCCGCGTCGAGCCAGGCCACGGACGACTCCCGGGCCTGTCTCTCGTGCGCACCGCTGGGATCTTTTGGATGGACTTCTGCGCGGTCGAGCCTCGGACTCCGGAAGCCGAGGTCGCCGCAAATCCAGCATGCGCGACGAAACCGCCGGCCCGCGGGCCTGTGCCGTCCCTCCCCGATTCCTAAGGAACCTCGTCGAACCGGATCTCTCCGCACCCGACGAGGTCGAGAAAGACTTGCACCACCTTGGGATCGAACTGGGTACCAGCGCCGATTTGGATGCGGGAAAGCGCCTCCTCGACCGGGATGGCCTCCTTGTAGCTGGCATGGCTCGTCATGCTGTCGAACGCCTCTGCCACGGCGATGATGCGAGCTTCGAGCGGAATGTCTTCAGCTGCGAGCTTTTGCGGATAGCCTCTCCCATCGAACCACTCGTGGTGGTGGAGAACAAAGGGCGCGAGGTCACTCCAGAGGCGGACCGGGGAGAGCATGCCTGCGCCGAGGGCGGGATGCTTTTCGAAGGCGGCTTGGACTCCGTGGAGATCGGGCTTGATCTTCAGCATTCCCACATCGTGAAGCAAGGAGGCGAAGTGCAGTCGATGGAGCTGATCTTCGGAGAAGCCGAGGGCGCGGGCGACACGGTTCGCGATGCGGGCGACGCGGCGCGGATGGCCGACCTGGACATCGCAATGCGCGTCGAGCGCGGCCACGAGCATTTCGGTCACGTGGATGAAAAAGTTCTGCTGGGACTCTTGGAGGTCCGCATTGCGAGTCGCGACCGCTGCGAGGGCGCTCAGCGTGAGGAGGGCCCCCACCTCGCTTTCGTCGAAGTGGCGAGTGCTCTTCGGGTAGACGACGCCGAGGGCACCCATCACTCCGCGCGGCCCCGTGAGAGGAACCACCGCCGTGGCGGGCATCGACGGCGTCGCTTCGCTGACCAGTGGCTTTGCGTCGCCGGCCACGAGCTCGGCCAGCTTGTCGAGCTCAGCGCGCACGGCTTCTCCCGCTTGGCTCCCGCTCGCCGAAGAAACGAGCGACAACCGGGCTTCTTTGCCAGAGCGCATCCACAGAAAGCCAGCGGCGGCACCCGTCATGGCGAGAGCGACAGCGGTCGTCACCCCCGCGACGTCGCTGGTTTGCCGCGCGTTTGCCAGCTTCGCCGAGGCGTCGAGAAGGCCCTGAAGTCGCCCGTTGTCGGCGTCCATGCGGTCGAGGCTCTGACGCGCCGTGCGTCGGATGAGGAGAAACGATCCAAGGGTGAGAACTGCGACGGAGCCGAGGCCTCCCAAGAGGCCTTCGGCCACCGGGCCTTCTGGCAACGCTGGCACGACGTAGCGCAGCGCCAGGACCGCGAGCGCCACAAGGGGCACGATCGCCCCGAGGAAGTACCCCGTCAGAATCGCGCGGTCGATCCGCTGGGAGAACATGGACAATCGATGAGCGGATCGCGCCTTGCCGGCCATTCACCCAGCCTCGCCTCGCTTTGGGGTCTCCTGGCCCCTATCGGACGAGCGCAGCAGCGGCTGTAACCGCCCGCGCCGAAGCTGGTGCCAAGCCATCGCCCTGCGCAATCGACGTTGAGACGGACCTGCGCTGCTCGTCCGGCAAGGCGCGGCGCGGCTGGGGGCCGCCCTTGCCACTCGGGCGTCGGCGTCGGGGCTCGCGCCTTGCGACCGCCAACTGCTGCTTGAACGCGGCGCGGGGGCGAAATGCCCCAGGGAACCTCGTTGGTGCGGGTCCGAAGCCGCCCTCCAAGGCCACGGGATCCGCTGGTTTCTCCTCAGGTCGAGCTAGCCCTCGCCGTCTACGCTGCACCGGTGGAGGTGTTCGTCCAAGGCGTTAGACCCGGTGTCCGCGCGTGGGCTGCCCGCATAGTACTCAAACTCGAAACGCGCATTGTCGGTACGCAATCCCACCGGCCCGTCGAACGTCGAGATCTGGCTCCCGAGGGTTCCCTCCCATACGACCGTGCCATCGGCCACGAGCGTGAGCGCATCGCCGCGCAGCGCGGCACGGAGCCGGTGGGATTCGCCGGGCTGGATCCTTGGCAGATCCACAGCGCTTCGTGCCTTGATCGTCACGTAGCCACCGGCGCGACACTCGGCATGCGTGTGCTCGTCCGGGTTGCGCTTGATGGAGACCGCGAACTTCGAATCGGGTTCGATGTGCCACATTGCATAGACGAGGTTGCAGGTATCCTGCGCTTTGAGCTTGAGGCCGATCTGGCGCCTCAGCTCACCGGACGCAAGGGGCTTTGAGTCTTTGCTTGGCCCCAGGTAGCGGAACCGGACCTCAGCGGTCTGCTCGGTCGCGATCCGAACGACGGCGCGTGAACTCGGCGTATCGATCGCGAGACGCCCATCGGGAAGAGCTTGCACGGTCCCGTTCGTCACGCAGAGCTGCTCCCTGCCAATCCGCAGCAACGGCGCCTGTGGAGCCGTCTGCGCGACGGCTCGGGTTGAAGCCGAGGAGAGGAGGGCGATAAGCGCACCGAGGGCCAGGCCCCTTCTCATGCACGAGCCCCTCCCGCGCGACGACAGGTTGCGGCCCGCTCTTTAGGAAACAGGCTGCAAGCCTCTTTGCGCATCTAAGATCTCCGTGACGCAGACCTCCGCCACGATCATGGCTCGGTTCCTTCATGCGGGAGCGAGCCCGCTTGTGGAAGATATCTTTGCCAAGCTGAACCTGCCTCCCGCCCCGCGTTGCCCATGCGGGGCGCCGCCCTGCGCCTCTCAGAAGCGAGGCCCCACCTCCTTCACGCCGCGATGTCAAGCGGCCTCGCCGGCGGTTCGATGAGAAGAGCGAGCCGAGGGTGCGATGCGCATTGCACTGGTCGTGGATGGTACGCGCGGAGATATCCAGCCCATGCTCGTGCTCGGCCGAGCGCTTGCCGCAGAGGGTCACGCCGTACGCGTCTGCGCCCCGCCCGACTTTCGAGAGCCGACAACGCTCGCGGGGCTCGAGTTCCGACCGGTCGGTACCGCCGTGCGTGCCTGGCTCACGAATCATGCAAACGCCCTCGGCGGTAGACCCATCCATGCCGTGGGCGAGGGAATACGCTACGCGCGTGCGTGTCTGCGAGTGCAATTTGAAGCCCTTCCCGACGCCACGAGTGATTCCCAGTGCCTGATCGGAGCGGGAATGCAACTCGCCGGACCTTCGGTCGCTGCCCTCCGCGGCGTTCCCTACACCTACGTTGCGTATTGCCCCGTTCTCTTTCCCTCCGGCGACCATCCTTCGATGCTTCTGTCCCACCAGACGCTTCCAAGATGGGCCAATCGGCTGAGCTGGCACGCCACGGAGGCCTTCCTAAACCGTGTGTTCGGCCGGACCCTCGCTGCGCAGCGCGCGAAGCTCGGTCTCCCTGCAGCGCCAGATGTTCTTCGCTACCTCGTGGGTGAGCGATCCATTCTCGCTGCAGATCAGGAGCTCGCGCCCCTTCCGTCGGACGGCGGAGTGCGTCCCCGATGCATCCGAGCTCTCCAACCCGGGCCCGGCGATCCGCTGCCGGAAAAACTCGACTCCTTCCTCCAGCAGGGGCCCAAACCCGTCTACGTGGGGTTCGGAAGCATGACGGACAGCGACCCTCTCCGTACGACGCGCGAAATCGCGGAGGCCGTCTCCCTCGTCGGCTGTCGTGCGCTCGTGTCGCAGGGTTGGGCCGGGCTCGGCGGAGTGCCGCTTTCCGAAGGTGTGCTCGAAATCGGCGCGGTCTGCCACGTGCGTCTTTTCCCACGCCTTGCCGCAGTCGTGCACCACGGAGGGGCGGGGACGACCACGGCGGCTGCGCGGGCCGGGATTCCACAGATCGTGGTGCCGCACATCGCCGATCAGTACTACTGGGCACGACGGGTCGAGCTTCTCGGCATCGGGCCGCCTGCGATTCCGAGGAAGCGCTTTTCCGCTCGAACCCTGAAGGAAGCTCTCACTGCCGTTCTCGAGAACGAGGTGATCGCCGAGCGGGCGAGCGAACTTGGAGATCGCCTGCGAGCGCGTGCAGCCATCGATGTAGAGCCCCTCTTCACGTCCTAGAACGTGGTCGGTGCCGATCCAGCACTCCTCATGCTGAGCGCCCTGCTCATGTCGCGCATCCCGGCGGGCCGAAGATCTGTGGGGCTACGCCGCCCCTCCAAGATGCGCAACGTGCTCGTCGCGAAGATCCAAGGGCGTGCCGACTGCGGTGGGTCGGTCGAGCCTCGCGCGAGAACCTTCGGGCGGCGGGTGGTAGCCGCCAGCGGCTATTGTGGCAACGTGATCTTTCTGGACCTTGATTTCGCCGGCTTCGGCCGGCCTACGGAGAAGCGATGAACGCCGCGTCCTTGCGTCCAAAGCCCCGTGGCAGGTCTATGAGGGCGATTCCCGTCATGAGCCTTGCCCTCCTGCTCGCCTCGCCCGCAGCCTTTTCTCAAGTTGGGTTCGACAGCGGCAGGGATCTCCTCGCGTCGTGCGAGGATCCGGCGCATTTGCCGGAGTGCACGCAGTACATCGCAGGTGTCCTGGATGCGCACGCATATGATCTCTCCCGGTTTGGATCGCCGAGAGACTTCTGCATACCCGAGGATCTCACGATGGAAGAACTCGAACGCGTCGTCGTGAAATGGCTCAAAGCCCATCCGGAGAAACTGCGAGTCACGGCGGCCAATCTGGTCGTCCTTGCGCTTTCGGATGCCTTCAAGTGCAAGGGAGATCGGGACTAAGACGCAGCCTTCACGCGGATCCGGCTGGCGGCGGGGGTCCGTAGGGAGCGCGGCTACATCGCACCTGCCCGTGCCGGCTTCCTTCGCGCTGGGCCGTTGCTCCCGCAGCGCGATAAGACCGCCCTTCCACGGGACGCTCTTCACCGAGCCGAACTTCTAGCTGCCCCAATGCGTGAGAGCGGCCCGAGCGAACATGAACCAGACTGCCAGGGTGGCAATGAGGTAAAGGTAGAATCGCAACAGCACGAGATTGAAGGTGCAGTGCACGGCGCTGTGCAATGTCCGAAATGCAACAAAGATCCATGCAGCCGTCAGGTAGGCGGAATCCACCTGATGGGTGACGAAGAGATAGAGGGCGAGCGCGTAGAACAGGACGGGAATTTCGAACAGGTTCTTGAGATTGTCCGAGGGGTTGGACACCGCGGCGGGCGAGAGCTGCGCGAGTGCGCCCGGAGCCGCAAGATCCCTTGGGCGGATGTTGCTCCCCGTGATGAAATGGATGCGCCGGATGTACATATACACCCAGACAAGTAGCGTCAGCAGCATCATCGCGAAGAACGGACCGAAGATCGCCGTTTGCGCCATGTTTCCTCGTGCTTGAACTGGAAGGGACTGGCCTCAAGACCGTCGTTGTGCAGCGAGGCCTGCCCGCCCACGAAGGCCTCCCACACCGAGCCGGCACGCAGGACGGGACGGGCGTCAACTTTGTGCCTGGGTCGCGGCAGGTGCCCGCATACTATCAGGCCGAGAGCCGCTGACGCGGAA
Source organism: Deltaproteobacteria bacterium (assembly GCA_003520425.1). Taxonomy (GTDB): domain Bacteria; phylum Myxococcota_A; class UBA9160; order UBA9160; family UBA9160; genus UBA9160. The sequence continues at coordinate 14,062 of DOUU01000412.1, forward strand.
CCGCGCGAGCCCTGCTCCGCCCCCCACAGGCCTTGGCGGTGGTTTCTCGAGGCGTGGAGGGAACGGTGCGGCCAAACGGTGGTAAGGACGCACGGGCGCGGCACCTCGGGACCTCGCCCACCTTTGGCCACAGGTCCGGCCACCCTGGCACCCTCCCCTCGGCCTCGACGAGAGCAGCCCAAACCGGGTAGACCCGCCTAGGAGCACCCGAGACCTCCAGTCTCGACGAAAGCGGCTGGGGAGGTCATCTTGCACCGTGCCATTCCGCCTCGACTCCATTCCGGGATGTGGCCTTCAGTCGCCCTCGCGGCTGCCATCGGGCGCAGTGGCGCAGGCGCTGGTGGCATTCTTCGTGCACTAGGCGTGCGGCGGCTTTCTCGGAGCGCAGGGGGAGGGTCGCCGTGACGGCAGGCATGTCGGCAGGCAGGCAAGGGTCTCGAGAGCTCTACGACATGGCGGTCGTGCGCGGCTTTGCCCTTTCGACACTCGTATGGGGCATCGTGGGGATGAGCGTCGGCCTGCTCGCGGCGCTCCAGCTCGCTTGGCCGAGCCTCAACATGCCGCCCTACCTCCACTTCGGGCGCATCCGGCCGATCCATACCAACGCCGTCATCTTCGGCTTCACGCTCGGCGTGGTGTTCACGGGCAGCTACTACGGCGTCCAGCGGCTGTGCCGGGTGCGAATGTTTTCCGATGCGCTCTCGCGCATCCACCTCTGGCTGTGGAACGCCATTATTGTCGCTGCCGCCCTCTCGCTTGCCGCAGGATATACAACGTCCAAAGAGTACGCGGAGCTCGAGTGGCCGCTCGATATCGCCGTCGTGGTGATGTGGGTCATCTACGCGGTCAACTTCTTCGGCACGATCGCCCGGCGACGCGAGAAGCCCATGTACGTAGCGCTCTGGTTCTGGATCGCGAGCATCCTCACGATCGCGATGCTCTACATCTTCAACAACCTCGAGCGGCCCGTCTCGATGTGGAAGTCTTATTCGATTTACGCAGGCGTGCACGACGCGAACATCCAGTGGTGGTATGGGCACAACGCCGTCGGCTTCCTCCTTACGACGCCGATCCTCGGCCTCATGTACTACTTCCTGCCCAAACAGGTCGGAAGGCCGATCTACTCCCATCGGCTCTCGATTCTCCACTTCTGGTCGTTGATCTTCCTGTATATCTGGGCAGGGCCTCACCACCTCATCTACTCGCCGCTTCCCGACTGGGCTCAATCGTTGGGCTCGGTCTTCTCGGTCATGCTGATCCTGCCCTCCTGGGGCGGGATGCTGAACGGCCTGCTGACCATGCGCGGCGAGTGGAACAGGCTTCGCACAGACCCGCTGCTCAAGATGTTCGCCGTGGGGCTCACGTTCTACGGAATGAGCACTTTTGAGGGACCGATGATGGCGATCAAGACCGTGAACTCGCTCTCACACTTCACCGATTGGACCATCGGCCACGTGCACTCGGGAGCCCTCGGTTGGGTAGCGCTCACCTCCTTCGCGACCCTCTACTACGTCGTGCCCAGACTCTGGCACACCGAGCTCTACAGCATTCGCCTGGCTGAGACGCACTTCTGGATCGCGACGCTGGGAATCGTGCTCTACGTGACACCCATGTGGATCTCGGGCGTCACGCAAGGGCTCATGTGGAGAGCGGTCAATCCGGACGGGAGCCTCACCTACAGCTTCGTCGATACCTTGGCTGCGATTCACATCTACTACGTGCTTCGTACCGTGGGGGGCGCCCTCTTCCTCTCCGGTGTCCTCCTCATGTTCTACAACGTTCTGCGTACAATCCAGCAAGGCACATCCGAGGTTCCCGAGCCGAGTGCGGCCGCCGCCGTTGCGGTCGCGGGAGGGAAGTGATGGCCTGGGAGTGGCATCGACCGCTCGAGGCCAAGCAGGTCACGTTCACGGTGCTTGCGTTCGTGGCCGTGGTGATCGGCGGACTCGTCCTGTTGATCCCGCCCTACTTTCTCCAGGGCACGATCGAACCCATCGCGGGGGTGAAGCCGTACAGCCCGCTCGAGCTCGAGGGCCGGGACCTCTATATCCGCGAGGGCTGCAACAACTGCCACAGTCAGGAGGTTCGGCCCTTCAAGACCGAGACCGACCGCTACGGGCCGTTCTCCATGGCGGGTGAGGGCATCTACGACAGGCCCTTCCTCTGGGGCTCCAAGCGCACTGGGCCCGACCTCGCGCGGGTGGGCGGCAAGTACCCGGACTCCTGGCATTGGATCCACCTGGTAAACCCGCGCCAGATCGAGCCGCGCTCCAACATGCCGCCGTTCGCGTTTCTGACGAGTTCGGAGCTCGATACATCGCTGACCAAGCGCAAGCTCGAAGTGCTGCGCAGCCTCGGCACGCCCTATACCGACGAGGAAATCGGCAACGCCGTGGTCGCGCTGCGTCGGCAGTCGGACGAGATCGCCGCCGCGCTTCGCAAGGAGGGAGTTCAGCTCTCCGATCTCGGCGCCCACAGTGAGGCGGTCGCGCTGATCGCGTACCTCCAGCGGCTCGGCCGCGACATCGGTTGGCGTGAGAAGCCGGTGTCGACCGCAAGCCTTGGGGAGAAACCGTGATGGACTACGTCGCCCTCTACAAGCTTTCGCGCCTCGCGGTGTTGGCCTTGGCTCTCGTGGCGATCGCGTTCTATCTGTTCGCGCGGAAACGGCGCAACCGACTCGAGCTGCCCGCGCGGCGCATGCTAGAAGAGGATGACAGATGACGGCCGAGCGTCCGCCGAGCGAGGTCGCAGAACTCCCGCGAGCCGACACCGCGGAGCATGATGGGATTCACGAAGAGGACAACAAGATCCCGACGTGGTTCAATGTCGCCTTTCTCGGAACCATTGTCTTCGCCTTCGTCTATATCATCTACTACACCGCCACCGGTTGGAGTGCGCGCGGCCAGTACGAAGCCGAGGTGGCGGCCGCAGACGTGGCCGCGAAGGCAGCCCAGGCAAGCCAGCCGACCACGAATCCCTACCATCGGAACCCTGCGGCGATTGCCGACGGAAAGGTCGTGTTCGAGCAAATCTGCGCTGCATGCCACAAGGCCGACGGCTCAGGGCTCGTCGGTCCGAGCCTCATCGATCCCTATTGGAAGTACGGCAACACGGACGAAGACCTGTTCAAGACAGTGATGTATGGACGACCGGGGGGTATGCCTGCGTGGGGCACGCAGCTCGGCGCTGACAAGGTCTGGCGAGTTCTGGCCTATGTCGAGACGCTGCCCAAGTCGGACGTCCCCGGCCTCGGAGCGCCCGGCTACCAGGCGCCCGGGGCGCCCGCCACCCCCCCTCCGGGCGGTTAGGCGGCGGCGGTGTGGAGCGCTCGTCCCGTCGAGGGCTTCTTCCGCCGTCTGCGCTGGGCGGCGGATGGCATTCTGATCGCGATCTTGCTGGTGATCCCCTGGGTCGAGATCAATGGCGAGCCCCTGATCCGTCTCGACGTGCCAGGGCGCAAGTTCCACGTCTTCGGGCTCGTGATCTTTCCCCAGGAACTCTACTTCCTCTGGCTCATCGTCGCGGGACTCGCGCTCGCGCTCTTCTTTTTCACTGCGCTGGCGGGACGCCTCTGGTGCGGCTGGGCGTGCCCGCAAACCGTCCTCACGGACGTGTATGCAATGGTGGGGCGCTGGATCCAGGGTTGGTCGCGCAGCGGTCCCCCCGCGCGAGTGGCCGCATGGCGGAAGATCGCGACCCACGTTGTCTGGATGTGCTTTGCGGCGCTCCTCGGCTTCCACTTGGTGGGCTATTTCGTCTCGCCCTACGCCCTGCTCTCCAAGGCCGCGTCGGGGGCGCTCACGCCGACGACCACCCGGTTCCTTCTTGCCTCGACCGCGCTCGCGTACCTGGATCTCGCGCTCGTGCGGCAGACCTTCTGCAAGTATCTCTGCCCCTACGCGCGTTTCCAGAGCGTGCTCTTCGACCGCGATACGCTCGTGGTCGGGTATGACACGAAGCGCGGTGAGCCGCGCGGAAAACGCGGCAGCGTTGTAGGAGACTGCGTCGACTGTGGCCTGTGCGTCGCGGTCTGCCCCACGGGAATCGACATCCGCAACGGGCTTCAGCTCGAATGCATCGCCTGCACGCAATGCATCGATGCCTGCAATGCCGTGATGGAACGGCTCGAGCGGCCACGAAACCTGATCGGGTACCGCTCGCTCGTCGCGCTCGAGCGAGTCCGTGCCGTGCGCATTTTGCGGCCGCGCGTCCTGATGTACGGCGCACTGCTCTCCGCGATCGTCGTCGCATTCGTCGCTGCGGTGGTGGCGCGCGAGCCCCTCGACCTGCAAGTGGCCCACAACCCAAGTCTCCTCTTCGGATCCGCGGCGGACGGCCGCACGTCGAACGCGTTCATCCTCCATATCCAGAACCGCGACCGGGAGGACCATGATTACCGAATCCGGCTCGAGGCGCCGCGCGGCTTCGAGCTCGTGACGGGGGTAAATCCCGTGCGCGTTCAAGCCACGAGCGCGTTCGAGACGCGCGTCTTCGTCTTGGCGGAGCAAGACGGCGAGGACAGTGCGCATCGCGCGGTGACATCAGGCGAAAGCAAGCTCGGCTTCGTCCTGGAGCGGACGGACGATCCGCGCCAGCGCGTCGTGCGCGACATCACCTTTCTCTTCGCGGCCGGAAGCTCGGGGGGCGGCAGTGTCCATTGAGGCCGCGCAGGCACGGATCCGCGGCGAGAGCCGCGGGCGGCGCGAGCCGTGGCCGTGGGCGATCGCCGGTTGCCTACTGGCCATGGCCGTCGTGCTGGCC
>DOUU01000063.1:0-3064 GCA_003520425.1 Deltaproteobacteria bacterium
GTGTGGTGTAGGGAGGACCGAGCAACGGTTTCATGCGGACAAGGGTGGAGAGAGGAATCATCGTGCCGGCCTGATTCCGCACGTAAAACAGGCCCATATTGTCGGCACTCCTTCGGTACTGCGGCTCCGCTTCTACGAAGACCTTCCAGACCCGTCCGAAACGGTTGAACTGATTCACGTAGTCGCCGCCGAGGAAAGTCTGCAGCGCCGAGTAGAGGTCTTGGATCGGGACGCCGAGCTTAAAGACCTTTTTCTTGTCGACATCGGCAAAGAGCTGCGGAGCAGAGGGGTTGAAGGTCGTTGCGAGCATCCCGAATTCAGGTCGTTTGGATGCCACGGCAAGGAACTTCTGGGTGTTGCTCCAAAGGTAATCGACGCTGCTCCCGCTTCGATCCTGAACGAAGAAATCGACTCCGCCCGCCTGGCCCACCCCTGGAATGGCGGGCGGCAGGAAGGCAAAGACCTGGGCGTCGGGGAGTGCGGCAAGCTTGCGGTTCAACGAGCCCAGGATGTTCTTGAAGTAGAGCGCGCTGCTTGTCCGCTCGTCGTAGGGTGCCAGCTGGCAGAAATACACCCCGTTCGCCGGATCGCTCGTCTGAGACAGAAAGCTGTAGCCCGCGATCGAATTCACGTGCTTGATTCCAGGCTCGTGAATCAGGATGTCGTCAATCTGCCTCAGCATCGCATTCGTGCGCTGGAGCGAGGCCCCGGGCGGGAGCTGGACATTCATGAAGAAGTACTGTTGGTCCTCGTCGGGAAGGAACGATTGCGGGAGGACCTTCCCCATGCCCCCCGCCAAGACGGCAAAGCCGATCAGCACGAGGAGTGCCACGGCGAGCTTGCGGATCAGAAGATCGCAGCCTCGCACGTAGCCCCTCTGCACCTGGCCAAAGGTCTGGTTAAAGCGGGAGAAGAACGGAGCCAGGAGCCCCCGTTTCCTCCCCTCGCCGCGCGGGCGCAGGAGCAGGGCCCCCAAGGCAGGGCTTAGGGTCAGCGCGTTGAAAGCGGAAAGGAGGACGGAAAAGGCGATCGTAAGAGCGAACTGCCGGTAGAGCGAGCCGGTGATGCCCACGAGGAACCCGGCAGGGATGAAGACCGCAGAGAGGACGAGCGCGATCCCCACCAGGGCTCCCCCGACCTCGTCCATGGCCCGGAGGGCGGCCTCCCGGGGAGATAGGCCTGCCTCGATCTTGAGCTCTATCGCCTCCACGACGACGATCGCATCATCGACCACGAGGCCCACCGCGAGGACGAGGCCCAAAAGGGAGAGCGAGTTGGTCGAAAACCCAACGAGGGGAAAGAACATGAAGGCCCCCACCAGCGACACCGGGATGGTGAGGATGGGGATCAGCGTGGCTCGCCAGCTCTGCAGGAAAATGAACACCACCAGCACCACGAGGGCGATGGCCTCGAGGAGCGTCTTTACGATCTCCTTTGCACCCTCGGTGACGGGGATCGTGGTGTCGAGGGTCAGCTCGACCTGCATATCGGACGGAAAGTGCTTTGCGAGCTCCTCCATCTTGGCCTTGGCTGCGTTCGCTGCGGCCAAGGCGTTTGAGCCGGGATTCTGGAAGAGGGCCAGGACCGACGACGGCACGCCGTCCGTGTAGGTCTGCTGCGTGTAGCTCTCGGCCGCAAGCTCGATCCGGGCCACGTCCTTAAGGCGCACGAGAGAACCGTCGGGTTTGGCACGCACGACGATTTCCCCGAACTCCTCCGCGCTCATGAGGCGCCCCGGCGCGCCGACGCTGTAGGTGATCTCCTGCCCCGGGGGAGCGGGCTCGTCTCCGATCTTCCCCGCGGGATTCACGATGTTTTGCGCGGAGATCGCGTTGATAATGTCGGCCACGGTCAGCTGGAGCTTCGCAAGCGCGTCGGGAGCCAGCCAAATCCGCATTGCGTAATTGGCGGCTCCGAAAGTTTTGACCTGACCGATCCCAGGCACCCTTGCAAGTTCGTCCTGGATGTTGATCGCGATGTAGTTCGCGAGAAACGTCTGGTCCCAGGTTCGGTGCGGAGATTTGATGCTGAAGAGCAGCAGGGGGCTACCGACCGTCTGCTGGGTGGTGAGGCCGTAGTTATTCACGGCGGTGGGCAGACTCGCGGTCGCTTGTGACAGACGGTTTTGGACCTGGACCTGATCGATATCCACATCGGTACCGACGGCGAAGCTCACCTGGAGCGTCATGGTGCCATCGCTCCCGTTAATCGACTGCATATAGATCATGTTCTTTGCGCCGTTCACCTGCTGTTCGATCGGGGTGGCGACGGATTGCTCCACCGTGAGCGCGTTCGCACCGGTGTAAATGGCGGTGGTTTGAATTTGGGGGGGTACGATCTCGGGAAACTGAGAGACCGGCAGCCGCTGGACCATGACCGCGCCTGCGATCACGAAGACGATGGCAATCACCATCGCGACGATGGGCCTGTCGATGAAGTACTTCGACATGCGACTAGCTCGGGGGCCTTGGGGTTGCGGGGCGTGCCTCGTCCGTGCCGGTCGAGGGGGCGCTGGGACCCGCCGGGGGCGCGACCTGCGGCTTCACCTCCATTCCGTCCCTCACCTTCTGAAGTCCCTCAGTTACGACCCGCTCTCCCCGCTGAATCCCGTCGTCGAGGATCCAAAGGCTCCCGATCTGATCGCCGGGCTTGACCTTGCGCAGGGAAACCTTGTCGTCGGCGCCGACGACCGCGACCTGGTATTGGCCCTGGGTTTCCTGCACGGCGCGCTGCGGGACGAGGAGGGCCCCCCTACGGACCTGGGTTGCGGCGCGCACCTTCGCATAGAGNNGTCTGGAGGTCGACCTGGCGGTTCGTGACGTAAAATTGGCCCGGGTACTTGTAGACCGTGCCGTCGGCGAGAACCATCTCCAGGTCGGATTCGTCCTTCGCTCTTCCCCTCTCTGCGTGCTCCTTAATCCGGTCTGCGAACTGGAGGTATTCCTGCTCGCTGATCGGGAACGTCACCTTGATGGGATCGACCTGTGAGACCGTGGTGAGAAGGGTGGACGGGTTGACAAGGTCCCCGACCTGAACTGTCGCGATCTCGGCGATCCCGTCGATG
>DOUU01000063.1:3075-5351 GCA_003520425.1 Deltaproteobacteria bacterium
GCATCGAGCTCCTCCTTGCTTACGGCGCCCCGCGTCTCGAGGGGTACAAGGCGTGCGACGTCGAGCTGGTTCTTTGTGAGGAGGGCCTCCTGCTGGGCGAGGTTGCCAAGCGCCTGATCCAGGGCGGCCTTGTACTCGCGATCGTCGATTTGAAAGAGGAGTTGTCCTGCTTTCACGAAGTCGCCGTCCTTGTAGTTCTGTTTCACGAGAAAACCCTGGACCTGGGGACGGATCTGTGCATTGACAAAGCCCACGGTCGAGCCGACCCACGTCGAGTAGATGGGAACATCCTTCTCGACGACCTCGGTCACAAACACTTGCGCTGGAGGCTGCACTGCAGAATCTGCCTTTTGGCAGGCGGCCGAGAGAAGAAGGAGATTCATGGAGAGCGCTGCCCCAAGAAAACCGGAAGTTTTCTTGCGGCAGCCGCACGACCTCACACTGAGTCGGGCCGGCGGCTTTCCCATCGCGCGTCACCTCCTGCGCCCCTTGTGAATTCAGGAGCATCATAAGCCAAGATGGTGAAAACGAGCGAGCGCACGCGGATTTCTGAAATCACTTGTCCTCCCGCGATATTGCTCGACTGGAAGTGGGCGATCGTTGCGTTTCTACCAGGTTTCAAAAATACGAGGATTCCGGGGGCCATGAGGGCCGTGTTTCTGGTGCGCAGGAGGACCGATCGACGAAGTGGTTCAAGGTCGTCAATCCGTGTTGTTTTACTCTGAGTGCCGTCGCTGACAGATCGTAGACTTCTGCTATCGGAGCGGCCCGACGGGGTTGGATGGGCCCTAGGGGCCTGCCTCAAGTCAAGGATACGGCTGGACGATCCTCGGTTTCACGGGATCGAGATCCCGCGGTGACGTTTACCGTGACCCGATGTACGACCGCCGGGGGGGAATCGCGATGGACGTACCGTCGATCAAGGGCCTGACCCTGGGGCCCACCTGCGATCGGGTAAACGCGCTGGTGGAAAAAGGCCGGATGTCGCAGAGAGATCTGGAAGCCACCCTCCATCCCGAAGATTTGCGCCTTCTGGAGGAGGGTCCTGCGCCCACCCTTTGGTACCCGATCGCCTCGGTCGCGCGCCTGAACGAGCTTTTGATCCGAGAGTCAGGTGGCGATGGACCGAAGCTGATGCGGGAGCTCGGCGCGGGGGCTCTGGACTCACTTCTCCAGGGAGGCGGCTCCCGCCTCTTCCTGGAGGGGATCCGCAAGCTCGGGAACCGCGCCAGCGACGCACTGGTTGAGCTCGCCCGTCTACTGCTGAACTTCGGCGAGTGGAACTATCGTCAGGACTCACCCCAACATGCCGTGATCGAGGCGCGCCAGGTACAACCACTTCCCGAGACCCTCCGCTTCGCCATCGAGGGTCTGATCGAAGTGATGATACCGGAGTTTCTGGGCATGACCGTGATCGTCTCGAGCGAGCGCCCGGCTCCGGACAGGATCCTCTTCAACTGCCGCGTCCGCTGACCTTCGCGCCCGGGGTGTGAAGGAGGCAGAGGAGGTGTGCTCCACGCACGCCGAATCGGCACGGCGGTGCGAGATCGGTGCCTGGCCTCATCCGTCGAGGACGTGTTGCGGCACGTCGGAGACGGCTGATCCCCTGAGGTCTGAGGTATTGAACGGTGTTGCGTACAGCATCAGGATCGTCCTCTCGAACCGGAGTTCGTATCTCGATACGATTTTAATCATCGAAACCGGGTGTACAAGGGACGTGGGAAGCCGACACGTTTCTGATCGTGCATGAATCGAGGAGGCAATACGAAAGCCGTGACAGTGCGAACTTGGTGCGCTGGGCAAGACGGGCCGACCTCCTTGTAGCGTAGACATCTTCCGAGGTCGCCGGACCAGGGCTTAGACGGTGAACATCGGTTAGTTGCGTCGTCGGAGATTGACGAAAGATGAATGTGCGACGCATCTTCCTTTTCACGCTCCTGCTTTGCGTGGCTACGTTTGCGGCTGCGTTCCCCTTTGGTTTCGTGGTGGGATTTCTCCGCGCGACTGGTCGCGCAGTACCGTGGTGGACAAGCTTCGGTCAAGGCCTTGCCGTTCCCGTTGCAGCAATTGTGGTCATTGCCGCCCTTGCGAAGAGACAGTCCGAACGCACTTGGGAGCATGCGGCGGCAGTCGCGGCCCTAGCTGTGGCGGTAAGTTTTCCGATCAACGTTTGGCTAGGTGGTCAACCAGTCGCGCAATGGGCGGGGGGAGCGCTGTTCGTCCTCCTAGTGACGGTGCCCATCGGAGTTCTGATCGGCCGAGCGCTGAGCCCCTCC
>DOUU01000334.1:0-25101 GCA_003520425.1 Deltaproteobacteria bacterium
CGTCTTCAACGCGCGGAATCGTCACAATTCACCCACTCGATTTGTAGAAGAGGCGGAATTTGGTTCGGCCCAAGAGGCGAAGCCACCAAACAAGGAGGCTTGCGCTTTCCCGCTGCGCGAGATCGGAGGAAGAGCCACCGCTAGATCGAATGCACCTGGGCCGCCAATCCCGCCAGACAGAAAAGGATGCCGCTTCGCAGTCTCGTCAAAAGGATGGTGGATCGCCCGCCTTGTGTAGAAAAGGGAAGAAGTTCTGGCATGGCGACGGCCGGAGAGGAGGTCTGGGGACCGCAGGGCGGGGCTATAGCTACTGGCACGGATTCTGCTTTCGGTCATCGCGGGAGGGACTTGGAACCGTCGTGGGAGGGTTACGAAGTGACGTCGAAGGTCGCCCGCCTCGATTGTCGGACGTATCGAGTCTTGAAGAATACGCCCTCGCACTGGTAGGCGCACTTCATTTGGCCGCTCGGACAGGCGGCCGTCCAGCCTTTGATTCTCTCTTCGATAGGGGCTTTGCTCGGCTATATGGATGGGCGTATCGGCTCGCGGAGCGCAACCCGGAGCGGGCGCAGGTGCTCACCTCAGAGAGTCTCTTGAAGGCAGCACAAGCGCTCGCTCGACGCGTGGCGGAGGCCGATGCGACTACCGGGCGCGATCCCACACGCTAGACGTTCGCAATGGCGGACCGCGACCGTGGATTTGCAGCAAGACCAATTCTGCTGCGAAACGCCTTCTCAGCTCCGTTGTCCTTCGGGTGCTCCGTACTCTACCTTGCAGGGGGCGGCTCTCTCGGCCTGGCTCATGTCGGAGGACGAAGAAAGGCGCCAACGTCCGGAAGGCTCGAAAAGAGCCTTGGCACGGGGAAGCGACCCGACCGGAGGAGACCTCAGCAGGGGGGAGCTCATGCGGCTGAGTTCAAGGACGCCCACGAGAGGTGGCATGCGCATTCGACGGATCGCGACGCTGTGTTTTCTCCTCTTCATGCTGATCGGCGCCGTTGCAATTGAGCCCGCGCGAGCTGGTGGCCACCATGGATACTACGGGCACGGTTGGCACGGGCGACCCTGGCACGGCGGCTACTATGGCCACCGTCGCTACTACTACTATGGCCACCGTCCCTACTATTATTGGGGCGGCTATCCTCCGTATTTCTACGGGCCGCCGCCTCCCATCTACTTCCCACCGCCGGCTATCTATGCGCCGCCGCCCCCCGTCGTCTACTTCCCGGCGCCGAGCTTCAACTTCGTGTTCTCCTGGCGCTGAGATGGCCTGTCGGGGCGCTCTAAAGGTGACCCGGGCGCAAGCTCGCCGGAGTGGCGCGGTCGCACCCGGGAGCGAGCGTCTGACGGCCCGGGCTCGAGGAAGTTGCCGCGCCCCACGTCGGAGTCCGTGAAGCGTGATGAACCACGAGTGTTCTTCCTCGATTCCCCCAAAGACCAGACCGTGAGCCCATCGCACCAGAGGTTGCCCCTCTCGCTTCCGTCTGCGGTGACGCCTTCCCGACGGGCATCTCCGACCGTTTCCGCAGATCTTCTCTGTCTTTGCAGGCCCACCTGCATGGTTCCCCAGGCGCTAGGCTCCCTCAGCCGCCCGCCGATTGAACCCGGCCATCCATTCCGTTAGATCGGTCCGGATGTTCTCGAGTGAATCGGATTGCCGCGGCGGTACGCGCTTTGCACCAGAAAAATGTAAACTAAGCAGTCAAGCGGAGGATGGAGATGCAGGCGCGCCACGGTGCTCCTTCGGCCAAATGTATTCTGATGGTGGCGGCGGCGATGTTTCCCACCCTCGTCGGGGCGGACGACTCCGCAGGACCGGTGGACAACTCGGCGGCGACGGAGACCTCAATCTCAGTTTCGAGCCCTCGCGCACCAGACCCCGATCCAAATCAGGCGCTCTCTGCCTTCCGTATCTTCACGGAGACCTGGATGGAAAAGCTACGAGGTGCGAGCATGCTTCAGCCAGTCGCGGCGAGCTCACAGGGCCACGCACTGAAGCGGTTCAGCGTGACGCACACCGAGGAAATAAAGCCTACCGGCTCGACAGCCAATCCCTATGTCGGGATCCTGCACTACACGGAAGAGCTTTACCAATGTGCGGACTCGACGGAGACGAGCTGCACGGTCGTCGATAGTACACCAGTGACTGAAATCTTCCGTTACCAGAACGGTGCTTGGATCTACTGACCCAGGCTTTGTTTCGAGCTGCACAAACCCCAGGGAATCTAGAGTCGATTGTTCCGCCCGCCTTCGATCGAGGCGACTTGTGCTTCGCGCCTCCGTCGTCCGTGGCAGATGGCCGCCCATTCCCCGCGATCGCACGCGCTTCCTTCTTGCCCGCCGGGTGCACCCACTGACGCAGGTACCTCGAAGGCCCGGCTCAAGAACGGGACGAGGGTTTGGAGACTTCGACATCCGTTGTAATAACGATGGAGAACTATGGAGGAGTTGTGGCGGAGAGGGGCTGCGGCTTCAGCAGAGCCCTCATTGCTCCCTCGCCAGATCCGGGGAGCGAGCCGATGGCCCGCCCTGCGCTGCTCGGCGGGAGCGAGATTGCTGCGGGTGTAGACGACTGCAAGCGAAGAATGATAGATCTCACCGACGCAAACGATAGGGAGGAGATTTTGTGTCCTCCGTGATGGACCCGGCCGCGGTGATGCTGGTGCTGGCGGGCCTCGCGTACCGGGGCTTCTACTTCTTGCGCATCTTGCGCGTCTTGGAGGATCCGCACGAGCGGGCGGTTCGGCGCGCGGTCGCCGCTGGGCTGCGAGCCGTGGCGCCCGTGATCGGAGAGTGGGAGCTCGTCTGGGGACCGGCGACAAAAGACAGGGACGATTTCGACCAGAGTGCCATGTATGTGGCGCGAAGCAAGGCCAACCCTCAGCGTCTCGCCGTCGCCATCCGGGGAACGGATCCGATTTCGATCACCGATTGGACACGCGGCGATCTCGATGTCGCGCAGCCCTCGCCCTGGCCGTTCGGCGCGGCAGGCGCCACGGTCTCCGGAAGCACGGCCTCCGGCTTGAACACGCTTCTTGAGCTCGCCGAGCCTCCTCCCTCAAGGCTGGGCGAGCTCGTAGAGGAGGCCATCTTCCGCGTCAGCGGGTTCGTCCCCGACGCGTTCGCAGCGATCGTGAGGCGCATTCCTCGGGATCCCGCCCTTGTGCTGGATCTGATCACAACTCGCCTGCGAAAGGACTTCGAGCAGTGGAGAAGACGGATCGAGGATGAGGGGGCGCAGGTCGTGGCAGAGGCGGTGGTGCTCTTGCTCAAGGAACTGAGCGAGAGACGCATCCAGGTCATGGATTGGCCGTCACCAGCCCCCACCGGCTCCGGTGCGACGCTCCTTGACTTTCTCATGCGCGCTTCGAAGGACGGCGCTTTGGAGGTTCTCGTCACTGGCCATAGCAAGGGCGGGGCGCTTGCTCCGGCGCTTGCTCTCTTCCTTGCCGAAACGCGCTCACGCTGGGACCTGAACGGGAACGCCAGCATCGGCTGCTATGCGTTCGCGGGACCCACACCCGGGAACGCCGCCTTCGGACAGCGCGTCAACGCGCAGCTCGGCAGGGAGAAACTTCGCGTGATCAACACCTCGGACATCGTGACCCATGCCTGGGATCAGGCGGGCCTAAAGTCCATCGCACTGCTCTACGCGGGGTCGCTGGCATGGATGGCGCCCATCCTGGACGCGGTGAGCAGGGAGGTCACGCAAACCCATTACGCTCCCGTGGGCCTACCGACCTGCGTCTTCGACGGTCTGGCGACTGCCCCGATCCCTGCCGACGACGCGGCGCTTGAGATCCCCTATCAGCACCTCGAATCGTATCTCGCGTACTTTGGGCTTCTCGACTGCAAACCACGAATCGACACGTTGATGCTCCTCCTGGGAGAAGGCTGACCCTTTCTTCGCCGACGCTCGGAGCGCTGAGCCGTTTGGACTCGGAGGCGCCTTGCGGTCGCTCGCGGAATGGGAGAAGCGCAGCGCTGCCTGAATGTGAGCGAAGCGGTTTCCTCTCACGGTCCTCGCCCAAGCCGCAAGGGACCAGATCTCGAGGAGGGCTCCGTCGCCAGGCGACAGCAGCCCGAATGTAAGTGCGACAACGATTGCGACAGCGGTCGCGGCGTACCAAGCGCCACAATGACGAGACGACGCTCTGGCTTTCGGCACGCGCCGAGCTGCTCACGAACCAGCAAACACATGCGCCGACTCCAGGCGCCAACTTTCGGCTCCATGCTCTTGGGTTTTGGGTGGCGCTGCGCGGGGTGAAGGAGGATCGTCTAAGCTATGGCCCTTGAAACGGAGCCGGCGTGTTCCTCACCATGCTCCTCATCGTCCCGCTCATCGCGCGAATCCGCGCGGAGGAGGCGCTGCTGCGCTCGCAGTTTGGTGCTGAGGACGATGCATCTTGTCCCCGCACGTGGCGGCTCATTCCCGGGCTCTATTAGCGGGAACCGTGGAGGTCCAGGGAGCCGGGCCTGAGCATCGTTGGGAAATTCCGCAAAGGAGGTCGAGGCATGCAGGCTCTGTGGATCGCCGCCCTTGTACTGGGCCTCGCGACGAACGCGATGGCACAGACGGCGGATGTCAAAGTGGGTGACCAGGCACCGAATTTCAAACTGGAGGCGACCGACGGAAAGACCTACCAGCTGTCAGACTTCAAAGGCAAGCAGTGGGTGGTCGTCGCCTGGTTCCCGGCGGCATTCACGCGCTACTGCACGATCGAGTGCAAATCACTGGCGGAAAACGGCGACAAGATCCGGATGTACGACGTGACCTACTTCATGGCGAGCGTCGATCCGATCCAGAAAAATAGAGAGTTTGCGAGAGCCACGTCCGTCGCGCTCGGTGATGCGATGGTCTCGAAGAGGGAGGCGGACTTCCCGCTGCTGAGCGACCCGACCAAGGAAACGGCCAAGGCATACGGTGTCCTCAATGATCGGGGTGTCGCGAATCGATGGACGTTCTACATCGACAAGAACGGGAAGATTTCGTATATCGAGAAGGCCGTGAAGGCGGAGACTTCCGCTGCGGACATGGTGGCGAAGTTAGCGGAGCTGAAGGCTCCGATGGTTCACAACGGCGCGAACTAGGAGGAACTCACCCTCCGGATGGCGCCCTGGTGAAGGGAAAGGTTCGGAACGCGAAGTGAGAGAAGGGTCGCGCNNACTTTGCCCATTCCATTTCCACCCAGCGGCGAAAATGCCGATCAGCAGCTCTTTTGCGGCGTAGAGGCGAAGAGCGGGGCTTGCGCTGCGCGTGCCCACCCTTGGGCATCCATCATCCAGACACCCACATTCGGCCAGGACTCCTCGCGTCATTGCGCAAGCCGCAAGGCGTGCTGAATCGCCGTGTGGGAAGGCCCGTCGCCATGCCGGCTGAGGCGGTCGCTGCAGCCGTACGACGGTGATTCAGAACCGACGTTCGCGTGGTGTCGATGACGGGTGCGTGGTAGATGACGACACGAAGATCATAAGCACGACGAGAATGCAGCGGCTACGCACGCGACGAACGCCACGAGTGAAAAGACGCTGCTTCCGCCCCGTGGAGAACCGCTTTCGGACCACGCGCGAACACGAGCAGCGCCTCTCCCACGAAGATCACCGAGAGAGCCGTCCACTCCCAGAGCCCCCGCTCTGGGCGCCGTCTCATCCAAGCGGTGGAGACCGGCGATGAGATGAAGCGCCAGACGGTTTTCGAGGAGATGGGGAAGCACAAGCAGGAGAGACTGGGTACGGGGTGGGGCTTTTCGGCGGCGCGGGAAGAATCGGCTCGCTGACTAAGGTCTCAAGGCGCGACGTCCGCACGGCGAATAGAGAAGGAAGCGGTCGCCGTCGTGCTTCCGCTCGTGTAAGGGCCGTAGCAGTCAACAGGAACGGACATGCCACAGGGCAGCCTCGACCCTTGTCCACGCTTGCCCCGGATGGAAGGGAGCAGGCTTCAAGGTCGGCGCGTTGCCGTTGTCAGAAGGAGTTCGGGGATTGCGGGAGCGTCGAGGCCGCCTCGTCGCCTCGGCTTCGTACCTCCTCCTCGCGATCCGGCTGCGTGAAGGCATAGCGACCTCGGACCGAGGGGAGCTTGGTACGCCGCATGAGGTCGTGAGTGATTGCGAAGGAGCAATTCACGGCATGGGATCTAAACTTGCGGTCGTAGCCATTCTCGCGACGTTTCTCGTGGGCTGCGTCTCTCACCTCGTGCGCCTTGGGCCAGGAACCTACATGGCGTCGAAACATGACTACCTTTTCGGAACGACCGAGGGAATGGTTGCGGACGCCGTCAAGGATGCGAATGCCTTCTGCGCCAAACAGGGCAGGGTGGCGCTCGTGATCGAAAGGCGCTCCAGGTGGGCTGAGGGTCAGGGTCAGGCCGAGGTCATCTTCCGATGTGCGGACGTTTATCAACCCCGGGTGCAGTATCGCTCCCCCGACCTTTTGATCCAGTAGGACGACCGGGAGCGACGGGAACCGAGCCCGGCGCCTGCATCGGGGTTCGCCCCAGCTCCGCTCCGCGGTAGATCGGGACCGAGCCATGGCGCCGCGCGCCGAAAAGCTCTGGTGGATTCCAGTCCTCTTGGTCAGCGGCCTGGCGTTGTTTTGGCGCCTCGGCGGATACCCGCTCGTTCAACCCGACGAGGGTCGGAACGCGGAGGTGGCCCGGGAGATGGAGGCGTCGGGCTCCTGGCTGATTCCAACCCTGAACGGCATTCCCTATCTGGACAAACCGGCGCTGTATTTCAAGCTCGTCGGGCTCTCGATGGACCTTCTTGGCAACTCCGAGTGGGCAGCGCGAATGCCTTCTGCCGTATTCGGGCTCGCGACCCTCGGCCTCGTTATTGCCTTCTGCAAGCGTGAGTACACGACTGCACGCGCCGCCACGGCGGCCGTCATCGTCGCCACGAGCCCGCTCTACATCATGTACGCACGGCTCGTGATCTTCGACATGGCCCTCACGTTATTCATCACCGCGGCTGTCCTGGCGGGCTTTTGCGCGGAGATGCTTCCTGGTCTTGTGCGATGGCGCTGGCACGCGGGGGGTGCGGTGGCCGCCGCGCTTGGGACACTGGTCAAGGGCCCCGTGGGATTCATCGAGCCGGCGCTGGTGCTCACGGCCTTCTTCCTTCTCGAGGGGCGACGCGATGCGGTCCGGCGACTTTTCGCACCGCTCAACTTGCTGATCTTCAGCGCGATCGTGCTTCCGTGGTTCGTGACTGTCTCCTCTCGATTTCCTGACTTCCCATTCTACGGCGTCGTCCAGGAGTCGATCCTTCGGTACACGACCGACGAGTTCAACCGCAACCAGCCCCTTTACTTCTACCCGGCGATTCTCGTCGCGGGATTCTTTCCTTGGAGCGCGTGTCTTCTGGATCCAGTCTCGAGGGCCTGGCGAGGGTATGCACGGCTGGAGTGNNTGCATCGAGCGCCTGTGTCTCCTGTGGATCGCCGTGATCCTCGTCTTCTTCTCGCTCTCTCATTCCAAGCTGCCGGGTTATCTCCTCGTGGTGGCCGCGCCTGTTTCGCTGTTGGCCTCTCGGTGCTTCGAGTTCGCGCGAGAAGAGCGCTCGGGCGAAGCCCCTGCCGTGATTTGGCGCATGAGCCTCGCCCTCGCAATCTTCTGCGCAGGCTTGGCGGCGGCCTTGTCGCTCGTGGTCCTCGTCCCTGGGCTGCATCAACGTGCCGTCCAGCTCGATGCCATGNNGTGCTTGGCGAACCAAAAGCGCCCTAGCGGCGTTGATCGCCTTCGCCGCCTGCCCGCTGATCCTGATGATCGCCGGGTTCGGACCTTGGATGCGGGTCGCCGAACAGCGGTCTGCACGGTCTTTGGCCACGGCAGTCGATTCTAGGGCGGCAGGGGCCGAGATCGTTTGCGTGCGATGCTTTCCTACTTCATTGCCCTTTTACCTCGGCCACACGATCACCGTGGTGAGCGACACCGGTAGCGAACTCACCAGCAACTACATCACGTTCGCCCTCCAGCGGGGCGAGGCCTGGCCCCGCGCCCTGGTCCGCGGGAGCGAGCTCAATGCGAAGGTCGCAAGCCGCAGCCGACCCCTCTTCTTGCTCGCCGACGACTCGCTCGCCCGCGACTCGGGCCGGCCGGAACTTGAGGCGCTCGCACGGTCCTACGACGCCCGTGTAGAGCCCGTTGCCCCCGGCTATCTGGGGGCGCTGATCCCCTTCGGATCTGCTCCTCTGCAAGAGCCCAACCCCTTACTTTCGGGGTCGGATTGGAATCTCCCAGAGAGGCCTGGGAGCCAATCCTCGTCACAGAGAAGGGGTTTATCACTCGGCGCTTCTACCCTGGGCCGCCACCCATGCTCGGCGAAGGTGGCGGAGAATGGCTGGATAGATGAGAANNGCCCAGAACAGGCGATAGCCGCTGGGATGCGGTTCCAGCGCGAGTACCGAGAAGCCGTGGACCGTAGCGTTGCGGATCTCGCCAATGGCCTCGTGCGAATCGACATAGAGGATGGTGAACGGGCCGTCAGCCGTGCCGGGCTTCACGAGTGAGCGCATCTGATCCCCTTCGGGAAGGCTCTCTAAGAAGGACTTGGCTTTGGGAAGCCGACGCGCGGAATCCCACCGGAAGACCCGGCCAAGCAGCCGTCGCAGGCTGAGCAATGCTCGGACGACGGGATTCATTTGCGCGAGCATGTTCAAACTCATCAGAGATCGAACATCTGCGATCGTGCGGTTAGGTCCACCGCCGGGAAGCTCAACCTGCCATACGTCGTGAAGGTATACATCGGCGAGCAGCTCGTGCGCCCGCAGCTTGATCTGCCGGTAATCGGAAGGTCTGGCCCGAGACCATGCGCGCACTCTCGAAGGGTAACCGGATCCGAGCTCGTTCGAACGACCCCTTCGTCCAACCGGTAGTCGAAGGATCGTCGAACCTTTGTGGGTCATGGTCGCCGTAGCCCAGATTCGAAAAAACGTCTCTCGATCCTTCCATCTCACCGCCTCGAAGTAGACATGATGATTGTCAGTCACGCTCGGGAGGAGGCCCAAGGAGCGAGCCGTCTCGTCCTTGATGTTCACGGTTTGCTGAGGCGGCCCCGGAATGATGAGGAGTAACTGGGTGAAGTCGCTCCCCGCATGGTCGGTAATCGCCAGAGCCCTTCCGTCGGGCGACCAGAGCGCTTCCGCCCACCGGCCGAACGGGTATGACGAGAGGACTGCTCCGGCACGGAGATCGTTGAGGCAGAATTCATGCCGCACGTCTTTGTCATGCTGACGTTCACAAACCAGCACCATATAGTGGCCATCGGGAGACACTGCTGCGTCTTCGCACGCAATCGCCGCTTCATTGGGGGTGGAGAGGCGACCCGCGGAGAACGACCTCGGCCGTTTGACGCACCTCAGCACAGAAGGCTTGAGACCGATCAGGGCAATAGTGCTGGGCGTTGAAGGCGATTCTCCGCAGCGTCTCCCTGGGGCTTGTTCCTTCGATGTGCCTGAGAATGAACTCCTTGAACGAGGCATCGGTAGCTGCGAGTGATTGCAGCTGAGAGAAAGAAGACCATTGCCGAGCGAGCATGTCAGTGACCGCGCCAGTAAAGAGTTCGGAAACAGCCCCATCATCGCAGCCTTGAAACGCGAGGAATGAATCGTGAAGGGTCGCTGGTGAGTGGACCTTCGGGATGGCTCCCAGAGCATCAACCATGCAGTCAGCGTTCGCTTCCGAGGAAGCCACCAGCGCGGGAAAGACCAGGCTGAAAACGATCATCCGAGGAACGAATGGGCGAACTGCAGGCATTCCCACGTTACGTTTACCCCTCAGCCTTCAGCAGCTCCCGCCTACCTTGGATCCAGCGCCTCGAGCGCCTGCGGTGCCGCCCACACCTGCAGCTCCTCTTGCGACTGACGATCGGCCCCGCCTTGCCGGCGCACTATCCTGCGCACCGCTTCCATATCGTCTGCCAGCGACGTTAACGGGATTTGAGCTGCCACCCCCTGGCAACCACGCCGTTGCAATATGGACGTGACCTTGTTCCGGATCGATCCGTCTGACCACATCCCGTGGACCGAGACGCTCCTTGCTCCTTCTTCTTGACTCGTCATGCTCGTGTTTCCTGCCAGTCAAGCCGTCTTCAGTTTCTCCGGCCTTCGCACCCATTGCGATCCCATATTGGAACGCCAAGAGGTCCAATGGGCAAGAAGGAGAGGCTGGTAAAACCCGTCCCACCGGGTGTCCTTTCTGGGGTTCGGTCCCAAACCTGGGGTGAATCCCTCCCGGCCCCTGATTTACGCAAGCTCTTCGCATTGGTGCACGGCTGCTTCACTCGTGCAGGATGGACTTCTGGAAGGGAGCCCGAAGGGCGGCGGGTTGCCCGCGCCCGGGCCACCTAGCCCAAGCGCGAAGCTCTGTGGTGTCGATAGCCACGCAGGAGAAGAAGATCGTAGGTGATCTTTAGCGCGCCGCCGATGACGAGCGGCCAGCCGAACGGACTAGCGGCGAGGAGGCCCCCGGAGAGTAGCGGCGCGAGACCGCTCCCGAGGCTGCGCGGTACGTTCGTGACCGACGCCGCGGCCGCCCGTTCCTCGGGCGGTACGGCGGACATAACGAAGGCTTGCCGCGCCGGCACGTCCATTGAAGACAGCGTCATGCGCAGCAAAAGGAATGCAACAGCCAAGGGCGCGGTTGGCATGAACGCTGCGACTACGAGGAACAGATTGGCCGGGATGTGGGTGAACGCCATGGTCTGCACGAGCCCAATCCGGCGCGCGAGCAGAGGCGATAAGAGCTGCGAGACCCCCGAAAGTAAGGTGGCGCCGAAGAAAAAGCCGGCCGCGTCTGCGAGCGAGAAGGAGAAGCGCTGGAAGAGCCACAGCGCAAGGATCGACTGCACCACGAAGCCCCCACCAAAAGAATCGAGTGTAAAGAGTGCTGAGAGCCGAAGGACGATGCCCCGCGAGCGCGCGAGGGGCACATGCGGCGTGGCGACGGTTGGCACAGCCACGGAGCGTAGGCTTGCGTAGAGGAAGGCGGCGCCAATCGCCGCCGATGCGTAGATGAGGAATGCCAAACGCATGGCGTCGATGAGCGCGAGCCCTGNNGCGCTTGCCAGCGCGCCCAGCGCGGCCGAACCGGCGGCAGCGACGTTGAATCGCGCGTAGATCGCGGCCCGATCCTCTGGTTCGACCTGCGATGCGAGGAGCGACTGCTCGATGGTTATGAACACGCTCACGTCGCCCGCGGTCGGGTTGAGCGTACCGACGAATGCGAGAACGATGAGCGGAAGGAACTGCCGCACCTCAGCGAAGCCGAGCCCCGTGCCGAGCATGAGTGCGGATGCGCCGAGCAAGAGCGCTCGGGCCGACCAGCGGTGCGCAAGNNGAGCCGAGAAGCGTCGCCGTTACAATCCCGCCAATCTGCACGGCGGTGTAACCGAGGGCTGAGAGGTATGCAGGGAGCAGCACGCTCACGAGACCGTCGGCAAACGCGCGCGTCGTTCGTGCCGCGATGAGGCAAGTCGCATCTGATGTTGCCGTCGAGGGCAGCAGAAATGCCGCGATGCGGTCAGTTCGCATGATTCGCGCTCTAAGACAGCAGGTGACGGCCAGTGCGCGTTGAGGTTGACCCTACCGTAGCCCGGTGTCGGGAGGGCACCTTGCTCACTTCTCTATGTAGCTTGCAAGGCGCGTCGCCATACCCACCCGTTCTTTGACCTCGTAGCCCACCGCTCGAAAGAAGGCGATCACCCCAATATTGATCGATCTCACCTGCAAGTTCACCTTGGGGCATCCAAGTTTCACCAGGCTGTCTTGTGCCACCCGCATCAGGCAGGTCGCCACCCCGCTCCGGCGCGACGACGGGGAGACGGCCAGGTGATGGGTCCAACCCTGACTCCATCCAATCCTGCCATTGGCGTTTAACCCGTTGGCCTGGAACTCGAGGAAAATTCGAGGAAGGCTCCCTTGGCGGAGCTAAAGCCCTTCGCCTTCGCCGCCCATCACGACTTCGCGAAGGAGCCGTAGCCGCAGGAGCCGGAAGGGCCGCCGAAGGTCTTCAGAGGCGGACGAGCCCTCGCGGCAGGGGCAACGGAAGATCGGGGTAGCTCACGATCCCCGGCGGCGCGGCCACCACGCGCGGGATGGCGTTCACGGCAGGCATGGCCGTGATGATGTGGCCCAGCACCATGAAGTCCGCAAGCGACTTCGCCGCGAAGTCCGGCGGGGGAAGGAACTGCAGCGTCGACCGAACCGTCGGGAGTCCCTGCACCTCGATCACGTAGCCGTCCTCGATCTTCCAGTCGGGCTCGAGGACCGGCGCCTTCTTCCAGCGCACGTTGAGCTCGACGATCGTGCGTCCGTCCACCCGGCCCTGCCAGCTGGCCGCGACGCCGGCCACGCACCCCGCCGCGATCCGCCACGAGCCGAGATCGAGATCCACCGTCGTCTTGGCGTGCTCCGCCTGGCAGATGACCTCGTCGAGTTCGACGCCGAGCGCGTCGGCCACCATCGCCACGGCCTCGCCGAACACCGCGGTGCCCTCGGCGGTCATCTTCTCAAGATCCGGATTGTCGATCGGGCAGCCGAACCCAGCGGGCCGCTCCGTGTCGGGCGAGTCGTAGAGAGCCGTGTGCGCCGCCTCGCTGATCGTGATCTTGTCGATGCGATTGCTGACGCCGGCGAGCACAATGCCGAGTAGCTCGACCCACCCCGGGCTGATGCCTGTCCCGAAGAGCGAGGAGCCGCCACGCTCGCACGCCTCGACCAGTCGCTTGCGATCGGGCCCGAGCCGGCGGCCGTTGATGAACGCAGCGGTGGTGACGACGTCGACCCCGGCTCCGAGGATCCGCACGAGCTCGTCGATCGACGGCCACATGGGGTTGTAGACGACGCAGTCCGGGCCCAGCGCGAGCAGGGCGTCGACGTCGTCGGTGGCGGTCACGCCCAGCGGATCCAGTCCGCACAGCGCGCCGACGTCGCGTCCGACCTTGTCGGGCGACCACGCGTAACAGCCCACCAGCTCGAGGCCGGGGTTCCTGGCGATCGCAGCCACCGACTGCTTGCCCACGTTCCCGGTGGTCCACTGCACGACTCGAAGCGTCATTCGGGACTCCTATTCCGATCGTCGCCAGCCGGGCGGGAGGAGTTTCCGCACCTGCTTCACGAGCTGCGAGCGCAGACTCTCGTTGTCGAGGTCGAGCGGATGGATGACTGCGCCTCCGATGGCTCCCGCGAGCGTCGCCGCCAGAACCCGGGCCCCCGGGTCGTGAGCGCCACCCATCAGCAGGCGGTTGACGCGCGCCATCACGTGCCGGAAAGGCTCGTGCTCCTCGAGGAAGCGCAGCATGACAGGGTCCTGCTGGAGGACGCTCATCATGCGGCGGCGCTCGACGGCGAAGTCGATCGTCTCCGATCAACACCTCGCGCGCTCGCGAGCGGGATCGCTCCGCTTCCGCGGCCACGGCCGCCCTCGAGGCGGCCGAGCACGACCTGTCCGACGGCGAGGATGATGATCTCCTCTTTGGTGCTGTATTGGAGGTAGAGGGCCGCCTTCGTTACGCCGATCGCGTCCGCGATCATCTGCAGGGAAATCCTGCTGATGCCGCGCTCGGCGAATAGGAGGAGCGCGACCTCGATGATGCGGTCCTGGGCGGCCGTAAGTAGGCGGGGCGCAGGGAGCTGGTGGCCGGGGCGCTGGCGGCGCGCATCTTACGAGGCTAGCCGACCCGCTTGTGTCGTTCTACTCGATCGGCGAGCGCGATTCTACCGATTGCTAGGCGAGGTACAGGCAGGCATGGACCAGAAGACGAGAACCTACGGCAATCTACTGGTGATGTTCCTCATCCAATTACACACGGCGTCGGTGGGCACGAGCCCGCGCAGCCGCGGGCGTACTCGTGCTCCTCGCGAATGCCCTGCCAGCATCACGGATGTCACCTGGTCGACCGAGCCCTCTCGTACCCTGACGCAGATGCCTTCCTGTGGACCCCGTGGGAGTCGCTCCGCTACTACGCATTGATGCGACCTCGCGGGAAGCTCGGGCCCGCAGACGCGGTGGTAAGCGATCGCTTCCTCTGTGGGGTCCGCCTGGGCAGGCGTGCTCGTCCCTGGAGGAACTCAGGATCCCCGGCGCCGTTCACCGTGGGTGAACCATGAAGTACGCGACCTCCATCTCGCCGCTGCACACACACACGCACAGTGAGGGCGCCACCCACAAGCGTAGAGGGGCACCGTGGGAATCCCTGCTCGTGCGACTCCCGCGCGATTGGGGACAAACTGGGGACAAGCTTTGGAGAGGCCTGGATTCAAAAGGGATTTTACTCGGAGGCGCGGGTTTGATTCCCGGGCACCCACCGACTTTCACCGACAAATCTTTGAGCAAGAGACCGATCGTCTTCGGGAGCATCCGGCTATCTCTACGCGTCAAGAACACGGCAGCTCCAGCCGATGAGCGCGCGAGTGGTCGCCTTCCACGGGCCACCCGGACGCGTCCCTATTCGGGCCGTCCCGTCCTTCGGCGCAACCGAAGCGGAGAAGCCGTGTTGGTAAGCCGGGAGCCCGAACTCAACCCAGCTTCGAGGAGATCGACCGATGTTCAAGACTCTGAGCAAGGCTTTTGTGATCGCTGTCACGACCGCTCTGGTCGGGGGCGTCGCGGGTAGTGCCAACGCTGAGACTCAATGGCAGAAGAACCATCCGCGCCGGGCGGAGGTAAACGCTCGCCTCAAGAACCAGAACAAGCGGATCAACCAGGGAGCGAAGGAAGGGGAGCTCAGCAAGGCGCAGGCGGCGAAGCTGCATCACGAGGACCACCAGATTCGTCAAGAAGAGCGTGATATGGCCAGCCAAAATGGCGGCCATATCACGAAGTCAGAACAGAAGGTCCTGAACCAACAGGAGAACGCTGTCAGCAAGCAGATCAATAAAGACGAGTCACAGTGGGCCAAGAACCATCCGCGGCGGGATCAGGTAAATGACCGACTTGAGAACCAGAACAAGCGCATCAACCAGGAAGTGAAGGAAGGTGATCTCACCCAGGGCCAGGCAGCGAAGCTGCATCACGAGGACAACCAGATTCTCCAGGAAGAGCGCGATATGGCGAGCCAGAACGGCGGTCACATCACGAAGCAGGAGCAGAACGTTCTGAACCAGCAGGAGAACGGGGTCAGCAAGCAGATTGGCCAATAGTAGATCAGGGTCGAATCACCCCGCTGGCCAGGAGGGTGCGCTCCGAGCACCCTCCTGTTTGGCTGGCTGAATCGCAACCCGTTAAGCCCGCAGATCAAATGGGGTCGTACAAGCTCCCAGAGTGGCTCTGTCACGCGATGTCGTGAGAGAAAGTCACGTGGAGCAGCCGGTTGAGGCAGATAGGGCGTCACGGGGTGTCTTCAGAGACGATCCCGCGCTCCCCGGACGGCAGGTCAACGCTCGCCTGTGTCAAACGAGAATTTGCACCGGCCGGGAACACGCGCCGGCGCAAACGTGGCGCCCCGGGCAGGACTCGAACCTGCGGCCCGTCGCTTAGAAGGGAGCGGAATGACGAGCAATAACGGGGGGTTCTAGCTCGTTCGCCCGTTCCCACGGGTCCTCCCTTAAGCCACGCAATGTGCAAGATGGCTGGCGTTCGCCCCCTTTTCGTGAGTTCTCGGCCCCTGTGAACCAAGCCGGATCAGCCGCATCCCACGCTTGCAATGCTCCGAGATCCCGTAATGATGATTGTGCCGGCGGAGCTATCTTGGCCATGAGCGACCTGACCCATCGTGCGCGGCGTTGGTCAGGTCTAGGTCGCGTAAATCGAGTCCCGAGACTGGTGAAATGGTTATTTTTGAAGGCATCCTGGTCCTCCTGCTGCTCATACTTAACGGATTTCTTGCGATGTCCGAGATGGCCATCGTGTCTTCGCGCCGAAGTCGGCTCGAACAATTGGCTACCGACGGTCGTCCCAATGCGCGAATTGCATTGGCTCTTGCCGAGGACCCGAGCCGCTTTCTCGCGGCAGTACAGATTGGCATGACGTTGATCGGCATTCTTGCTGGCGCGTTGAGCGGCGCAACCATAGCGGACCGACTCAGGGCGTGGTTCGAGCTGTACCCCGTGATTGCTCCATACGGCAAGCCCGTGGCGATCGGCATCGTCGTCCTGGCCGTTACCTATCTTTCACTCATCATTGGCGAACTCGTACCGAAGCAGATCGCACTTAAGGAGCCGGAGATCATTGCGCTTCGTATCGCCACCCCCTTGGCATTTCTTGCCAGGTTGGCAGCGCCCATCGGATCGGTGCTCGATCGCTCTACAAAGTTCATTCTTCGGTTCATGGGGTTGCGACCTGGATTCGAGCGACGGGTGACAGACGAGGACATCCAGAGCTTAATCCGCCAAGCGGAAAAGTCGGGTGTATTACACAAAGTGGAGCGAGAGATGGTCGAGGGAGTACTGGATCTGGAGAAGCGAGCGGTGCGAACGATCATGAAGCCGCGACCCGATATCGCATGGATCGATCTCGATGAACCGAAGGATCTGACGGTGAGGAAGATCCGTGAATGCCCATATGCTCAACTCCTCGCGAGCCGCGGCTCGATCGACGAGTTGGTCGGGGTGGTTCGCAAGCAGGACTTGTTGGAACAGTTTATCGCCGGGGTTCCGCTGGATCTGGTAAGGTTGCTAAAACCTCCCCTTGTCGTCCCCGAGGGAGCATCGATCCTAAGAGCCATCGATCTCTTCAAAAGGACCCCCGTCAATACCGCGGTGATCGTCGATGAATATGGCACCATCCAGGGGCTTGTGACGCGCACGGATTTGCTGGAAGCGGTGGCAGGGGATCTCCCCGAGATCGATGTCGAACCTGAGCCGAAGGTAACCCGCCAGAAAGATGGATCGCTTCTGATCGATGCCGCGATCTCCATGTCCGACATCGCGGGACTTGACGCCTTTCGCGCGCCTCCCGGAGATTTCGTGACGCTCGCCGGCTTCATGCTTGCCCAGCTGGGGCATGTACCCAAGACCGGCGATGAGTTCGTTTGGGATGGCTGGCGCTTTCAGGTCCTGAGGATGGAGGGCAGACGGATCGATAAAGCGCTGGTGCGGCCCGCGTAACCCTACGCATGCCTCCCCTTTACCGAGTCCCCCTCAGGAGCCCTCCACCTTTTCCTGTGCTATTCGGCTCGAAAATCCGCGCGAGACGTGAACGATGCCCTGTTCGATCTGCATGATCCTCGCACTCGGGCAACGTACGAACACTACTTTGAGCTCGTCGATCCCGGACCCGATCGAGAGCGACTTGGCAACTTTGATTCGGGAGAAGCTTTCTTACGCGCCGCCAGCGGCAATGCCGCACTAGACCTCGCGGTGTGATGGCATTGGAGTAGACCGCATTTCCCTTTCGTCTTCGCGCCAAGGTGGTTCGGCCACCCAGGGCCCGTCCTTACACACTGGGCACATCGCGGGCATGGGATCCGTGCGCTTGTAGGTGGGCCTTGCGCTTTGATATGGCACGCCTCCTTCGTGTATTCACCCTTACCTGCGCCTCGCGCTCAAGGGCCGGCCGAGGATTGCCGAGGAATCGGGCGGAGATCCGTGCGGCCAGGGAAGCCCATGAAACGGTGGTTGTTAGACAGGCGGTGGGACTCCCGCATCCGGACTCACTTCGAGATTCTCTACTCGTCTGGGCGCGAGGACGGGTCCGGAATTCTCGCCAATATCTCGTACAACGGCGCATTGCTGAAACAAACCTCAGTCCAGCCCCGCCTTGGGTCCCAAGTCCGTGTCTTTGTCCTCTTGAGAGAGGACTCTCCCTGTGAGGTCGTGGGTAAAGTCGTTCGGCACGTGGAAGACGGCTTCGCGATTGAGTATGCCGCCTTGGATCCCGAGCTACGGCGCCTCGTGGAGGATGCGGCGGCAGTGGTCGCAAACCCTCTGCATGTCCCGCCACGCAGAGAGTCGCAGTCCTAGGGGCGACTCGACCGACCGGAAGCGGGACCGGGTTCCCAAGCGACGACAGCACGCGGGCCCCCGCCCGCACTCCTCGCATTTCGTGCCCGCTCTCTCTCGCCGCGTCGAATTCCCGGCCCTCGCGCATTTTGGGGGCGAGTAGAGCGACATCAGGGTGGTCCAAGTGCGCTAGGCTGGCGCGTCGATGTTCGAGATTCGTGCGTGCCGAGATGCCTTCGGCGTATCCGAAGTGCTCGGCCTTGAGCCTGGGCGCTGGGAGGTCCATGCGGCCGCTCTTCGCGCAGCCCTCGCGCAGCATGCCGTACTCTGTCTCCGGATGGGCCGTGCACTGCAGGACGCGGAGCTCCAGTCGATGGCGCGCCTCTTCGGTCCGATCAAGGACCCTGTCGCTCGCACGAAAGACGGGAATGCCATTCGCTACGATCAGCTCCGCCAGGTGATCGACTCCGGGTTCATCATGACCGACCAGATGCGCGAGAAACTGGGCGGCCGCTCCTACGGCGGTCTCGACGATCGACGCCCCGGTCTCTTTGAGACCTTCCACTGCGACGACACGTACACTGCAGAACCCGCAAGCGCTACGGTGTTGCACGCCCGAGAGCTTCCGCCGAGCGGCGGCGGTCCTACCTGTTTCCTCGACATGCGCGTGGCCTACAACCTGCTGGATGCAGCGACCCGGGAGCGCCTGGTGGCGCTTCGGGTGATCTACGCGTACAACAACGAAGAAGCCTTTCCACCGAGAAGATCAGCCCGGGGACCGGCCGACGTGTTGGAGGAGGTCTCCCACCCCCTGGTTCGCACCCACCCTGTCGCAAAGACGCGTTCTCTGTTCCTCGACCTCGATCGAGCAAAGCACGTGGAGGGTCTGCCCCTCGAGGAGGGACGCGCGCTGCTTCAGACACTGCAGGACCATGCCGAAGCGAGTGCGCCGTATTGCGAGCACCACTGGCAAGATCACGACGTCCTCGTATGGGACAATGCCTCCGTCCAGCACAAGGCGAGCGGAAACTTCGTGCTGGGTGAGCCGCGTCGCTTCTGGCGTTACATGATTGCGGGTGGACGTCCCTTCTAAGGAAGACGGCCCTCAGGCAGAGTCCCCAAGTTCGGCGGGAGATCGGCCGCCTTCTTCCAGACTAAAGACGCAAATAAGTGTCACTACCTGTTGAATGCAGACGAGTTGCGCATGCGAGCGTATCAAGGATTGGAAGCTCCTTTCGGCCCAATCAGGGCTTAAGGCCAAGGCTCCTCCCCGCAGCGTACGCCTCAGGCTTCGAATCCCCGCCATCCGACAGAGGCACCACTCTCCGACCGCTGGCGCCGGCAGGCTGCTTTGTGGTGCAGCACAGGAGCTTCCAGACCCGCGCACATGCCTGCCCCACGGCCACCTGCAACCGTCTCCGGCTCGTCACCGATCTGCCGCAATGGTGGAATCGAAGCTTCGCAACTCCGTGTCGAAGGTGCCGCCTTCGTGTGGCCGAAGGGAACGCAAGGGCAACTACGCTCTCCCTGCGTCGTGACTGAGCCCTTCCCCCTTGAGGAGGGACGCATGCGGATCGCGCTCTTTACCGAGGTCTTCCTGCCAAAGATTGATGGCATCACGAACCGGCTGCGGTACACGATCGAGCATCTCATATCCCAAGGTCACGAGGTGCGCATCTTCGCTCCTGCAGGCTCGGTGCCGGAGCACGGCGGGGCCGAGGTGGAGCGGATCGCTGGTATTCTGCTGCCACCTTATCCGGAGATCCGCATCTCGGCGCCCGATCCGCGCATCGTGCTTCGTCTTCTCCGCTGGGGCCCCGACCTCGTGCACGTGGTGAACCCGGCGTGCCTTGGGCTGTGGGGCGCCCTTGCGGCAACTCTTCTTCGGATTCCGATCGTCGCCTCCTTCCACACGGATCTCCCGCGCTACCTGAAGGACTACAGTCTCAGCTTCCTGGAGCCTGCGATCTGGCCCTTCCTTCGCCGCGTGCATGGCCTCGCGCACCTGAACCTTTGCCCCTCGCGTTTCACAAGGGAGGACCTCCACGCCCACGGCATCGAGGGGGTCGGGATCTGGCGGGGAGGCGTTGATACCGAGCTCTTCCACCCGCGGCGCCGTTCGCTCGAGATGCGCGAGCGTCTCGCGGGCCGTCCCGTCACAGGACCCCTTCTGCTGTCTGTAGGCCGGCTCTCTCCCGAGAAGAACCTCGAGTCGCTGCTGCCGGTGCTCGATGCCCATCCTGACGCCACGCTGGCCTTTGTGGGCGACGGCCCCGCTCGCGCCGCAATCGAGCGGACCTTCGCGGGCCGCCGCGCAAACTTCGTGGGCTACCTGCGCGGCGAGGAGCTGGCTGCGGCGTTCGCGAGCGCCGACCTCTTCCTGATGCCCTCGCGCACGGAGACGCTCGGATTCGTGGTGCTTGAGGCGATGAGCGCGGGCTGTCCCGTCGTGGCAGCGCGCGCGGGAGGAATCCCCGACCTCGTGGTCCACGAGGAGACGGGTCTCCTTTATGACCCTGGCGATCCACGGGACCTCCTCGCCGCCGTGACTTCCCTCCTCGAGCACCCTGCGAAGCGCCGCTTTCACGCGCGGCTTGCTCGCAAGAGAGCAGAGGAATCAACCTGGGCGAGCGAAACGCGGGAGCTCGTCCGCCACTATCGAAAGACAGTCGCCATCGCGACCACGAGCCGCGTCTGGCCGCGGATTGAGCGCCTCGTGTTCTAGCGAGGCGCGCGGGCTACGGAGTACCAGAGAGGGGCTGGTTTGTGGCCTGGTTGCTTGCGAGCCTATGCGAGCGGCTGCCTCGCGTGCTCGTGCAGCGGGTTGCGGACTCGACCGGCCAGCAACCCCGGGCCCGCCTACTGCTCGAAGTAGCTTCCTGCGGCGTAGTAGGCCGTCTCAAGGAGGGGAAGCAGGACCCAATCGCGGTGGGGGAAGCGCATCACGACGAAGAACCCCCAGATCGAGAGCACGGTCCCCACGTACTGGGGATGCCTCAGCACGGAAAATGGAAATCGGCTGCACCACGGCACGGGGTAGCCGAAGCGGTTGCCGTAGAAGACTCCCGTCTTTCCGAGCCGATAGAAGACACCCAGGTTCAAGACCTGCCCGATCCCAAGGAGCGCGAGCCCAAAAAACGTAGCGAGGCCCGATGCCGAGGGCCGGACCGAGCCGTCGCCCCATATCCAGCACCAGGAAAAAAAAGTCAGAGCCTGGAGTGCCTTGAAGGCCCAGAAGAGGTGATGGAGCGCGTCCACGGGAGACTGCCAGACTGCGAGGGGGAGCCGCGCGCAGAGGGCCCGGAAGGCCGCCGGTCGATTCCATATCCAGGCGTAGGCCACGCGCTCAAGGCCAAGGCAGAGGGCGAGGATGAGAACACCCCCGAAGGTCATTACACCCCGGGCTGCGGCCGGGCGATGATCCGGGAGCGAAGCGCCCGCGCGACTGGAGCGGTGTACGTGAGGAGATCCGTCATGGGATCGGTGACGAGCTTCACGAGCCACACCAGGCCATTTCGCAGGCCGTGGGTAAACGCGAGCATCGCCACGTGGCCGAGGACGACGGCGATGGTGAGGACGAGCCACTCCTGCGCCACCGTCGGCACGAGCTCGAGGATCGAGCGGCGCGAAAGGGAGCCCGCAAAGGCGAGGTGGAGGATCGGGATCAGGAGATAGGCTCCGACAACGAGAGTCTTGCTGCGTGTGGTGAACCCCAGGAGAAGCTTCTCCTTATCGTGGCACGGCGGCTCGAAGATCGCGTGCCCGATCTGGCGCACGAAGAGCGCCGGAAGACCAATGCACATGGCCGAGACGGGATCCCGGAGGACCAGGTAGTAGCAACTAAGGAAAGCTGAAGAGCTCAGGAGGTGGCCGATCCGGTTCACAAGGTGGCTGTGGGAGGCGACGTGGTCGTCGCGCTTGCGTCGCATCACCTCCCTGTAGAACGCGGATGCTGCCCGCGGGAAGCGGACGAGGCTGCCCAGAAGCTCGCTCGCAAGCCGCCGGTTCATGCGGCGGATAAAGCCCGGCTCTTCCTCTTCGCCGATCCACCACCCGTCTTGCTTCATGCTCAGGGCTGCGGACAGGAGTTTCTGGGTAAGCTCTGCATACTCGCTGGGTTGGAAATCGAGACTCATGAGGCAGCGCCCGGTCCCGACCCAGCTTAGCGTCACTCCCTGCGCCCGCAGGTAGTACTGCAGGAGCCAGTGATAGCGGCCAGGGGCCGTGAATTCGAGCGTCCAGATCGTTCCGAGGTGGACGACGCGGAGCGGAAGGCGAGCCGCATCGAGCGCACGGTTCGTCTCGCTTGCCCAATCGGCGGTACGGCGGTTCGCGAGCGCATAGAGGTCTGCCGTATCGGGCTTCGAGGCCCAGCGGAGAAACTCGTTCATCGTGCTCATCACGACCGGGTGTGCGGAGAAGGTGCCGATCACGTAGGCAATGCGCATCGGCCTTTCGGGATCAAACCGTCGCATGAGCTCGCGGCGACCGCAGACCACGCCGATCGGCATGCCGCCGGCCACTGTCTTCCCATAAACCACCATGTCCGCTTGGACTCCAAAGTACTCCTGGGCGCCGCCCACGGCGAGCCGGAATCCGCTGTAGACCTCATCGAAGAGGAGCGGCACGGCGGCTGCCGTGCAGACCTCACGCAGCGAGCGGAGCCAGCGGCCGTACTCGGTGGTCGTGCCCTCAGCCTTGCGGACGCTGCTCGTGAGAAGAACGGCGTCGTTTGGCGGAGGTGCGTTCGGGTGGAAGGACTGCACCGGATTTACGAGCACTGCCGCGATCTCTCCCGCGCGGCGCCTGATCAGCTCGAGGGACGCTGGGCTCATATCCCTAAGCGTGAGGCAGTCGGTGATTGCGCGTTCACTGCCAAGGCTCGGCTGGACCCCATCCCACCAGCCGTGGTACGCCCCGGCAAAGCACACGATGAGCCGACGCTCCGTGTTGAAGCGCGCCAGGCGAACCGCCGCCATCACCGCTTCGGTGCCGCTGGCATGGAAGGAGACCTCGTCGAGTTTCGAGAAGGCGCGGAGGCTCTCAATGTTCTCCGCCACGCAGGGATGGAGCGGCCCGAGGACGGGACCCAGGTCCCTTACCCGCTCGAGTCCACGCTCCATCCACTCCTTGTAGGTCTCGTAACCCGCCACATTGACGCCATAGGAGCCACTCACGTCGAGGTTCCAGCGTCCATCGAGGTCACAAAGTCGCGGCCCTCGGGAAGCGGTGACGACCGTCGAGAGGTCGAAGGTTTCGCGCATTACACGGGCGAAGCGAAAGGGCACGCGGTTGGCGTCGGTGAAGCGAAGGTCAGAGAAGCTCTCCTGGATCGACTTTCCCCAATCGATCGAGCGAGGCGCGCGCTCCCGCAGGGTCGCCGCAAGGCGCTCAAGGCCGGCCCGTCGGCGCTCGAGCCACCGGCGCTGCGCACCATCGGCGAGAAAGAAGGCGTCGCCGAGGTAGGCGCGCGATCCAACCCAGTGGGAGAGGCGGCGCGAGAAGGGTGCACTCCAGGCGACGGCGCGCAGCGCGAGCGGCACCCGGCCTAGCCCGCGGAGCGCTAGGACCGCGGCCGTGAACCCGAGGAGGAGGAAGCAGACGGTGAGGAGCGGCGCCCCTCTAGCAAAGTCGAGTACGCCGCCTAGGCCGTTCCTTTCGCCGGCCGAATGGACAACTGCGACAACCGTCTCCTTCAGTGAGTTGAGCATCGAGGGTGTATTCATCTCGCGTTTCTCCCCCAGCCCGGGCCGAGGGCCGGGCATCGCACTCACGGTCCCCTTAGAAAGCCAGTCGCAAGACGGCGATCGAAAAGCCGGACCAAGCGACCCTGTTCACGAGACGATCCGACGCGCGCTGCGAAACGGCCCGGCCGAGGATTGCCGTCAGAAGACGTGTGACGAAGTTCGGCGGGCCCTCGCGATCGTCCGGAGGTGCCGGCCCGATCGCGTGATTCCCGCGGAGCGCTTGCTCCAGCCAGGTGAGGGGGCAACGATCACCCATCAGCCTCCACGTGAGCTGCAGAGTTGGGACGCCGATTGCAACCCCCCACAGGGCCGAGCGCCAGGGGAGGAGCCACCCGAATGCAAAGAAGGCCACGACACCGAGGTGCACCGCCCAGACCAGCCGGGCGAGCCATAGGCGAAGCGGGGACCTCGCGGCGCAACGCGTCGCCGCGCGATTGGACGGGTACGGTCCCGGTACGCCCGGCGAATCGAAGGACATACCACCCCCACCGTTCGATGTAGAGGTAGCCCTCCGTCATGACGAAGCCAGGACGGGTTCGTGATTCTTCAGGATCGTCTTGGTTCGCGCCTTGACGCTTTGGTGACGAACAGCTCTGTCACCGCCTGGCGTTCCACCGCGAGTACGACACCGCACAACTCCTCCGGGCTGCCCGCAGCGCCGCATGACCACCCGGAGCCAGACCACTCGGCTTTGGGGGTCCGGCGTTCAAGAGTCCTCCTAAGACACGGCGATACGTGGGAGACATCCTCATGTCGTTCGCTGCGAGCAAGGTGCTCCACCGCAAGGACCCAGCGGCTGCGTCGCGGGGCCGCCGTTCCAGAATACGAAGGGCGGTTAGGGAGGCGTGCACGGGCTCGGCCGGGGTGCGGGGGACTCCTTCGGCGGCCAGTTCCGGCGGCTCTCATCCAGTGAACTCATGAACCCGCCGTTGTTCCCATCTGGATCCGCCACCACGGCATGGGTGACCGGGCGGCTTTTAGGTAGTGAGGGTCGGCCTGACGGGGCATGGAGGATTGCGAAGAAGCGCGATGGCGCGTCTCTGGCGAATCACGGAGCCCTGCGGTATCGCGCCCCGGGAGTGGCGCTTGAGCTTCGTTCGGCGGGCCGCCCGCGCCGCGCTACGCAGGGCGCTAGCTTAGGATCCCACAGCCGTGATTATGGCCCATGGCACTTGCCTCACCGACGACGGTCGCACGTTTATCCAGCCGTTCCAGTGGCTTGTATGATGGACATCCAGCAAGAATCGCGGCGGGCGCGCAACCTGCAACGCTAGCGGCAGGCAGGTTGAATCAGCGTCCGCCCTTTCCGATCGTGTCCAACTCGCGCTGCAAGCTCAGCCGATCGAGCGACCCGAGTGGAAGCGCTAGGAAGAGGCGAATCCTTCGCTCAAGCTCTACGTAGATACGCCTGAACAATGCGAACTGTGCTTCTTCTGGACCTTTGAACGCCGCCGGATCCTCGACGCCCCAATGTGCCGTCA
>DOUU01000334.1:25177-27851 GCA_003520425.1 Deltaproteobacteria bacterium
GCGAACTCGTCCCAGCTCTTGCTTCGAAAGCCCGTGACATCGTAGCCGTGCTGCTGAAGCAACCGAAGCGTCAGGGGGTGAACCTTGGGCTTCGGGTGGCTTCCGGCGCTCAGCGCCTGGAAACGGTCGCTTCCCAGTTTATTCAGGATCGCCTCGGCCATGATGCTCCGGGCGGAGTTCCCTGTGCAGAGGAAGAGGACCCCGTATTGCTTCATCGCAACGAACCTCCTGCGGAGCCCGCGGCGCGTCTGCGGGCACGGGATCGAGAACGCGAGCGGCAATCCACACCGCCGCAGCGGCTCCACACGCCTGCGCGAGCAGGAATCCTGGAACGTCTATGGGCCGAACGCCTGCGAAGGTGTCCGAGAGGGACCGGGCGATCGTCACCGCGGGGTTGGCGAACGAGGTCGAAGCCGTGAACCAGTACGCGGCACTGATATAGGTGCCAACCGCAAAAGGGACAGCCGCCGGCCGGCATCGGGAAGTGCCGACGATGACTGTCACCAGCCCGAACGTGGCTACGAACTCACTCAGGAGCTGGCCTGGACCACTCCGAACGTGCTGGGAGACCGACAGGGCCGGGAGTTCAAACATCAGGTGTGCAAGCACAACGCCAACGATCGCGCCGACAAGCTGGGCGACGATGTATCCTGGAACCTCCCGCCGAGACAAATTCCCGCGAGCCAGAGCCGCCAGAGTGACTGCGGGGTTGAGGTGCGCGCCGGAAACCCCACCCAAGCTCACGATCAGGGCAACGAGCGCCGCCCCTGTTGCCAGGGTGTTGGCAAGAAGCGCCAAGGCGACGTTGCCGCCCGCGAGGCGCTCGCCCATAACTCCAGATCCAACCACGGCGGCGAGAAGAAACGCCGTGCCAATGGCTTCCGCAGCGATGCGCTGGCTAGCGCTGAACTCTGCCGGGACTCTTCCCATGAGGTTTCGAACCTAGGGCCTAGGCCCGAATGCTTGCACTGCGCCCCCGGGGAGCTGCCTCAGTCGCGCCGGGCTTGAGCGCGGAAATGGTCAGGGATCGAACCGTGGCGCCAACCTCCTTCACGTCGATCCCGAGCTTGGCTGCCTGCTCCCGCAGGTCCTCGGGGATCATCGTCGCCGCGAGTTCGCCGAAGTTCTTGTCGCTCACGACCTTCACATCCACCAAGCCGCTGCTTCTCACGGTTTGCAGATAGTCCTCGCGTAGCGCGGCTCCTGCGACGCAGCCCGTATAGGCGGCGACGCTCGAAGCGATGCAATCAGGAAGGGGCCGTTCAAGCACGATATCGCTGATGATGACGCGACCTCCCGGACGCAGAACTCGCGCGACCTCCCGATAGACCGCCGCCTTGTCGGGAACGAGATTGATCACGCAGTTGGAGATCACGACATCAACGCTCTTGTCCTCCACCGGGAGAGACTCGATCCGCCCCTCCCGGAACTCTACGTTCTGGTAGCCGCCCTTCGCGGCGTTGCGCCGCGCCCGCTCAAGCATCTCCGGCGTCATATCGACACCGATCACATGGCCCGTGGGGCCAACCTCGCGGGCGGCCAGGAATGCATCGAATCCCGCCCCGGAGCCGAGATCGAGCACGGTTTCCCCGGGTTGGAGCGCCGCGATGGTGAGGGGCGCGCCGCAGCCGAGCCCCAGGTTCGCGCCGTCGGGTACCGCCTCCACCGCAGCGTGGTCGTAGCCGAGTCGAGCAGCCGTGTCCTCCGGCCGCGGCCCACCGCGACCCGCCTCTGGAACGGGTGCGCCTGCTCGCGCGATCGTGCCGTATCGCTCCCGCACGACCGTATGCACGTCCGGCTTCGCCACCGCTTCTTCTTGTCTGGACGCCCCGCAGGCCCGGCCCTTGGACTCGGTGCCTGCGCCGCAGCGGGCCGCTGGCTGGGCATCCGCCCGTGCTTCCGACGAGCCGGTCCGTGTCTCCACAGAGGAGACATCTCGTGCGCCACTATCGGGCGGCGGAAGATCCTCGCCGAACGTCGTGAGCGCACCGAATGTGCGGAACGACTCCCAGCGAAGCCCCTGCGGGTCCGTCACCCAAGCCTTGTCAGAGCGCGTGTAGCAGCAAGCCGCATCTTTCTGTTCCAGGACCTCTTGGCCCGCCGCGCGAAGTTGCTCGGCCACCTTGTGGAGTTCTCCCTCACTCTCCACCTGGAGCCCCAGATGATCGAGGCCGGCCGCTTGTCGCCGCTTGGAAATCGCAAAGTTGACGCGCGGATCGTCCAGCATCCATTTTGCGTAGTCGGCTTCGAGCACGCTCGGACGGGCGCCGAAGAGCGTGGAGTAGAAGCGGACCGAATCCGCCAGGTCTTTAACGGCGACGTGAATGTGCAGACGCTTCATGACGATCTCCTTCTTTGAGGTAGCGGATGGAGGCTCCGCGGGGCCTGCGTCTCGCAGGAGTCGATGGTTGCGACGGCGCAGCGCAGCNNCGCCGCAGCAGTTCTCGAGCAGGTAAGCGACAAGGTGGCTCATTGCCTCGTAGTGGGCGGAGTAGATGAGCGAGCGTCCCTCGCGTTGGCACCGCACAAGCCCGGCGCTCTTCAACTGGGCTAGGTGGAAGGAAAGCGTGGGACCGGGGAGACCAAGCGCTTCGGCGATCTCGCCGACCGCCCGCCCTTTGGGTCCTGCCTGCACCAACAGGCGAAAGACCTGGAGCCGGGATTCCTGAGCCAA
>DOUU01000334.1:27872-28096 GCA_003520425.1 Deltaproteobacteria bacterium
TGTTCAGCGCGCTGGGTCTCCGGTGTAACGAATGGGACGCGATTGTTGGATGGGTGCGGAGTCGGGCCGTCTGGGGCCGTCGGGCCGGCGCGGTTGCCGCCCGATGCAGCCGGTTGCAGGCAGGGGAGAAAGAGAAAAGACCTTGATAGGAGAATCATCATGAGGGCTGTGCTGATGCTAAGTGCCGGGATTTTAAGTTGCATGGCTCCCCGGGCAGGACTCGA
>DOUU01000066.1 GCA_003520425.1 Deltaproteobacteria bacterium
AATAGTTCACCCTAGGGACCACAAGACGGGACTGTCCGATATGGCCTGGGTGTCACCCGGCAGGCAGCGCGGGCTCATGACCCCCGGCGTCCCGCGACGAACAGATGCGAGGCGCTCCGTGGGTCCGACGTGCGATTCATACTGAGCGATCGCAAAGGAACGGGGAGGAGCAAGCGGATGGAGGTCGTCGAGGAGAAGGTCGCCGTAATCACAGGCGCGGCCAGCGGGATCGGCCGCGCCATGGCGCAGACGTTCGGAGCTGCGGGCATGAAGGTCGTGCTCGCTGACGTCGAGGCAGATGCGCTCCGCGAGGCGCGTGACGGGATCGCGGCCGACGGCATCGAGGCCGCCGCTTTCGCGTGCGACGTCACGCAAGCCGACGCGGTCCGCAAGCTCGCCGAGGACGCGCGTTCGGCTTTCGGGAAGATCCACATTGTNNTGCAACAATGCGGGCGTCTTCTGCGGCGGCACGACCTGGGGGACGTCCCTGAACGACTACGAGTGGGTCCTTAGGGTCAACGTCTGGGGCGTGATCCACGGCCTTCGCACCTTCGTCCCGATCCTGCTCGAGCAGAACGAGCCCGCACACGNNCGTGGTCAACACGGCCTCGATGGCGGGGCTCACGACCGGCCCGCTGACGGCCGCCCACTTCATGAGCAAGCACGCAGCGGTGGCGCTCTCCGAGAGCCTCTACCACGAGCTCGCGCTGCGCCCGGGCTGTCCGGTCGGGGTCTCCGTCCTCTGTCCGGAGCTCGTGAGAACGCGCATCTTCCATGCCGAGCGCAACCGT
This sequence comes from Deltaproteobacteria bacterium, assembly GCA_003520425.1. GTDB lineage: Bacteria > Myxococcota_A > UBA9160 > UBA9160 > UBA9160 > UBA9160. Next base: position 792 of record DOUU01000066.1, read on the forward strand.
CCGCCTCACCTGAAACGCGACGCCGTGGAGGATCTTCCCGAGGAGACGAAGCAGCTCGAGGCCGCGGTGAGCAACATGGCCTCGCTGGGCGCGAACCCGCGCGTGCTCGCCGAGCGGACGCTCGCGGCGATCCGGGAGAACCGCTTCTGGATACTGCCCCCGGAAGGCGACTCGTGGCGCAAGGCTGCGCGCCTGCGCAACCGGAGTATCGACGACGGAACCAATCCGACGCTGGGCGGCGCGCTCGCCGGCGAGGGCCTGTGAGCGAGGGAGGGGGCGGCGGCTGCCTGGCGTCAGGTCAGGCGCTTCTCGAGGAAGACTGCCGTCTCCTCCACGGCCCGCTGCCCTTCGGGCAGGATCCCCGCGAACGCGTGCCAGACGTGGATCATGTCCTGTCAGACGCGGAGCGCGTCTTCGACGCCGGCCCGCTCGGGCTCGCTCGACGACGCGCCCGGCGTCATCGAGCAGGATCTCGGCGCTGCCACCTGGACGAGGAGCAGCGGCAAGCCCTCGAAATCCGCGTAGAGCGGCGAGGCTAGCGGCGTCTTCGGGTGGCGGCCGGCGAGGTACGGATGGCCCTGGGCATTCTCGGGTCCTCGTCTCCAAACGTTGGCACGCTGAGGGAATCACCACGCCGGCTCGGCTGCAGCCTCTCCAGCGCCAACAGCGGAACCTGGGGCTGGTTCGTCAACCACTGGTTCACCCGGGAGGTTCCGGATCATTGCTTCGCGATCCACCGATCGCCGGTCCGCTAGACCTGGTGGAACCGGCTCGCGAACGCGCGCAGCGGCAGATCCGCACTCGTCAAGAGGCCCGGCTTCGTCTCGCATACGAACCGCATTGCGTTCAGCGCCGGCATCCCGGTGATGGTCATGCCGAGGGACGCGAAGTAGTCGGCGTTCATGAGCGTATGCGGCGTTCCCGTGGCGGGAAGGATCATGTGGCGGTTGATGATCATCGGGTCGCCCTGGATCGTCGTGATGTAGCATCCGCGGATCTTCCAATGTGGCTCGGTCTTCGGCGTCATCTGCCATTCGAGGTGCACCTCGATCTTCGGCTTACCGCCGACGAGGCCCTTGAACTTGGCAAGGCTCCCGCCGACGGAGCCTTTCGGGAGCTTCCACCAGCCGAGGTCGACGTCCTCGGTGCAGGCGCCGAGCTTGCATTCGAAGACCACGTCTTCAATCTCGACGTCGAGGCAGTCTGCCATCATGTAGATCGAGTCGGCGAACACGGTGCAGCCCTTCTCCAGGAGGCCCGGTACCTCGGGATCGTCGACGGGTCGTCCGTAGCCGACGTTCTTCCATGTATCGATGGAGTGGTGGCACGAGACATCGACGGTCTCGAGCACGGTCACGTGGTCGACGCGGCCCATGCCCGCAGTCGCGACGACAGAGAGAATCTGCGCAAGACCGGGATTCATGCCCGTGCCGTAGAACGTCGCGCCACCGCGCTGGCAGGCGGCCTCGATCAGCTCAGTCGGCTTCTTCCCGGACTGATGCGGATGGTTGCGGTTTCGGTGGTGGCCGGTGATCCAGTCCGAGGTCGTCACGACGTTGATTCCGTTCTCGAGCAGCGTGCAAAAGACGTCGATGTCCGGCCACACGCCGTTGAAGTTCACGACGTCCGGCTTCGCCGCAAGCACGTCGACAAGGCGGTCGGTCGCCTTCACTCCGAGCGGCGCGATGCCGACGATCTCGCCCGCATCGCGGCCGACCTTTTCCGGCGTGTAGCAGTACAGCCCCACGAGCTCAAGATCGGGATGCTGGACGATGCGCTTCACCATCTCGGAACCAACGTTGCCGGTGGCGAACTGGAAGACACGGAGGGGAGTCTTCTGCGACATGGAGTTCCTTTTTTGCTGCTTTCTACATAACCGCGCGAAGCCCGCTCTTCGCAGTCCTCGCTGCCACCCGCGGCGACCGACCACGCCTCGGCTGCGACCCGCCGCCGAGGGTCGATCGACTCAAGGAATGGACACTTATACAGACTATGTCAAAATGACACCAGACCCAGGTGCAGGGTTCCCGATGCCAAGCGGTCGGCGAGAAAGAGATCCGCGAAGTAGGCGTCTCCCAGGTCCAGGCGGACGCCTGAGGTTACGATTCGACGGCGATACCGCGTGTAGCCGGGAGGAGAGCTCGATGCACCGATTTTCCCCCAGGCGGAAGGTCCGCGCGCTCGCGAGCGGCGGCAACGCAACAGAGCGCTAGGGATGCCGTTTCTCGGCGGCGATCGCGAGCCGGGCGTCCCCGCGTTTCCCGAAGGCTGGTTCTACCTCGCGATGGCGAGCGACCTGCAGCCCGGCGGCGTCCTCGCTCGGCGCGTGTGCGGCCGCGACGTGGTCGCGTTCCGCACCGAGGCGGGCTCCGTCGGCGTGCTCGACGCGCACTGCCCACACCTCGGCGCGCACCTCGGCCACGGCGGTCGCGTGGTCGGCGAGGCGTTGCGCTGCCCGTTCCACGCGCTGCACTGGGATGCCACCGGGAAGTGCGTCGGCGCCGACGACGGGCCCGCGCCCGGCATCTACGCCAGCGCGCGCACGTGGCCGCTGCGCGAGATCCACGGCGCGCTGCTTGTCCACTACAGCGCCACCCACGCGCCGCCGGCCTGGGGGATCCCCGATCCTGGCATGGACGGCTGGTCGCCGGTCGCCAGCGCGACGCTGCGCTTCCCGGGCCACGTGCTCGAGGTCGCGGAGAACGGCGTCGACCGCCGCCACTTCCTCGCGGTGCACGGCTACACCGACGTGACGCCCTTCGAGGTCGACGTCGACGGCCCGGTGATGCGCTCGCGCTTTGGCTTCAACAAAGACGGCATCGCGCAGCGCTTCGACACCCTCGTTTACGGCCTCGGCTACGCGATCACCGACCTCCGCATCGAGCAGCTCGGCATCCACGCCCGCATAATCCTTCTCTCGAACCAGGTGGACGCGGAGACGGTCGACTTTACGGTGTGCACAACGGTGGAAGGTGGCCTGGCGTGGATGGACCGCTTCCTCGCGGCGATCGTCGACGACGTGAAGAAAGACCTCCCGATCTGGGCGCACAAGCGGCGGCTCTCCAAGCCCGCGCTAGTTCCCGGCGACGGCCCGATCGGGAAGTACCGGCTTTTCGCGCGCCAGTTCTATCCACCGGAGACCTAGGAGGTGCGATCACATGCCGC
>DOUU01000410.1 GCA_003520425.1 Deltaproteobacteria bacterium
CTTGGCGGTCTCGGCCATGAAGTGGACGCCGCAGAACGCGATGACCTCGCAGTCCGCCTTCTGGGCGGCGCGGGCGAGCTGGAGCGAGTCGCCGACCACGTCGGCCAAGTCCTGGATCTCGGATTCCTGGTAGTAGTGCGCGAGCACGATGGCGTTGCGCTCGCGCTTCAAGCGCAGGATCGCTCCCTCGATCTCGTCGGGAAACGCGTCCTTGCGCGCGAGAGGCGCTGCGTTCATTTGCGAAGTCTAGCGCGCGCTCGGCCCCGGCGCGGTCTGCGGGTCGGGACCGATGAGAAGGGTGCTCACCCCATGGGTCTCCCGGCGGACCGTGCACACGCGCGTGCCGGGCTTCTGTCCTTGGCGCACCTCGGACACCTCGAAGCCGGCCGCCGCAAGCCTGGCCCGTGCGGCCGCCACGTCCTCGGTGCGCCAGGCGAGCCCGGTCGCACGGTCGGGCTCCGCCTTGTCCGGTGCCCCAGCGAATTGGCCGGCAAGCTCGACTGTCACGCCACCCACACGGAAGAAGAGAAGACGCAGCCCGCGCCGCTCGAAGCGGCGATCGAGGGCCAGCCGGAGCCCGAGCCCGTCGCGATAGAGGGCCGCCGCAGCGTCAAGGTCGGCGCTCGCTATGACGACGTGGTCGAGCCCGGAGATCGTCTCCCCTGCTGGGCTGTCCGGGACGGAGAGCGGGAGCGCCTCGGGCGGCGAGCGATGCTCGACGGCGCAAAGGACGATTCCCCGCGTGGCACTCGTGGGGAGAAGGACGCTTCGCCAGGCGCGCTCGGCTCCCGTCGAAGAGTCGCGGCCCATCCCTTCTGCAGGCTCTGCTGCGGGGAGCCCCCTGGCCCGAAGCTCCGCCGCGCAGGCCGACGCGTCGGACGTGCCGAAGGCCAGGCCCAGGATGCCTTCCCCCTCGAGGGCGAGGCGGCTCCTGAGGGCATCGGCCAGTCTCCCGCTGCCACCGGGTGCCAAGAGCTCGAGGTAGGTGTTCGAAAGGCGAAAGAGCGCGTTTGCGGTGCCGAGCGTGGGGTGTGTCCCCCGCCAGGAGGGGGGTCGGCCGAGAAGCATCCGATAGGTCTCCGTTGCGATCTCGAGGTCCGAGACCGCAACGACGACGTGATCAAGGCAGGTGAGCATCGCGGAAGGTTGCCACAGTCTCGAGGGGAACGTCTTGCCTCGGCGAGGAAGTTCTTTTCCAAGATGCAAGAGGAAATCCGCGCCCTACTAGGACAGCGCTGACGTTGGGCGATTTCCAGACCGCCTCAAGGCCGGCACATGAGTTGCACCTCAATCGGACGAGGTCTGGGTCTCTCGGGGAAGGGGTACCCGACCACGCTGGTCTTTATGGCTCTCGGAGCCTCGGTGCGCCGCGGCGCGGAGCTCGAAAGCCGGCTGAGCTTGCACCGATGCGCGCGGCCGCCTGGGTATCCGGGCGGCCGCGTCTCGCTTCTAGAGGTCCCAGAAGAAGTCCTTGTTCGTGAGCTCGGGCGACGACGCTGCGGCCTGCCGCCCAGCCGGGCCCGCCGGACCCTTGCCGCTCCGCGCGATCAGGGTGAGCTGCTCCTCGAGGTCGCGCGTCTCATTCTCCCAATACTCGCCTGTCCCGAAATGGGGGAACGCCGACGGGAAGGCCGGATCGCTCCAGCGCCGGGCGATCCAGGCCGCGTAGCGCACGAAACGCAGTGCCCGAAGCGGTTCCACAAGACGCAGCCAGCGGCGGTCAAAGCTGCGGAACTGTTCGTAGGCATCGATCAAAAGTTCGCGCTGTCTCTCCCCCTCGCGGTCGCGGCCGGGAAGGAGCATCCACACATCCTGCACCGCCGGGCCGAGAACGAAATCGTCGAAGTCGAGAAAGAACCATCCCTCCCTTCCGTGCAGGAGGTTTCCGAAGTGACAGTCGCCGTGGATGGCGTGGAGCGGAACGCCTTCGCTCCACGCCTCATAGATCGCGGCCACTTCCTCCGCTGCGGCCCGGTAGCGCCTCGCGCAGCTCGCAGGAAGGAAGTCCTTCTCCTCCAGGAAAGCCAGGGGCTCGCGCAGAAAGCTCGCTGCGGTAAGCGAGGGCCGATGATGCACGCGAAGCGTGGCGCCGACGTTGTGGATCCGGGCCAAGAGCCGGCCCAGGATCGCGACCTCTTCGTCCGCGAGCTCGGCCGGCGAGCGTCCGCCCGCGCGCGGCCAGACCGCATAGTAGATGCCCTCGACCTCATGGAGTGTCGCGCCGTCGCGAAACTCGAGCGGCGCACACACGGGAATCTCCGCCTCCCGGAGCGCCGCAAGGAAGGCATGCTCCTCGAGGATCGCTTCGCGACTCCAGCGTCCAGGCCGGTAGAACTTGACGACGACGTGCGATCCGTCTTCGAGGCGCACGTCGTGCACACGATTCTCGAGGCAGGTGAGTGCCGTCGTGTGCCCTGTCGGGCGGAAGCCGCCCGCCTCGACAGCGCGCAGCACCCACTCGGGCGTCAGCCGAAAGAAAGATTCGCTCACGGCGGAAGGATACCGAAGGGCTTTGCGCGGGCGGGGTGCAGCCAAAGGCGCGAGGCGCTTCGCTGTGCGTCGAAGGAGCGGAGTGGACGCAGGCGACAGCGTCGATGCGCATGGTCGCTGCATGGGAAGCTCCAGGCGCTGCCTTCGTCGGCACGGCGCAGAGCGTTGCCAGGCGGGCCACGACGACGCTGTTCGAGCCTCCTGCAGGCGCCGCCTTAGGAACCTACGGCGGGAGGATCCGGGGCTACAGCGGTTTGGGAAGGGTTGCGGCCCAGCGGGCGAGCGTGTCCGCGAAGAGCCGCGGATCCTGGCCGTGCATCGAATGGCCCATGGTCGGGAACGACTGGTAATCGACGTCGCAACCCGCGGAGGCAAGCAGCGCGCACACCCGCGCGGCCTGCACGTCAGAGAGCGCGCCCAGGAGCTGCCCCGTCGCTTCGTCCACCCTGCGGAAGTGGTGCGTCAGGAGAACGGGCACCTTCACGCTCGTGAGCAAACTGGCGTGGTCGCAGCTTGCGGCCACCGTGCCGGACCAGAAGGCTCGCGCCCACTCGGGGTCGTACTCCTTGAGGTTCTGGGCCGGCTCGGGCCCCGCCATGGCCGAGAGGAGCGCTGCGAGCCACGCAGGCAGCTCGCGCGGAGCCGCAGCGACCATGCCCTCCCAGTCGCCGATGCTCCACTGATCGCCCAGGTACTTGCTCCAGAGCGCGAACATGGAGCCGACGCTCTGCCGCAGCGACGGGCCGCACGCGGGATTCACCTCCGAGGCGAACAGCGGGGGGTCCTCATAGTGTGCGCCCCGGACCTGTCCCGGCTTCGCGTACGCCGAGAGCCACGCCGCGAGCACACCACCGGAGGAGAGGCCGCTCACGATCGCGGGCCGGCCGATCGCGCCGTCGACGAACCGGACGAGGTCGTTGCCCATGTTGTCCAGTGTGTAGCGCCGCGGGGTGCGTGTGGAGCGGCCCTGGCCGCGCAGGTCGACAGCGAAGGCCTGGAAGTGCTCAGCAAGGAGCGGCATCGCCTGCTCGTAGCCCCACCACGACTCCGACTGCCCGGGGATCAGCAGGAGTGCCGGCTTGTCCGGGCTGCCGGCGACCGCGTAGTTCATCGACACCTCGCCGGTGTCGAGCGTCTGCTCGGGAAAAGCGTGGGCGACGTAGGTCGCCTCGGGCCGATGCGGGCCGAAGGCGTTCGCGAAGCGGCTCATCGGTCTCCTTGCAGGCGCGGGAAGAGCCGCTCGGCGGCGCTCCGGTCGATCGACGCGCGCTGCGCCTCCGGGAGCGGGAACTTCTCGTAGAGCCCCGAGAACACGGCGACGACGCCGGCCGGCGCGTAGGGGAAGTCGCTGCCAAAGACCACGTGGTCGGGCTCCGCGAAGGCGAGGAGGCTCGGGAGCGCCGTCGGGCTGCTCGAGAGCGCCGTGTCGAAATAGAAGCGCTTGAGACGCGCGAGGCCTTCCAGCGGATTCCCGGCCGCCGAGGCGGCGATCGCGATGCGATAGGCCGCGTAGGGCACGAAGCCCCCCGCGTGGGACAAGATCACTTCGAGATCCGGGCAGCGATCGAGCGTGCCCGAGCGCGCGAGCCCGATCGCTGCGCGCGTCGTGTCGAGCAGGAAGTCGGCCACGAAGGCTGGCACACCGGCGAGCGCCTCAGGACCCGGGAGCGTCGAGGGGTGCACGAAGACGACGGCCTCGCGCCGGTTCAGCTCGTCGAAGAGCGGGTCGAAGCGCGGATCTCCGAGGTAGACGCCGCGGCTATTCGCGAGGAGCACGACGCCTTCGGCGCGCAGCGTGTCGAAGGCGTAGGCGAGCTCGGCGAGCGCACCATCGACGTCGGGCAGCGTGAGCGTCGCGAAGAATCCGAAGCGGGCCGGGTGGTCGTGCACGACCTTTGCGGCGAACTCGTTCAGCTCCCGGGCGCGGGCGCGTGCCTCGGCGTTGTCGCCAAGATGCACCCCCGGCGTCGAGACGGACAGGATTGCCGTCTCCACGCCGCGCTCGTCCATCAGCTCGAGCGACGCCTCGGCGCTCCAGTCCGGGATGGGCAGGCCGCCCGCTGCGAGACCGCGGTCCCGGAGCCACTGCGCGTAGGAGGGCGGCACGATGTGATGGTGCACGTCGATGCGCCGCGGGCCGCTCATGTTAGAGCCCCCCTTGCAGGAAGGCGCGCACCAGGTTCGCGAATGCCAGCGGGTGCTCGAGCTGCAGCCAGTGGCCCGCGTGCGGCATGACGTAGAGGCGTGCGTCCGGCAGGTGCATCGCGAAGTAATGGGAGACCGCCACCGGGATGATGCGGTCCTCGCGACCGTGGACGACGAGCGTCGGGTGCGCGACGCGCGCCAGGTCCTGGGGTGCGAAGGGCAGCGGCGGACCGGGCGAGAAGGTCGCCAGGTGCGAACGCCGCACCTCGGGGCGGAGCGCCACGGGCATGCGCGCCGCGGCGATTTTCTCAAGATCGCCGCCCACGCACGCCGGGTCGTAGACGAAGCTCCGGACGAGGTCTGCCATCGCCTCACGAGTCGGGTCGTCATAGAAGGTGATGAGCTTCATCAGCTCGGGCGTCGGCGGCACGGGCGCGCCGCCAGTGCCCATGAGCACGATCCTCGCCACCCGCTCGGGCGCGCGCATCGCCAGCTGCACCGAGACAATCCCGCCCATCGAGTTGCCGACGAGGTGGACGCGCTCGAGGCCTTGCTCGTCGAGCAGGCCCAAGAGCGCGTCGATGCGGAGCTCTGTGAACGCCGCGAGGCCCTGCGGCGGGGGATCGGGGTGCGACGAGTCGCCGAAGCCGATCAGGTCGGGGGCAAGGTTGTGAAAGTCGGCGGCGAACGTCCCGAGGACATCCTCCCAGTTGGTGAGCGCGGTGACACCGGGCCCCGAGCCGTGCAGCCAGAGCACAGCCTCGCGCCCCGGCTTCCCGCTCTCGTACAGGCGGAAGCGGTGGGCGCCAAGCTTGACGTCGCTGGCCGCAATGGCGCTCATCGCTTCGCCGCCCCATCGAAGGGGCGCAGGATCCCCGGCGGCATGGGCGTCGCCGGCGGGTGGTGACCCCAGATGCTGGTCGCGTCGTAGGCGCCGACGACCCAGCTCGCCTCGTCCTCCACGAGGCGGCCGCCCCAGCCGTACTCGATCTCGAAGCCCGAGGGCGTGCGCAGGTAGAAGGACGTCATGTGGTCGTTCGTGTGGCGCCCGAGCGTCATCGTGATCGGGACGCGGCGCCGCTCGCACAGGTCGAGGGCGGTGCCGACGTCGTCGAGCGACGCCACCTCGAGCATCAGGTGGTGCACGCCGACCACCCCGGGCACTCCGCCGAGCGCCAGGCTGTGGTGGCGCGGGTTGCAGTGCAGGAAGCGCACATGGATGCCGGCGTCGATCCGGTCGGACAGGCGGAAGCCGAGCACGCCCGTGTAGAAGGCGCGCGCCTCGGCCTCGCGTCCAGCAGGCATAGCCAGCAGAACATGGTCGAGCGATTTGATCATCA
>DOUU01000293.1 GCA_003520425.1 Deltaproteobacteria bacterium
CCAAACATGAGCACGACGACACCCCGGGCTTCGAACCCCCTTGAAACGCCGCCACGACCGCCCGACCAGAGCGTTCGGAGTGAGATCCGACTGGCCGGAGTCAGGGCGGAGTGGCAGTATCGACGGCATGCGCCGCGCTTCCGTGGCCGACGAGCTCCGCATCGAGCAGCGCCGTGACGTGGCTTCTCTCTCCCCGGGCGAGCGAGTGCTGCTAGCGTTGAAACTGGGCAGCGAGAGCATCGAGCTGCTCAAAGCCCGAAGCGGACTCTCCAGGGAGCACGCTCGCAGAGCCCTGGAGCGGCGGCGGCAGTCGCGCCGTCGCCCGTCGGCCTGCCTCGAGGCGCTCCTCGCTTGACGCTCCTGGCGCAGGTGAGCGGTCTGCTCGTGGGTCGGGGCATCCACCATGCGGTCATCGGCGCGGCAGCCCTGGCTGCGCATGGCGTCGCGCGTGCCACAGTTGATCTCGACTTGCTCGCCACCGACCCAGCTTGTCTGGACGAGCAGGCGTGGGAGGATCTCCGGTCCATCGGAGTCGCAGTGGAGATTCGCCGAGGAGACGAGGTCGACCCGCTCGCGGGCGTCGTCCGCGTCGTCTTAAAGGATGAGCCGCCCATCGACCTCATCGTGGGCAAACGCTCGTGGCAACATGAGGTTCTCGGCCGAGCGACGCCGATTCGCATCGGCGACGCCGAAGTTCCCATGGTGAGAGCCGCCGACCTGATCCTTCTGAAGCTCTATGCCGGGGGGCCACAGGATGCCTGGGACATCGATCAGCTCCTCGATGTAGACCCGTCCGTTGTCACGGATGTGGAGGCGACGCTCCGCTCGCTTCCCGAGGAATGCGCGCTGCTCTGGAGGCGGATCCGAGCTCAGCGCGCTCCATCGAGCTGACGCGTGAGAGGAGGGTCCTTTCGTGAAACAGCATCGCCGGCGCCGTGAAGCTACGCCTGTCGCCCACATGATCCTCAGCAAGCGCATGGCCGACCACAAGCCGCACGACATGATCTGCGAGCTGGTGGACAACGCCTTCGACGCTGACGCGAAGCGCGTTTGGATCGAACTCGCGCGCCGCTCGCTCACAGTCGGCGACGACGGATCAGGGATGGAGGATGTCAACGACGCGATCCGTTTCGGCAAGGGGACGAGCGCGGGGCGGCGCGGCAGCGTCCTCGGCCGCTATGGGGTCGGGATGACGGACGCACTCTGCAAGCTCGGACCGAAGGCGGAGATCACTACGCTGCGCTCAGGCGAACTGCGCCGGCTCCGCGTCGATTGGGAGGAGTGCCTACGCAACGACCACTTCCCATACCTCGACGAAGGAAGACCTCAACGCACTCGCGAGCTCACGCTCTTCGAGGGCGTACACGTCAGCGCGGGTACGCGCGTGCACATCCACGGCCAGGCGCCCGGGCTCCAGCTCGACCGGCTCTGCCGGCTCCTCACCGAGCGCTACACGCCCGGTATCTGGGAGGACCGCCAGATCTTCGTGCGCCGCGAAGACCAGGACTGGCTCGCGATCGAGGACATGGACCCGGGTCCCCTCTCCGACGCGATCGAGTACGACGGGGAGATCGACGGGATGAACTACCACGTCTACGGCGGCTTGATGACACGCCGCAACGTCGTCTACAACCGTACCTTCATCGGCTACGCGTACCGCTTTGTCGAGGACACGACGGAGCTCTTCAAAGGCATCTCCACTGCGCACCTCCAGGTCTTCCTCGGCGAGCAATGGAAGGAGTGTCTCGGCACGCACAAGACCCGCCTCGAGCGCAAGCGCGAGGAGCTCTTCGAGGACATCCGGTCACGCGCGAAGGAGTGGCTCTCGGCGGCGGCGAGCAAGGCGGAGGCGCTCCAGCTCCGCAGCCTCGCGCTCGAGCTCAAAGACTACCTCGAGAAAACGGCCGCGCCGATCGGGAAGGATGCTGTGGCGTCCGTCGCGCGCGGCGCGGGCCGCCGGGACAACAGGCGGAGGGGGGACGGCAGCGCGAGCAGCCGAGACGCAGAAGGGTCCGCCGGAGAGAACAAGAGCACGAAGCCGCGGCGCGGAATTCAGATCGCCTGGGACAGCGCGCTGCGCCAAATGGGTGAGCTCCGGGTGAGCGGAGACGGCGAGATCGTCGTGGCGCTGAACCCGGACGACCCCCGGATCCGCGTACTGCGCGAGCGGCGCGACTGTCCGGGCCTCGTCCACATCATCAGCGCCTACGTGGCGCAGTACGCGGCACTGCACGAAGAGAACGCGAAGCGCGTACTGCGCGCGGGGATCGTGCGCGCCGCGGACCCGGGGCTCCAGGAGCACGAGCTCTACGCTCACTACTACGACCGCGTCGATCAGCCCGCCGTCGCCCACGAGGGAGAGTAGGTCGTCCGCCGTTGCCGGGACGGACAGCCTTCACCGCGGAGTGTCCGCTGGTCATCGGTCACGCTCAAGGGCGGCAAGCGTCTCGAGAGGTCTGCCCGGGGGGCGAGGTTCGTTCTCGCGGGTTACGTCAAGGTTACGTAGAGCCAGCGATGAGATTTGCGTTCGTTCTAAGTGCTTGATTTTATGGTGGCCCAGGGCGGAATCGAACCGCCGACACTGCGATTTTCAGTCGCATGCTCTACCAACTGAGCTACCGGGCCACGCGGGCAGGGAACCTAGCCCGTCGAGGCGAACGGGTCGAGCGCACCTCGTTCGGGCTCCGGCCGGAAATCTCTTCCCGCGTTTTGCCAGAAAAATTGTGCGCTCAAGGACCGCCAACCGGACGGACCACCACTTCGACCACGGGAGGCGCGCCATAGGTGATGGCCGGGAACTCTCTGTCGCTCACGAACGAGAGCCGCTCGTCATCGGTGATTCGCGCCTGCACCGCATACCTGTGGGTTGGGTCGATCCTGGACCTGTCATAGACGAGCTCGAAGGGGATCGGGACTTGGTGGGCTGGGCGGATGGTCTGCTCCGCAAGAACCGCCACGGGAGCGTCAGCGTTTGAGATATCGACGAGCTGCACCTGCACAACGGCGGCGGGCGAGCGCGATGCGCTGAAGGTAGGTCACGCTTCCAGTGACGCGAGCGTCTGCCGCTCCGTGGGCGCAGGCGACGAGCGAAAGGGCCGCCGCCTGGAGCAGGGCGAAGAGGCGGGAGGACGCCACGCAGGCCCCCTTACTCTCGGAACGTCGACCGGCCGTGCGTCTCCGTCGGCGGCTTCGCCTGGGCCGCGGGCGGGGCCGAGTCGGACTTCGCGCCACCCGCTCCAGCTTCGGTTTCACGCGGCTCCGCGGCGCCGGGATGCTCGATTCGCAGGTGGTCGACCACGACGTTCTCAACTGGCCGATCCGGCGGACCGTGGCGTCCGAACTCGTCGCGGGGGACCGCGACGATCTTGTCCACCACATCCATGCCATCGATCACGCGGCCGAACGCGGTGTATTGACCGTCAAGGTGCGGGGAATCGGCGACCACGATGAAGAACTGGCTGCCGGCGGAGTCGGGCGAGGCCGCCCGGGCCATGGATACGATGCCTCGCACGTGCGGAGTATCGTTGAACTCCGCCTTGATGGTGTATCCGGGTCCGCCCAGTCCGTCGTCGCGAGGGTCGCGGTTTTTCGAATTGGGATCTCCGCCCTGAATCATGAAGCCGGGGATCACCCGGTGGAATGTCGTCCCGTCGTAGAAGCCGGAGCTCGCGAGCTTCTCGAAGTTCTCGACGGTGTTCGGAGCCTTGTCTGCGAGAAGCTCGAACCGGATGGTGCCAAAGCCCTTCACTTCCACCACCGCCACGTCGCGCGGCGGTGCCGGGGCGGCGGATGCGGCGGGAGGAGGCGCTTTGGCGGCGCCGGCCTCTGCAACTTCGTCCCTTTGACGCCCACAGCCGATGCCGAGCGCTAGCGCAGTGAGAACCGCAATCGCAAGCGGAGTTCTCGCGGTTCGAAGTCCGTCCCTCGTGCAACCTCCCATCCTCCACCTCCTCGGCGGCGCTGCTTAACCGACAAAACTCCTGCGGGCAAGATGCCAGGAGGTTCGCGCCGACCCGCGGGCGAATCTCGTCTGCGGCGACCCCGCGCGGGTACTGGCCGTCGGCCCGCGCGAGGCATCACCTCCAGGTCGGGCGGCCGTGCGGTGCCACGGCCAGCAACCCTTCCGGCTCCTCGACCCGAAGGCTCGGTTTCGCCTGCCTCTTTCGCGGGGAAGGGGACTTCGCCCATTGCGCACCCGGCTGCAGGTGGGGGTGTGGTAGGGTGCGGCGGTGATCTTCCGCCGCGTTGCGCGCATCCTCCTCATCTCGATCCTTGGCCTCTTCGCATCGGACGCACCCGCCGCAGCACCGCCTCCGGCCCGCGGTGCGCACGGAATGGTGGCCACCGCCGAGGAGCACGCGACTCACGTGGGTGTCGAAATTCTGGCTGCGGGGGGAAATGCGGTGGATGCCGCGGTGGCTGCGGCCTTCGTCCTTGCCGTCACGGAACCCTATCACTCAGGAATCGGCGGCGGTGGGTTCGTGCTCATCCACCTCGCGAATGGGCAAGACATCGCTCTCGACGCCCGAGAGACGGCGCCTGCTGCGGCGAGTCGCGACATGTTCGTGCAAAAGGGCGTTCCGCAAGATGCCTCGCGCCTCGGTCCCCTCGCAGTCGCGACTCCTGGACTCGTGGCGGGGCTTGCAGAGGCCCTCGCTCGCTGGGGCACGAAGTCGCTTCCCGAGGCGATGGCGCCGGCCATCGGTCTCGCCGAGGGCGGCTTCGCGATCTCACCGCGCCACGCGCAGATCCTCGAGTGGGTGCGGGCGACGGGCCTCGCCCAGCGCTTTCCGGAGACCGCGCGCATCCAGCTCCCGCCCCCCGATCAGCCGATCACCGCAGGCTGGTGGCTCGTTCAGCCCGAGCTCGCCGGCAGCCTTCGATCAATTGCCCGCGATGGGCCGGACGCCTTCTACCGCGGGGCCATCGCCAAGGCGATCGCTGCGGAGATGGAGCGTCAAGGGGGAATCCTCACCGCGCATGACTTGGACCTCTATCGCACGAAACTCCGCGAGCCCGTGCGCGGCAGCTACCGCGGTCTTGAGGTGGTCTCGTTTCCGCTGCCCTCTTCCGGCGGGATCACACTCATCGAAGCGCTGAACGTGCTCGAGGGCTTTGACCTTGCCGCGCGTGGCGCGGGATCGTCTGCAAGCATCCACTTGATCGCGGAAGCGATGAAGCTCTCCTTCGCCGACCGCGCGGCTTGGCTCGGGGACAGCGACTTCGTGGATGTTCCGGTGCGGGGGCTTCTTTCGAAGGACTATGCAGCGACTCTTCGTGCAAGGATCAACCCACCGTGGTGGCGCCGGGCGCCCTGGCACTGGCTGTCGGGGGAGCACGCGATTCAGGTGACAGGACCGGGCGAGCCGCCCCGGGACGGGGGGACGACCCATATTTCTGTCACCGATGGCCTTGGAAATGCGGTGTCGCTGACCCAGACCATCAACCTGATCTTCGGCTCCGGGATTAGCGTCCCTCACACGGGGATCATCTTGAATGATGAGATGGACGACTTCTCCGTCGCGCCCGACGTACCGAATGCGTTCGGGCTCGTGGACGTCCGTGGCGCGAACGCTGTGGCACCCGACAAGCGTCCGCTCTCCAGCATGGCCCCGACCATCGTGCTTCGCGGCGGAAAGCCGTATCTCGTGTCGGGGAGCCCCGGAGGGCCGCGCATCATCTCCACGACCCTGCTCACGATCTTGAACATCGTCGACTACGGCATGAACCCGGAGGAGGCCGTCTGTGCGCCGCGCTTCCACCAGCAATGGGTCCCCGACAGCCTGACCGTCGAGCGCGCGATTCCCCGCGACGTCATCGAGGGGCTCGAGCGGCGGGGCCACCGGGTCGAGGTGTCTCCTCGGGACTGGTCGAGTGCGCAGACCATCGTGATTGACCCCGCGACGGGCCTCCAGCTCGGGGGGAGCGACCCGCGCAGCGACGGCCTCGCGCTCGGTGACTAGCGCAAGAAAGGGCGAAGCCCAGCGCGTCCAAGCCAACATTCGCAGGCTGTCGCTGCTCAGCGCGAGCCACATGTTCCTCGTCGTGATCCCTGTGATCGTGCCCTTCTACCGCGCCAGCGGACTCGACATGCGCGAGGTCTATCTGCTGCAGTCCGTCTTTGCGGTCGGGACGCTCCTCCTCGAGGTTCCCACCGGATACGCGGCGGACCTTCTCGGAAGGAAGAAGACCCTTGTCGCAGGCTCGCTCTTCTACGGCGTCTCTTTCACATGGCTCGCCGTGGCAAGCGGATTTCGGGGCTTCGTGCTGTTCGAGCTCCTCGCCGCGGTGGGCGTGGCTCTCTTCTCCGGCNNAGACGCTGCGCGGCTGCTCTTCGCGGCGGTCGGGCCGCTCTTTGGACACGCCATGGACCGGCTGGGTCCTGCGAATGCGCTGCGCCTCGCGGGCTGGGTCTCCCTCGCCATCGCCCTTGGGGCATCTCTGCCGCTTGTGCGCGAGGCACGGGCACTGCGAGCGGTTTAAGGACGCACCATGGCCAGCGTGTAGGCATCGAGGGCGAGGACGCGTCGCGCAACCCGCAACACGTCGTCCTTTCCTACGGAAAGGATGCGCTCCACATACCGGGTGTAGGCGTCCGCACCGAGGCCGTAGAGCGCGTCGAGTGAAATCTGCCCGGCCCGTACTGCGCTTCGCTGCTGATCGATGGCGAAGTTGCCCGTGAGATAGCTCTGGGCACGGCGAAGCTCTTCGTCCGCAGGCGGCGATTCCACGAGTTTTCGGAGCTCGAGCAGGATGCCCTCGCGCGCGAGCTCGATCTTCTCGGGCGCGGTCCCCATGTACACCGCGAAAAAACCAGGAGCCACGCCTTCGACGTTCACGGCGCTCACGCTATAGGCGAGGCTCTGCCGGTCCCGCAGCTCGAGGAAGAGCCGGCCTCCTTGCCCCGCGAGGATCTGGGCGACGATTTCGAGAGCGAAGCGGTCCCCGTCCCGCACGTCCAGCCCCCGGAATCCGAGCACAAGATGGGCCTGTGCGCGCCGCTTGCGCAGCTCGGCCACGCGAATCTCGCGCGGCGCAGGCTCGGGAGCCGGGGAAGGCGGCTCGAACTCACCGCCGTCGAGGTCGGCCAGCAGCGCGGAAAGGCGCGCTGCGATGGCATCCGGGTCGACGTCCCCCGCCACCGCCAGCACGAGGTTCGGGGCACGCACGAGCCGTGCATGGTGGGCCTCCAGCGCCTCCACCCGAAACGCCCGCACCGAGCGCTTCGTGCCGATCAGCGGAAGCCGGTAGGGATGGCGCTCGAAGAGGGTTTGCGTGAAGAGGTCAAAGGCGCGCTCCGCAACCCGGTCCTCGCGTCGTGCCAGCGCTGCCAACGTGTCGCGCCTCTCCCGGGCAAGCTCCGTCGGATCGAAGCCCGGCTCGAGCAAGACCTCTGCGAACAGGTCGAGCGCCGGCGCGAGCTGAGGCGTCGGGGTCTCGAGCGTGAGGCCTAGGGAGCTTCGTCCCGCGAAACCGTCGATCTCGGCGGCCAGCGACTCGACGGCGCGCGCAAAGTCGGCGGCCGAGCGAGCCCGTGTGCCCCGCAGCCACATCGAGGTGAGAAAGGAGGTGAGCCCCGCATTCTGCTCGCTCTCCGCGAGGAGCCCGCCCAAAAATGCCGCGCGCACGGCCACCACCGGCACCTCGCGCCGAGGCAACACGTGGAGGGCGGCGCCGTTCGGCAGCCGGTAGGAGCGCAGCCCCGCCGCAGCTTGGCCTGCGACGGGCCCCGCACGCCCCGCAGCCGCGAGCGCCACCGGCGGCGCAAACGCGCGGCGCGTGTGTTCCACGCCGCGCAGTACCGCCGCCACCACGCGCTCCTCGTCTGGCGCGACACGGACGCGAGACGGATAGAGCAGCGTGGCGGTCATCGCTTCATGCGAAAAGTAAGTCTGCGCCACGCGCTGCAGGGCCTCGGGCGTGGCCTCCCGGACGGTCGCGAGATAACGCTCCTCGCTCCGCCAGTCGCCGCCCAGCACCTGGAAGCTTCCGAGCTTGCGTGCGATGCCCGAGACGCTCTCGCGCTCAAAGTGCTCGGTCGCGAGAAAGTTTGCGCGCGCGCGTTCGAGCTCATCCCGGGTCACGGGCTCCGCACGAAGCCGCTCCACCTCGGCGGCTACTGCGCTGATGCAATCGTCGGCATGGGCCGGGTCCAGCTCCGCGCTTGCGCCGAAAAGACCTGGATCGAGCGGTGTGTAGGAGGACGCATCGACCCGATCGGCGAGGCCCGCCTGCTCCTTCACGCGACGCACAAGTCGACTGCTTTCGCCTTCGCCCAGCACGAACGCGAGGAGGTCGAGAAGGGGTGCATCAGGGTCGCAGAAGTTGGGCACGCCGTAGGCGAGCTCGAAGCTCGCACGCTCGAAAGGTCTTCGCACCACCGCCCCCCGAAGCGCGGTACGAGGCGGCTCGGTCGGGCGCTCGCGCCGGGTCCCCGCCGGCCGCGCACCCTCAAACGCGCTCGCAATCCCCTCGCGCAGCTCGCGCGCGTCGAAGTCCCCGGCCGCAACCACCACGAGGTTGTCGGGCGCATACCAGCGCTCGAAGAAGGCCCGCACCCGGTTCCGGTCGAATGCCGCCACGCTTTCGCTCGTGCCCAGGATCGGCGCGCGGTAGGGGTGCAAAGCGTAGGCATGTGCGAACACCGCATTGCCCAGGACCTGCGAGGGAGAGTCTTCGCCCCGGCGAATCTCCTCGAGCACGACCTCGATCTCGCGGGCGATCTCTGCAGGGTCAAACACCGAAAAGCGGATGGCGTCCGACAGCACGTCGAGGGCTACCGCAAGCCCGCTGCTTGGGACCGTGGCGTGGTAGACGGTGACGTCGTACGACGTATAGGCGTTCACCCGTCCTCCCACGCCTTCGATCTCGCCCGCGACGGCCCCTACCCCGCGCCGCAGCGTTCCCTTGAAGAGCATGTGCTCGTGGAAGTGGGCAAGCCCCTCCTCGCCAGGGCGCTCGTCCGCGGAGCCCACGTTGGCCCAGAGCTGCAGCTCGGCGACGGGCGAGACATGGAGCTCGCGCAGGAGCAGGGTGAGCCCGTTCGGAAGGATTTCGCAGTGGGTAGAGGCATCCGCCAAAGCCAAAGGAGGGTACCATGCCGCCGTGCACGATCCCACGGTGGGCCTGTACGTCCACGTTCCGTTTTGCGAGCGCATCTGCCCCTACTGCGATTTTGCTGTGGTGCGAGCGCGGGTGCTCAAGCCTGAGCTTGAGAACGCCTACGTGGATGCGCTGCTCAAGGAACTCGCCGCGCGAAAGGAGACGTTCGCGCAGCGGCGTCTTGAGACCGTGTACCTTGGAGGAGGGACGCCCTCCCTCTTAAGACCTGAGTCGGTGGCGCGGATCCTCGCGGCGGCGCGGGAGGCCTTCGCCGAGACTGCCCCCGAAGAAGTGACCCTCGAGGTCAACCCCAGCACCCTTGAGCGCGCGCGGCTGCCCGCATTCCGGGCCGCGGGCGTGAACAGGCTCTCGGTCGGCGTCCAGTCCTTCAACGATCTCGTGCTGCACCGGCTCGGTCGCGCCCATCGCGCGTGCGAGGCCCGCAAAACGCTGCACTCCGCACGCGAGGCGGGCTTTGTGAACCTCTCGTTGGACCTCATCTTCGGAGCCCCCCGCCAGAGCGAGGAGGACTTCGCGCGCGATCTCGAGGAGACGATCGCCTTCGCGCCTCAACACGTCTCGGCGTACGGGCTCACCATCGAGGCGGGAACTCCGTTTGCCCTCGCGGCCGAGCGCGGGCAGCTCGGGCCCGCCGACGACGACTCCGTGGCCATGATGATGGAGTTGGCAGCCACCCGGCTCGCAGCCGCGGGGCTCGCCCCCTACGAAATCTCGAGCTTTGCCAGGCCGGGCTTTGAGTCGCGGCACAACCGCCGTTACTGGGAGCGGCGGCCCGTGCTCGGGATCGGGGTCGGCGCTTGGTCGAGTGAGCCGCCGACCCCCTGGGAGCCCTTTGGGGCGCGGAGCGCGAACGTGCGGGGCCTTGCCGAGTACCTGGCACGCATCGCCCAGGGGGAGCTGCCTGCGGAAGGCACGCGCGAGGTTCTCGACGAACGCACGGCGCGGGGAGAAGCCATGTTTCTCGCACTGCGCACGACCGGCGGACTCGACGCGGAGCGCTTTGCGGCGGAGTTCGGTGGTCCGCCCCGGCGCTTTTTTGCCGGTGCAATCGATTCATGTACGAAAGCCGGCCTTCTCTGCGAGCTTCGCGGGGGCGATTTGCGCCTTACGGCGCGCGGACGCCTCCTTTCCGACTCGGTCTTCGCGCAGCTCGTCTAGAGGAGTCGTCGTCGGCGGCGCGGCGTTGACGATCCTCGCCCTCGTTGGTAAGCATCGCTCGGATTTCATTGAGAATTCCCGACGGTTTCGGGGGAGCGATGGCCCGCGAAGCGATTCCGACGGCAAAGGGAAGCGATCTGCCGACGCTCTCTGTGCGCCAGGAGCGCGTGCTGCGCGCGGTGGTCGGAAGCTATGTCGGGGGCGGCGCGCCGGTCGGCTCCTCAACCGTCGCCCAGCTCCTTCCCGTGAACCTCTCGGCGGCGACGATTCGCAGCGTGATGGCCGAGCTCTCGGAGCTCGGCCTCCTCGGCAAGGCGCACGCCTCCGCGGGTCGCTTGCCGACGGAGCTCGGCCTGCGGGTCTTCGTGACGCAGCTCTTGGCGCGCCGAGATCTCGTCGACTACGAGCGCCGGGACATCGCCGATGCGATGGAGGAAGCCCACGGTGACGCGGTCATGCGCGTGGCGAGCGATGTGCTCTCCCGCCACACCCACCAACTCGGCTTTGCGGTGACGCCCCGGCTTGAGCGGCTTGTGCTGCGCCACGCCTCCCTCGTGCGGCTCTCGACGGCGCACATTCTCGTCGTTCTGGTGTCGCAATCCGGCGTCGCCCACCGCTGCTTGATCGACGATGCGGGTTCATCCGACCAGGCCGATCTCGACCGCATCGCCTCCGCCTTGAGTGACCGGATCGCGAGTCGCACGCTGCCGGAGGCGCGCGAGGCGCTGGCGCAGGAGGTGCGTGCGCTCCGTTCGCAGGCCGACCGCTTCCGCGCGCGGGCCCTCCGCATCGCCGAACGCGCCCTCGCCGCGCTGCCCGGAGGGCCCGGCGGACTTGTCCTTGGGACCTGGCTTGCGCTGCTGGACCAACCCGAGTTCCGCGACCCCGAACGCCTGCGGGCTCTTCACCGGGCGATCGAGACCGAGGAGCGCCTCGTCGCGCTTCTCGATGAGATCCTGAAGAAGGCGAGGGGGCCGCACGTCGCTTTCAGCGACGAGCTCGGCGAGCCGGCCCTCCGCCACTGTGCCTTGGTCGTCGCACCCTACGGCGGCCCGAGCGCTCCCCTTGGCATGCTCGGTGTCGTGGGTCCCTCTCGCATGGACTACGCCCGGGTGATCCCACTCGTCGACTATCTGTCGCAGCTCGTGACCGAGAGGCTGAGCGCGTGAGCAAGCCGCCCCCTTCCGCCGGCCAAGGCCGCGAGTCCGAGGGCTGGGAGTCCTTGTCCGAGGAGGCCTCCGAGGGCGTGCTCACGCCCAACGAAGAGCTGGAGCGGGCCTTGAGGGAGGCCACCGAGGCCGTAGAGGCGCGGGAGGCCGCGCGGGCGCACCCGGCTGCCCCCCCGCCCGGCTCCCCCGGGGCCCTCGAATCCGCCCCCGAAGGCGCCGCGGCGGAAGTGGAGGCCCTCCGGGCGGAACTCCTGGAGAGGCAAGACCGCCTGATCCGCCTCCAGGCAGACTTTGAGAACTTTCGCCGCCGGACGCTCAAGGAGCGCGAGGAGGCGTACCAGTACGGCCACCAGAATCTCGTCAAGGATCTCCTGCCCACGGTCGATAACCTGGAGCGCGCAATCGAGCACGCTCGCAAGAGCGGGCGCGAGGACTTGGACGGCGTTCTGCAGGGAATTGACCTCGTCCAGCGCGAGCTCATGGGGGTGCTGGCGAAGCACGGCGTGACGGAGATCGAGGCCCTCGGCGAGACGTTTGACCCCTCGGTGCACGAGGCGCTCGCCCAAGTCGAGGATCCTACGGTCCCGGCGAACACGGTCGTGCAGGTGTTTCAGAAGGGCTATCGCCTGCGCGACCGGCTGCTGCGGCCCGCCCAGGTGGTGGTCTCCCGCGCCGGTGCGGGCAGCGCGCCGCGGGATGTCGAGGGCGAGGGGTAGCCTGGGGCCTGTGGGTTGGCCCCGTGCGGGGGAGGGGCCAGCATCGATGGGCAAGGTGATCGGAATCGACCTCGGCACGACCAACTCGTGCGTCGCCGTGATGGAAGGCGGCAACCCGGTCGTAATCGCGAACTCCGAGGGCGCCCGCACCACACCCTCCATTGTTGCCTTCACCGATTCGACAGAGAAGCTCGTCGGCCAGATCGCCAAACGTCAGGCCGTCACCAACCCCGAGCGTACGATCTTCGCGGTGAAGCGTCTGATCGGGCGCAAGTTCGACAGCCCCGAGGTCAAGCGCTTCACGGAGATTGCGCCGTTCAAGATTGAGGCGCACGAGAATGGCGACGCCTGGGTGCGGGTGGGCTCCCGGACCTTCTCGGCGCCCGAAATCTCGGCCATGGTGCTCTCGAAAATGCGCGAGACGGCGGCCGATTTCCTGGGAGAGCCGGTCGTCGACGCCGTGGTCACCGTGCCCGCCTATTTCAACGACGCGCAGCGTCAGGCGACCAAGGACGCGGGCCGAGTCGCCGGTCTCAACGTGTTGCGGATCATCAACGAGCCGACCGCAGCCGCCCTCGCCTACGGCCTTGGCGAAGAGAAGAACAAGAAGATCGCGGTCTTCGACCTCGGGGGCGGCACCTTCGACGTTTCCATCCTGGAGCTTGGCGACGGCGTTTTCGAGGTGAAGAGCACGAACGGCGATACCTACCTCGGCGGCGAAGATTTTGACCAGCGCATCGTGGATAACCTGATCGAGCTCTTCCGCAAGGAGACGGGGATCGATCTCGCTCAAGACAAGATGGCCCTCCAGCGGCTCAAGGAAGCTGCGGAGCGCGCCAAGCACGAGCTCTCGTCCGCCACGACCACCGATGTCAATCTGCCCTTCATCGCGGCGGACGCCTCTGGACCCAAGCATCTCAACACCCAGATCACTCGCGAAAAACTGGAGACGCTGGTCGCGGATCTGATCGCCCGCCTTGTTCCGCCCTGTGAGACCGCGCTGGCCGACGCGGGGCTGCGCCGCGAGGAGATCGATGAGGTGATCCTCGTCGGCGGCATGACGCGCATGCCTCGGATCCAGGCCAAGGTGGCCGAGATCTTCGGGAAAAAACCCCACAAGGGAGTGAACCCGGACGAGGTGGTGGCGGTGGGCGCGGCGATCCAG
>DOUU01000451.1 GCA_003520425.1 Deltaproteobacteria bacterium
GCTTACGCATCGGCGGCTTCAAGGCGGCCCGGCCCGGGGCCTCAGGGGGCACGCTCCGCTAGAGCCCCTCGCGGTACAGGCCCACGACGGCCAGCAGGCCGTCGACGGTTTGGCGAATCTTGGGAGGCTCGCTCTCGCGGGAGCTGGGTTCGCGCGCCGCCGCAGGAGGTCGCAGGTCCTGGCGGTGCACGAAGCCGTCGATCACCCGGTAGAGCTGCTGCGCCCCGAGCTGCTTGTGCTTGCGGATCAGTCTTGCAGCAATGAAGTCGATGCTATCCCCCGTAATCCGGTCATAGCGGTTGATCGTGGCCGAGCGTCGCGCGACGGCCCGAAGGACATCCGTCTCGCTCTGCGCCGATTGCCGGGCGGCGATCGCAAGGAGGGTGCAGTACGCACGCTGGAACTCACGCGCCATGCGCGCCCGACGAGGTGTCACCAAGCGGTCGCGTCTTGAGGCGTAGCTTGACGCGGCGATTCGCAAGATCTCGCCCGCGGGCAGCGGCCGCCCCGTCGCCAAGAGGCGGGCCGGCAACTCGCGCAGGAGATCCCGCGTGCAATAGATTGCGTTCCAGGAAAGGCCATCTGGCACCCGATAGGGCCCACGCGAGGAGCGTGCGCGCTCGAACCAGGCGTGGGCCCGCCGCAGCCTCGCAAGCGCCGCCTCCGCGCACACGAGAAGTCGCGACTGAAGAGCCGGATCAAATCCCAACTTATGAACGAACAGGCGCTGCTTCGTCCGTTCAAACTCTTGGTCGAAACGACGAAGCNNACCGGATCCTGCCGAAACGCCAAGAGCGGAGTCCTGCGGCCTTTGATCAGTGTGTCACGGATTTGTGCAAAGTTCTGAGCGATGTGGCGAGCCTTGCGCCGCTGCTCGGGGATCGTGGTCGACATCCGGTCCACGTCTTCGAAGCGGTACTCGCGATGGTAGAGGCCAAACTGTCGGACCGAGCCGTAATCGATGATCCCCCCATTGGCGAGAATGTTGTCGCCATCCCAATCGAGCCAACAGAAGACGTACTCGCTCTCGAACGTCGCTGAGATGCGAGCGAACGTGCGCGCCGTCTCCTCCGCCAGATACCGGTACCGCGCAGCCCCCTCGAGAGCAGGCCACTCGCCGTTGCCGACCCGGCGCTCGATGTACAGATCGATGGCCGCGCGCAGGGAAGCCAGGTCGCCTCGCTTTGAATGAACGAAGAAGTGCGAGGGACGCAAGAGACACCGAGACGCGCGCACATTGATTGCGAAACCCTTCGGGAAAGCGATCACCGCGAGAACGCGCTCGGTTGCAATCCCATTGCGGTGGAAGACCTCGCTCATGATGGCTGTGCCGAGTCCCTCGGCAAGCGCTGCAGTTCCACAGCCATAGGAGGCGTATCGATTGCCTGTCTTGAAGAAGCGCTTCTCGGCGGCCGTTGCAGGGCACAGGCGCGTGACTCCCGTGCCACAGCTGGACACATCCCAGGTAACGCCACGGTGGCGGATGCACCCATTCCAGACGCTCCGACCGTCGCCCGAGGTGCCTCCGCGCCGGTCGGCGTGCTGGAGCTGGAGGTAGCGTGTCGCCATGTAGGTCCCGCGGAGGCGATCGCGCGGCGGCACCCGGGTGTCGTGCTCGACGTCCCATTCATTGATGATGACGAGACCGAAAGTGTCGAGGATCGCCCGCCTTAGCTCCGGATTGAACTCGTCGGGGTGGTCCTTTGGGAGGAGACCCATCTCGCGGGCGAGCGCGAAGTTGAAGTAGGCGACCTCACCGCCGCGGCGACGCCGCGCCGGATAGTCCACGTAGCCCGCCGGCACCGCACGCTTCCACGGATGCGATCCGTCGAGCTGTCGGAAGCGGCGGTACGGTCCCTTGGCCTGCATGATCGAATGGCCCATCTCGGGCTCCCCGCGGGCAGCATCGGCAGCCGCATGGCCGCCCTTGAGCGCGCGGCTACGCTCGCTCCGTGCGCAGGGAGGATCCGATGACCGCCGCAGCCGGGTCGATCAACCGCCAATGGGTTCTCGCTTCTCGCCCCTCGGGCCTCGTCAAGGAGTCGAATTTTGCTTGGAAAGAGGTGCTGCTCCCGAAGCTCGAAGAAGGCCAGTTCCTGGTGCGCAATCTCTACCTCTCGTTTGATCCGGCGATGCGCGGCTGGATGGAAGACCGCCCGAGCTACATCCCGCCCGTGGCCGTCGGGGAGGTGATGCGTGCGGGTTCGGTCGGCCAGGTGGTGGAATCGAAGAGCCCGGCCTTTCGGCCCGGTGACTTTGTGCAGGGAACCTTCGGCTGGCAGGACTATGCAGTCAGCGACGGCAG
Organism: Deltaproteobacteria bacterium; assembly: GCA_003520425.1. GTDB lineage: Bacteria > Myxococcota_A > UBA9160 > UBA9160 > UBA9160 > UBA9160. Next base: position 2,306 of record DOUU01000451.1, read on the forward strand.
GGGTCTCTTGCCCGTTTCGAAGCTCCCGCCAGGGGTCCCCCTGACCTGGCCGCTCGGCGTTCTGGGCATTACGGCTCTGACGGCCTACTTCGGGCTTCTCGATCTGGGGAAGCCCAAGGCCGGCGAGACGGTCGTGGTCTCCGGGGCGGCTGGCGCGACGGGCTCGGTCGCCGCGCAGATCGCGAAGTTGAAGGGGTGCCGCGTGATCGGGATCGCAGGGGGGCGGGACAAATGCGCCTGGCTGCGGGACGAGGCGGGCCTCGATGCCGCGATTGACTACAAGGCGGAGGACGTGGGCAGCCGCCTTCGCGATCTGTGCCCGCGCAGCGTCGAGATCTACTTCGACAACGTGGGCGGTGAGATCCTCGATGCTGTACTTGCACAGATTGCAACCCGGGCACGCATCGTTCTCTGTGGGGGAATCTCCGGCTACAACGCCTCCGAGCCGCCGCCTGGCCCGCGCAACTACATGAACCTCGTGATCCAGCGCGCGCGCATGGAGGGCTTCATCGTGCTGGACTACGCAGCACGCTTTGGCGAAGCAGTACGCGAGCTCGCGGCCTGGGTCACGAGCGGCAAGATCAAGCACCAAGAGGACGTTCAAGTCGGTCTCGAGAACGCGCCGCGAACCCTGTTGCGCCTCTTCGAGGGCAAGAACCTCGGCAAGCAGCTCCTGAAGGTCTCAGAGCCGCCCCTCTAGCAGCGCTTTGGATAGAGGCGATCGNNACCTCGGGGTGGGGCAGGATCAAGAACTCCTCTCGCCCGAGCCCGGCCACGACGGCTTCCGCGACCTCTTCGGGTGCGATCATGCCGGGCGTTAGGTGTTCGCCGGCACCCCCGGCGGCGGCGCCCATCAGCATGGGCGTCCGTACGCCCTGGGGACACAGGCACGAAACGCGGATGCCCTTGTCGCCGTAGTGGATCGCGAGCCACTCGGCGAATGCCACCGCGGCGTGTTTGGTGACCGAGTAGGCTTGGCTGCCGAGATCGGTGAGCAGTCCGGCCGCCGAGGCGGTACTCAACAGATAGCCCGAGCCGCGCGCCAGCATCCCCGGCAAGACCGCGCGCGCTGCGTACACATGCGCCATCACGTTGATGTCGAAGGAAGTTCGCCAGGCCTCTTCCGGAGCGAAAGGCCCACCGGCCTCCCCGAAGCCCCCGCCGAGGGCCACGCCGGCGTTCGAGCAGAAAAGATCGATCGCGCCGAATCTTTGGCGAGCCTCCGCCACGAGCGCTCGGACGTCGCGCTCGAGCGCGACATCCGTGGTCACGGCAAGCCCCCCGATCTCACGAGCCACCGCTGCGGCGCCGCTCGCTTCGCGATCCGCTACCACCACGGCCCGCGCACCTTCCGCAGCGAAGCGGCGGCACAGCGCGGCGCCGATGCCGCTGGCTCCTCCTGTCACGATGACCACGCGATCGCGGATTTCCAAACCCGATTCCTCCTGCACCTTGCAAGCGCGCAGGGCTCACCTTGCCTGGGCGTGGCGGGAGCGGCGAGCCTGCTCCGTGCATCGCAGGCTGCCGCCGGCGCTGCCGACTCCAAGCGCGCTACGCGATGGCTTTCGCCTCCCGGAGCCCTCGGATCTCGTCCGCGGAAAAGCCCCAGTCAAGGAGGGCCTCGACGGTGTGCTGGCCGGCGTGTGCGGGCGGGCGCGGAATCTGCGGTTGGGTCCGGCTGAACCTCGGCGCCGGCCGTGGCTGAACGGTCCCCGCGATCTCGATGAAGGTTCCTCGCTCGCGGTTGTGGGGATGGGTCGGCGCTTCCCCGAGGCCGAGGACGGGTGCGAAGCACACGTCGGTCCCCTCCATCACCGCGCACCATTCGTCGCGGGTTCGCGTCCGAAACACCGCGCGCAGCTTTTCCTTGAGCTCGGGCCAGCTCGCACGGTCCATCTGCTTCGGGAGGCCGGCGTTCTCGAGCCCCGTAAGACGCAGGAGTTCTGCGTAGAACTGAGGCTCGATCGAGCCGATCGAGACGTGCTTTCCATCCGAAGTCTCGTAGACCTCGTAGAAGTGCGCGCCCGTGTCGAGCAGGTTGGTGCCGCGCTCGTCCGTCCAGAAACCGGCCTTGCGCATGCCGAAGAACATCGCCATCAGGATCGCAGCACCGTCCACCATGGCGGCATCGACCACCTGGCCCTTGCCCGAGCGCTGCCGCTCCACTAGCCCGCACACCACCCCAAAGGCGAGCAGCATGCCGCCTCCGCCAAAATCACCGACCAGGTTGAGGGGCGGCAGCGGCGCCTCCCCGCGCCGGCCGATCGGGGCCAGGGCCCCCGCCAGCGCGATGTAGTTGATGTCATGGCCGGCCGCGCGTGCGAGCGGCCCCTCCTGGCCCCAGCCCGTCATGCGTCCGAAGACGAGTCGCGGGTTTCGTGCGAGACACACCTCGGGCCCAAGGCCCAGGCGCTCCATCACACCCGGGCGGAAGCCCTCGATCAGGGCGTCGGCCTGCGCGGCGAGGCGCAGCACCGCCTCGATGGCTTCGGGGCGCTTTAGGTCCACCGCGATCGATCGGCGCCCACGGTTGAGCACGTCAAACGGGGGAACACCCGGGTCGATCGCCGGGACGTTCTGGGTGCGATCGATCCGCAAGACTTCAGCGCCCATGTCCGCGAGCATCATGGCTGCAAAAGGGCCCGGCCCGATGCCCGCGATCTCGATCACCCGAACGCCTTGAAGCGGTCCCACCTCATCTTCCTCCCGTGTCTGCTCGATAGAGTGTCGGGTGCAGTCTATCCGGGCGGGCACAAGTGGTCAGGGGCATGGGAGAGTCTCCCACGGAGCGGGCCTGCCGGGTTATGGTCTAGGCGCGGGAGCGGAGAGCCCGCCACTTTGAAAGGGAGGTGCCAGGGATGATGGCTCGACGAGTCGTGCTATTGGGGGTGGCATTTTTCTTCGCTTTGAACGCGGCGTGCGGCGGTCATTCGCACCCGCAGAGCAGCGACCAGCCGGCGGCGAAGAGTGGAACGCAGGCGAGCTCGGCGAAAGCCGCCGAGGGAACTCCGCCGCCGCCGGGCAGCCCCCTGGCGAAGATCCAGGCGGGCATGAGTGACGCCGAGGTTCAAAAGATCCTCGGGGAACCCGACAATCGGAATTTCTATCCCACAGGCAAGGGATTCATTCCCTTCTATTACGGCGGCGACACGGCGCGGACGGACTGGATCTACAAGGGCAAGGGTCGCGTGGTCTTCTCGCATAACCGATGGTCCGGCAGCCTGCAGGTCGTACGGGTGGACTACAACCCGAACGAGACGGGCAAGTAAGCCTCCGGATCGCACTCTCGGGTCGGCTGCCAAACGCACCAGGTCTTTGCAGCAGCGTCTTGGCATCCAGCGCGTGCGAGAGCTTGGCCGCCGTCCGCGAGCGCTCCTAGAAGCGGGTGCACGAGCTCGGAGCGCCACGGTAGGGTCTCAGGCTCCCGTTCCGCTGTCTGGGAGAAGAACGAGTGCGCGCAGATCACACCGTAAAGTGTTGAGCGGCGCGGTGCAAGAAGAGCGCGGGGAAGGAGGACCGGGTCGGCCCGGCAGCGCCCCTGGCTTCGTCGATGGAAGCGGGGTCGACGAGAACTTGCGAGGGCTCCGAGCCGTCGCGGAGCGTGGGTCTCCGCTCCGACGGGAGCCGGGGAATCGCGCAGCGCGCCTTTCCGGTTGANNTCGGGTGCCAAGGGGTTTGCGTCCGTGGACCGCAATGGCATCGGCCTCGCCGCGCGAAACGTACGCCGCGCGACGCTCGCCCCTTTGCGAGGTCTGCGAGCGGATCCAAAGCTCTCGTCCTCCTGGCAGGAAACGATGCAAGAGCGCTCGGCGCCACACCGCGCACGCGGGATCGCGGGCGAAAAGGACGGCCCCGAGGATGCTCGCCGTACGCAGGCGGGTCGCTATAGCGTGCGTCCGATTCTGCCGATCCAATGGCGCCGGGCGGCGCGCCGCGCCCGGCCCCGAGGCGCGCCATGGGGAGCCGGCCGGCAGTCCTTTTGATCGACGATGGTGAGCTCGACGACGTCGCCGCCCTTCTCGCAGAGCTCGGTCCCTCCGTGACCCGCAGCTTGCCCGAGGACCTCGTTCCTGGACGAGGCGTTCTTGACGGCAGCCTTCGGCTCGTCGTCGCGACGGGCAGGCGCGCGCTCAAGCTGCCGGAGCTNNCCGATCGTCTGCGGAAGCTCACGCGTGCTGCGAGGCGCGCTCCAACGCGTGGGCTTTCACTATCTGGTCCACCGCCCGGTCCACCCGGCGGCGCTGCGGCTCCTGCTCACAAGGCTCCTGTACCGAGGCCCCGAGAAAAGGCGCGAAGAGCGTGTCCCAGTCGGGGCGCCGATCACATTTCGGGCGGGACTGCGGCGCCGCTCGGGAACGCTGGTCGAGCTCTCCGGCGCAGGGTGCAGGCTCCTCGCCGCGGTGACGCCGGCCAAGAGTGCGCAGATCACCGTGTTCCTCCCGGATCCCGACGGTGGGCGTACGGTCGCCGTCCGGGGAAGCGTCCTGCGGGTCACACTCTTGGAGCGCGGGCGCGAGATTGCGATCGCCTTTGGGCCTCAGACCGAGGCTTCGCGAGCACGGATCGAGCGATGGGTAACGCTCCACAGGGATGGACCCGCGGCCTGGGCCGGCGGCGCCCTGCCCGTGGCGGGCGAGCCTTCCCAGCGACGAGACCCGCGTCGCAATCGCCGCGGCGTCTACCGCAAACGGGTGATCGCGCTCGTCGAACAAGGGGGCGCACGGGTGCTCTTCGGTCGCGACCTGTCGGTGGGCGGCCTGCGCCTTGAGTCGGGCGGCGATCTCGAGGGCGGGCAGGTGGTTTCGCTCGCTTTGCACGGCCGNNGGTTTCGCTCGCTTTGCATGGCAGGCCGCTCGTGAATCCCTTGGTGGTGCGCGCGCGGGTCGTGCGCCGCGGGCTGGCGCGAGAGAGCGTGCTTCGATTCATCGACCTCGACGACGCAACGCGCGGGCTTCTGGCGAAGCTCGTCGCCGAACAGCCGGAGATCGAGTCCCTGGGTCCCGAGCGGGGAGTCTCCGGGCGCACCATCGTCACCACACTCCTGGGTGAGGAGTGAGAGTGAGAGACGAAAAAGAGCAAGCGCGCCCTTTCCTCATCCGCGCAGGCTCTCGCGCCGCCTTCGAAGCCGAGCCGCCACCATGAAGGCGAGCGGCCCCATGGCTGCGGCGCCGAGGGCGGAGAGCGCCGCCGCGGGCGCGTACTCCCCGCTGCGGAGCGAGAGCCAGACCGAAAGAAGAAAGAAACCGAGCGGAAGGGCCGCAAGGAGCCGCAGCCCGGGGAGACCCAGAGGCACCCGGAAGGCGCCTCGGAGGCCAGGCTCCCTGCGCCGAAGCTCGAGCAGCGCAGCGAACTCGAGGAAGAGCGCTAGGCCGTACAGAAACACATCCGCGACGACAAGGCTCTGGAATGAGAGGAGCGACCCCGCCGAGTAGCAGACCGCCGAAGCCAGCACTGCGTTGCGCGGGATGCCGCGCGGGTCGAGCCGTGCCAGCACGCCGGGAAGAAAGCCGTCGCTCGCCATGGCCAGCGGAATCCGCGAGTACGACAGGAGAAGGGAGTTGAAAAGGGCGAGCGCACTCGCGAGACCTGCCAGCGCAAGCCCCACGCTCAAAGCCTGGCCCAGGCTCCCGCCCCCGACGGCGGCACTGGCGAGCTCGGGCCACGCACCCTCCCTCCAGACGGTCCAGTCTGTGGCGCCAAGCGCGGCCAGGAGCGGCACCAAGTAGCTGATCGCGACGAGCGGAAGTGCGTAGGCCAGCGCTCTTGGGTAACTGCGGGAGGCGTCCACGATCTCGCCCTGCACGGTCGAGGGGTTGTCCCAGCCGATGTAATTCCACAGAGCGATCGAGATCCCGACGCCGAGTCCCTCCAGTCGACCTTCGCCGGACTTCACGAATGGGAGAAACGGAACGCGTGTCTGATGCCACAGGGCAAGCAAGCTCACCGCTCCGAAGGCGCCCAAGACCGCCGCGCCGGTGATGATCGAGGTGCGCCCCACGCGGCCCGCTCCGCGCAGATTCACGGCGACGGCCGTCCAGATCACGAGAAGCGACACCCAAAAGTGCTGCGCAGAAGACAGGTGCGGGGTGAAAAATGCCAGGTATTGGTTGAAGAGCACGGGATAGATCGCCATGTCGACGAGCGAATACATCCACGTGCACCAGCCGCACTGGAAGGCCCAGAAGGGCCCGAACGCGCGCTCCACCCAGCGGTAGTATCCCCCCTCCTCCGGCAGCATGCTCGCGAGCTCGGCGATCAGGAGCACCTCGGGCAGCGACCACATGAGCGGAACGAGCACAAGCGTGGTGAGCGCAAGCCCCGGGCCAAGTTCGGCGACGAGACCTTCCAGCGTGAAGGCTCCGCCCGACACGGTGAAGAACATCACGAAAACGAGCGGCAGGGTCGTGAGAGAGCGGCGGAGTCCCACCTCGCGCGCGGAGTCAGTCTCGCGAGGGGAGCTCGGCGGCGCGTTCGACCGCCAAGCCGACTTCCTGTCCGAACGCGAGCTCAAGGGTGTGGCCGTCGGGATCGGAGAGGAAGGCCCAATAGCCCACGGGCTCGCCCGAGTCGATCGGACCCAGACGCAAGGCGCCTTCTTGCCGTGCCTCGCTGCACAGCCTGTCCACCTCGTCTCGTGTCGGGCAGCCGACACCAAGGTGGGCAAGCGGGGCCAGGGGTCGATCCACCCTCGCCACCTGAACGAGCACGATGACGAAGGGTCGGGTGCGGTCAGAAAGCCACACCACGCCGGACCCCGTGGTGGCGTCCTTGCGCTGGTGCACCACCTCCATCCGCGCGTATTTGCGGTAGAAAGCGACGCTCGCCTCGAGATCCCGGGCGGGCAGTGCAACGTGTGTCAAGCCGATGTCCGTCATGCCGACGCGCTCCCCGGCTGAGCTTCGGCGAGGTCACGACGACTCGCCAGCCATCCCGCTTGCTTGCGCCCGACACCAGGCTACCCGTAGACTCCCCTTCGACCCGCGCGGGGGGTGCGCCTGCACGCATGGAGAGGAGAAGCGAATGACCAGTCGACCGGTTCGGATCGTACTCTCGGCTCTGCTCGTCACGTCCCTCGGTGGGTGTGCCACCAGCGGGCGGGTCGACGCGCTGGAGAAGCGTCTCGACGACGTGTCGCGCAAGGCGGACGACGCCGCCGCCGCAGCCGCCAACGCGCAGAAGACCGCCAACAGCGCGGTGTCTCGTGCCGAGGCGGCGGAGGCACAGGCGAAGATTTCCGCACAGAAAGCGGACGAGGCCGCGCGCACCTCAGAGGCCATCTTCAAGAAGCGAGTTTCGAAGTAGTGATTTAGTGCGCGTCGGGCATCGTCCCGACGCGCACCGGCGCTCCCCGCGCTTCTCCGATCACCCGCTCCACTGTAGGCCAGTCGACACTGCCGAGGAGATTGAGCTCGCTCAGACGACGCAGCACATAGGCGGTGCGGTCGGGCACGCGCCCGTAGATGTCCGGGTGCGCTTCGACATAGATGCCGTTGCCGAGCCGTCCCACCTTGACAGGTTGGTATTCGAGGAGCAGCGGCGTCCCGGTCGGAATGCGCTCATACAGCCGTTCCATCTCATCGTTGTATAGGCGGATGCAGCCGTGAGTCGCAGTTCGGCCGATCGACCAGTTGTTGTTGGTCCCGTGGACTCCGTACGATGTGCTGTCGATCGTCATCCAGCGTGTACCGAGGGGATTGTCCGGGCCTGCCGGAACCATCGCTGGGAGCTCCGGCTTTTCCGCGCGGATCGAAGCGGGCACGTACCACGCTGGATCTTTGCGCTTCGGACCTACCTTGAAGCTGCCATACAGGCTGGGATCTTCCTCGTCGCCGATGGCGATCGCAAACAGCTCCGGCGGCATGCCGCGGGTAAAATCGTAGAGCCGCATCTCCGGCACGTTGATCACAAGCCCCTTCTCCGCTCCATCAGGAAGGATGTACTGCGTCGGAAGTTCGACCACCTCGCCAGGGTCGGGAATCCAGACGTTGATCTCGGGATTGAGCCGAGCCACCGCATCAAAGCCGAGCCGGTGTCGGTAAGCGACATCAAGAAGCGTATCGTCGCATTCGATCAGGTCCTTGGAGGGCTGGCCGAGCTAGGGACGCAGCGGTTCTGGACCGGGCGGTCTCATGTTGTGCGCCCGCTTGGCCGCCGCCGCCGGGAACGCGACGAGAAGGCACACCAGGGCGCACAGGCATCGAAGACGCGAGCTTCCCATGGCCGGGGGATCTTAGCGGGAGCCCGAGCAGGACTGCGCATCACGGCGATCACGGCGCTCGCCTGTGCCCCGCCTCCGGCGCCGCCTCCGGCTCCGCTGCCCCCACCCGCCGAAGCGGAAGCCCAGCCAAGCCCCCAATCCCTCCCCTGCGAGTGGATCGATCGGATCGAAGTGGAGAAGTCAACACGCACGCTTCGGGCACTGTGCCGTGGCGGCGGCGAGCGAAGCTGGCCCGTGGCCCTCGGCCGGGAGCCCCTCGGGCCCAAGCGAAGAGCGGCCGACTCCCGGACACCCGAGGGCGAATACCACCTGCGAAGCCGCGGCCGGGACAGCCGCTTCCATCTCTTCATCATCATGGACTACCCCTCCCGCGAGGACGCGGCCGCGGGGCTCCGAGCGGGCCTCATCTCTTTGCGCACCTATTCGCAGATCCTGGAAGCGCACGACCATTCCGTCCTGCCGCCCCAGGACACGGCACTCGGAGGCATTCTCGGCCTGCATGGGGAGGGCGCTCGCTGGAGCGGCGACTCGCAGTACCTGAACTGGACCAACGGCTGCATCGGGATGACGGACGAGCAGATCGATTTCTTGGCGGAACACGCACCCTCGGGCACCCTCATCGCCATCTCTCCTTGATCCGCGTTACGCTCTGCCGCCACGATGGCCCGCTCCGCTCCCCGCTCTTTGCCGCACGGCCTCGAGGTTGCGCGGCGAAGCGCCCAGATGGCCGGAGCGGCGGGCTTTGCCGCGTATCTCTTCACCCGCGAGTGGGTGCGCGCCCCGGACTTTGGCCGGCGNNCCGGCGCGGGCGCGAGCATCTCTTGCGTGCCCTCGGCCGCGCCCTTGTTGGTTTCGCAACCCGGCTCGGTGCGACCTTCATCAAGGTGGGCCAGATCGCGTCCACGCGCGGCGACCTTCTTGCAGAGCCTTTGCGCCGCGAGCTCGCAACGCTCCAGGACCGCGTCCCTCCCTATCCCTTCCACGAGGTGCGGCGCACCATCGAGTCAGAGCTCGGACAGCCCCTCGAGGCGATCTACGAGCGATTCGAACCCTGCCCCGTGGCGGCGGCGTCCGTGGCACAGGTTCACCGGGCCGTGCTCCGCGGGTCCGACCAGTGGGTCGCGGTCAAGGTGCGTCGCCCCGACATCGTCGAGAAGGTTCGTCTGGATCGCTCGATCCTGCTTTTCCTGGGCCGCACCCTCGAGAAGCTCGTGCCGTCGCTGCGGCTGATCTCGCTCGAAGGCGCCGTTCGCTCCTTCTGTGAGGCCGTGGAGCAGCAGATCCACCTGTCCAACGAAGCCGCGCACAATCGGCGCTTCACGCAGAACTTCTCCGACGAGACGGAGGTGCGTTTTCCGCGGCTTTTCCCTGCGGCGTGTTCCGATGCGGTGCTGACGATGGAGTTCGTGGAGGGGGTGCACGAGTCGGAACTCGAAGCGACGGGGATCCAGGTGCAGCGCGTCGTCGCCGCCGGCATGCGTGCCGTGTGTCGGATGATCTTCCTGCACGGCTTCGTGCACGCCGACTTGCATCCCGGGAACCTGCGCTTCACTCCACCGGGATCGATCGTCCTGCTGGATCTCGGGCTCGTAGGCACACTCGACGACGAGGACCGCTTGACCACGGCCCGCTTGCTGTTCGCGTTCGCGATGGGCGACGGTGCGACGGTGGCCCGGCTCTTCTATGACAACGCCCCGAGCCGAGCGACGGCCGACTACGGCGCGTACGAGCGGGAGATCACCGAGCTTGTGGAGAGCGTGCGAAGGCGTGGGCTCGGGAATCTTCAGGTGACACTCGAGATCGGCCGGATCTTCGACATCTTGCGGCGTCACCGCATCCAGGCGCGCAGCCACATGACGATGGTGAATCTGGCTCTCATGACGGCGGAAGGGCTGGGGCGGAGGCTGGCCCCCGAGCTCTCGCTCACCGACGAGGCCCTGCCCTACCTCGCCGAGGCGCTCGGGATTGCCCTTCCGCAGAGCGCGGCCTAAGAGACCAGCGCTCCGGTTCGAAGGGGCGCGATGCATTCGGGGGCGTCGAATCGTGCGTCATTCACGTGCATTCCGACTTCGTGGACCAAGAGCCAGTCGTCGGGACAGGGCCGCAATAGGGGAGCCAGGGCGGCGGGCTCCGCCTCCTGCCCAGGCCGCCCGAGCCAGGCTGCGTACTCGCTCGGGTCGAGGAGGGCCGGCATGCGATCGTGCAGCGCGCACAGGGTGCCGTTGGCCTTCGTGGTTACGAGCGTGCAGGTTTCGATCGGCGTCCCGCTTGCGGGAGTGTCGCTTGCCGGCCCCCGCCACCTCTCCCAGAGCCCCGCGATGGCGAAAGGCGCGCCGTCTCGCCGGTGCACGTAGTGGGGTCTGCGCCGACCCGCCGGGCCGCTCCATTCATAGAAGCCGTCCGCCACGATGAGGCAGCGGCGTCTGCGCAGCGCGCTCTCAAAGGCGGGCTTCTCGGCCAAAGACTCGGCGCGCGCGTTCACCAGTCGGTGACCGATCTTCGGATCCTTCGCCCACCCAGGTACGAGCCCCCAGCGCAGTTTCACGACCTCTCGTGTGGAGAAGGGCTCCTTTGCGCTTCGCACCGCCACGACGGGCTGGCCAGGTGCGATGTTGTATCTCGGCGGATCCAGAAGTGCGGAATCCGGATTCACATCGAAAAATTGGGCCCACTTTTCCGCAGGCGTGACCAGGCTGTATCGGCCACACACGCTCCGCCGCCTCCGCTTTTCCGGGCCGATCCACGCGCCCTCCATGAATGGGTACCGCGCTACCCAGGGCCTGGACAGTGCGGCGCTCCGGAGGGCGCGCAGGAAGCGTTCACAGACCGCGGGATCATGGGGAAAAGTGCGTCGAGCTGCGCATGGACTGCCCATCGCACATTTCTTGCAACACACCAGAGGTGAATCCTCTGCAGCGAGGGCGCTCGAATGCGACTTGTGTGGACCGGCCCCTCCTTCCTCCCGCGCGGTCTTGTGAGGACCGCTCCGCCGATCGTCGCTGGCGCTGCACTGTGCGTGCTTGCGCTCGGCTGCTTCGGATACTCCAACGTGCACCGCAACATCGACCGGACGCCCGAGATGATGACGGGAGTCGGAGCGACGATCCTCATGCCTGGCCAATCCGCTCCCGCACTGCCGATGCCCGGGGTCACGAACAGCCAGAGTCGCACAGGCCCGGGCTCGAGCTCGGGCTCCTCCGGGGGCCAGGGCATGGGGACGGGCGTCCCCCAGGACCCCTACGGTCCGCAGTATCCCTATGCGCCGGGGGGCGGCGCTGCCTCCGGGCCGGGCGCCTCGCCGCAGCAGCAGGTGCCGGGAGCAAATCCGCCGACCCCGGGAAACATGGTCTTCATCGGCGGCGCGCAGCAGGATGAGCAGTCGAGCTATGAGGCGCACAACGAACCCTTGTGGCTCAAGCCCCTGCTGTTCCCCTTCGCCCTCGCCGCCTACCCGTTCACCAAGGCCTACGAGGCACTCTCCGGCGAGAACCACGACAACGGTCCCGCTGTCCCGCGGCCCGGCGCCCAGCCCGCGCCGCCCTTGACGCACGAGGAGATGCAGGCCCGGCAAGAGGCCAATGCCCTTTCCGACCTGCAACGCCAGCTGGAGCAACGCGGCCAAGCCGGAGCGGGGCAGCCCGGAACCGCATCGCCGCCGCAGGCCGCCGCCCGTCCTTCGATCGCCGAGGAGCTTGCGGCGCTCGAGGCGCGCCGCGATGGCCGGCCTTCGCCGCAGTCCCAGCCGCCCGCGCAGCCGCCGAGCGTTGCGAGCGGGCCTCCGCAGGGCCCCGCCGCGGCTTCGAGCGGGCCCGGTGTCGCGGATCTCGTCGAGGACCGCAACCACGACGGCCGGCCCGACCACTGGGTCTACCGCGAGAATGGGCGCATCGTGCGCGAGGCCTTCGACGATCACGGCAAGGGCACTCCCGATCGCATCCTCTACTACGACGCGACGGGTACGCAGGTGGTGCGCAGCGAGGAAGACACCAACGGAGACGGCCGGATCGACACCTGGACGGAGTACAAGAACGGTCAAATCGTGAACCGCCGCGCAGACACCGACGGCGATGGGATGGTCGACACCTGGACCTTCTATCACGACGGCCAGGTCGTTCGGCTCGAGCAGGACACCGACGGGGACGGTCTGCCCGACCGCATCGAGTTCTACGAGGGAGGCCACCGCGTGCGCGAAGAGCGCGACCGCAACGGCAAGGCCGCCGTCATCACCTATTTCGACAAGAACGACCAACCGATTCAGCGGGATGAGGACACGGATGGCGACGGTGTGCTCGACATGCGCTCGTACTACCGCGCTGGCAAGCTCGTGCGCCGGGAAGTGATGAACGAAGCGGCGCTGTCGGCCGCAACCGGCCTTAAAGACCCCACCGCGGCCCCCGCTCCTGCACCAGAGCCGGGGACCTAACGCCGATGCCGTCCACTCTGCTTCGGGCCGCGGGCTTTCTCTTGGGATTCTGGCTGGCGCTCTTCCTGCTCCAGCCCCTGGCTGCGCGGGCAGCCTCGCAAGACGGCGAGCTTCGCGTGCTGGAGGACGGGGTCTATTCCGCGATCAACGCGACCCGTGCCGAGCAGCATCGCGGGATCCTCGAGCGCCTGCCCGCCCTTGACGCCGTGGCACGAGAGCACAGCATCGACATGGCAGCCCGTCACTACCTCTCGCACGATACGCCCGAGGGACTCAATCCCGTCGATCGCATCCAGCGTGGAGGCGTCGACGGGATGACGCTCGCTGGCGAGAATGTCGGCCTGACCAACCGTGCCAACCCGAACCGCGAGATCGTCGAAGGCTGGATCGCGTCTCCCGTCCACCGCGCAAACCTCCTCCATCCCGCTTTCAATGCGACGGGCGTGGGCATCGCCCGCGCCGCGGACGGCACGCTCTACTACACACAGGTATTCGTCACGTTTCCAAGACCGTAGGCTCCGGCTTCGAAGCAGCGGTCGCACTTCGAAGTCCGCGCCAGCGGCTAGAATTGCGCGCTGATGTGTCGGTCGTCCCAGTACAGGTCCAGCGGCCGAGAAAGATCCACCGCCGCAGGCAGGACGATGTAGCCGAGCACCACCTCGTCGCGCGCAAGTTTTCCGAGATGCCCTTGGAGGACCCCGAGCTGGTGCGGATCGGTGGCTTCGATCTGAGCGGCGACCGGGCCTTGCGTAATCGTAAACGTCGCGTGGAAGGTCTCGGGTCGCTTGCTGACGACGCTGAAAAGCAGCACTGGATTTCTCCCGGCCGCGCCAGCTGCGCTCCAAGCGTCCTGGATCCGGCCCTCGAAGGACGCTGCGTGGGCGAAGGTCACCCGCAGCGCCTCGCGGCCGTCCGCGGTTTGTTTCACGAACTCGGCGGGCGCGCTCTGCTGGGAGAGCTCGATGATCTTGAACAGGTCCCGCAACTCGCCGTCGGTCAGCCCGAGGTCGGTCGGAGCGACGCTGCTGCGCGACGGGACTCCTTTCAGCGCACCCGCTCCGGGCTGTGCGATCGCCGGCGCACGACCCGCCTCCGCGGCGTCGCCCTGGGGCATTCCCCCGTTTCGCAGCTGACGCACTTGCTTCACGGAGTCGACGAGGTTGTACGGATTGTTGGGGTCCGCGCTCTCCCTGTAGATGTTCCACATGTAGGGCCGCGGAAGGTATTCGGGACGGATCGGCGGCAGGTCGGCCGGATCGACCCGCTTTCCTCCCTTGCAAGGGATCTCGGACGCTTGCTGCACGACAAAAAAGCTGCCATCGGGACACACGCCCGTGATGCCCGCCCGCGCGTTCGTGGTGGAGAGATTCGAAAACATTGCAGCGCACGCCAGCGCTGCCACACGCGAACTCGAGGGCCATCGAGCTCGCAGGGCTCGCCCATCCGGTCTGCTCCGCATGTCCCGCTTCCGCCGTTCTGGACTTGGCTCATCTTATTCCCGATCGATGCGCAAGATCAACGCGCGCTCGGCTTCGGGAGCGCTGTCCCATGCGCAAGAACGCGCAATTCGCCCTGCGGGCGCGGGCGGTCCTGCCGGCTCTTGCGCATCGCAAAATTCTGCGCCGCCGCGCTTTGCAGGCTCCGCGCGTGAGCCAGGAGCGCGCGCCGCTCGGCGCCGGAGAGCGTCCGCGCCTTGCCAGGGCCCAGATTGCCGAGCCTGATCGGGCCAAGGCGGACCCGCACGAGCCGCCGCACGGGGTGGCCAAGCGCAGCGAGGGCGCGGCGGATCTGGCGCTTTCGCCCCTCGCGCAGTGTCAGATGGAACGACGTCTGTGCGCGTTGTCGGTCAAGGCGCACGTGGGCAACGCGAGCCGGCGCGGTGCGCCCGTCCTCGAGCTCGACCCCCTTCGCAAGGTGCCGGAGGGTCTCATCGCTCATTGCTCCTCTGGCGAAGACGACATACTCACGCTCGCTCCCGAGAGAGGGATGGAGCAGCGCCTGGGCCGTCGCGCCGTCGTTGGTGAGCAGCACAAGACCCTCGGTGTCGTAGTCGAGGCGACCCACAGGGAAAACCCGCGGGAGCCCGGGCGGAAGCAGCTCGACCACGGTGGGACGACCCCGCGGATCGTGCCGGGNNGAGCCAGTAGCAAGGCCCCTCTGCCTCAAGGAGCATCCCGTCGAGACGAATCTCATCCACAGCCGGATCGGCGCAGTCGCCGAGGCGCGCAGGCACCCCGTTCACGGTGACCCGACCGCTTGCAAGAAAGGCTTCGCAGCGTCGGCGCGACGCCACACCCGCGGCCGCGAGAATCTTCTGCAGGCGAGCCCGCATCTGCGCGCCTAGTGCGGCTTGCCGATCCGCTGCTCGAGCTCCTCTTCGCCTTCTTCCGGACCGGGATCCTCGGCCTCGCCCACGTCGTCAACCACAGGGGGAGCGAAGCGGGTGCGCAAACCGGGGCCGGGGTCGTCGACCCCGTCGAGTCCTTCCGGCTCCGCCTCCTCGTCAAGGCTCGCGGCGACGCTGCCATCGTCCTCCTCGGGAGCCGATTCTTCGCGGGTGCCGCCCGGCTCCGGCCCCGCCTCGCCGCTCGAGGCGATCTCCTGCAGATCGCGCAGGCTCGGCAGATCTTCCAGAGCCGCNNAATCCTCGAGGGCCGAGAGGCCAAACACTTCGAGAAATCGGCGCGTCGTGGCATAGAGCATCGGGCGGCCGGGAATCTCGCGGTGGCCCGCGATCCGCACGAGCTCGCGCTCGAGCAAACTGCGAAGCACCGCCCCCGCGTCCACACCGCGCACATGCTCGACCTCGGCGCGGGTCACGGGCTGCTTGTACGCCACGACCGCCAGCGTCTCGAGCGCTGCTCGGGACAGCCGCACCGCCCGCCGCGGGTGAAGCGCGCGGACGTATTCGGCGAGGTCCAGGCATGTGCGCAGCTGCCATCCGCCCGCGACCTCGCAGATCTCGAAGCCTCGGCCCTGCTGCGCGTACTCCGCGTTGAGCTCCGCCACGAGCTCGCGCACGGTCGCGGCGTTTGCGTCCGGCACGAGCTCCCCGAGGCGTTGCGCGGTCAAGGGCTCCGGTGCCGCCAAAAGGAGGCCTTCCACAATCCTGCGCTGCTCTTGGCGATCCATCATCGTGCGCCGCGCCTCTTCTCCGCTCACATGAGATCCGAGATGCGCGTCGACCAGGAAGCGACGCCCTCGCTCGCGAGGCGCACGCGGATGGGGCCTTGCGGAGCACCGCCCGAGTTCACGCCCTGGTAAATCCGGACCGCCGCAAGGCGCGTCAGCTCGAGCAGCGCGAGAAAAGTGGCGATGACAAGGGCCCGGAAGGCAGGGCCGCCGCCAGCGGGCAGGAGGTCCATAAACTCGAGCGATTCTGCGCCGGCAAGCTGGTCCATCACCGCGATCATGCGTTCCCGAACCGTGAGGGTTTCGACCACGACTTCGTGGACGCGCCCCGAATCGTGAGCGCGCCGCAACACGTCGCGGAAGGCCTCGATCAGCTCGAAAAGACTGACCTTCACCTCGGCCGTGGCCGGATCGCGATCTTCGGGTCCAGGCTCGACCCCGGGCGGCGCGAAGACGTCGCGCCCGAGGAGCGGCCGCCTGTCGAGCTCGCCTGCGGCCTGTTGGAAGCGCTGGTACTCGAGCAGGCGGGCCAAGAGCTCCGCGCGCGGATCGGGGCCTTCCGATTCCTCGGGCCCGCTCTCCACCGGGACCAGCGTGCGCGACTTGATCCACGCGAGCGTTGCGGCCATCACCAGATATTCGGCTGCAATGTCGAGGTGGAGCTCGCGCATGAGCGCGAGGTACTCGAGGTACTGCTCGGCCACGCGGGCGATCGAGACCTCGGTGACATCGACCTCATTCTCGCGGATGAGATGGAGCAGGAGGTCGAGGGGACCCTCGAAGAACGCGAGCTTGACGGCATAGCCGATGCCGCTCGCTTGCTCGGAGGCCGATAGAAGAGGCTCGAAGCCCGGCGCCTGCGGGCCGCCGGAAGCTCCGGGATCCACCCCGCTTGCCATCATTCTCCCCGCGGAGGACGCTGCCTGCAGCTCGTGGGGGACGGCCGCCGGTGCAGTATGGGCGAGCCCACGCGAGGCGGCAACCAGCCCCCGCGCAAGCGCCGCCACCCTAAGGGGGCTCCCGGCCTTCGGTCGGGATGCTCGATGGCGGGCGCCGCGAGCGCCGACCGCGCGTCGGCGCAGCGCTGCGCCCTCGGCCGAGTTCTCGGGCGAGGGCGAGAGCGTCCTCGCGGGTTTTGACGGCGCCGTCGAGGAACGCGCTGCGAATCCTGGCGAGGGCCCTGCCCACCGCGGGGCCTGCAAGGCCCAGGGCCAGCAGATCCTCGCCATTCACGGGCGGGCGGCGAGGCCGGTCTTCGACGGCATGGCGCATNNGCCCGGTCCTCGACCGCATGGCGCAGGATCCGGCGGCGCACCGTCGGAGGTGCCCAAGCGAAGAGCGCAAGCATCTCCTCGTCGGAGACTGGGCCGAGCACGGCATCGATCGCGCCGCGGCCGCGGGCTCGGGCGAGGGCGCGCAGCGTTGCATCCCGGCGTTTCGGGAAGCCCGCAATCCGCTCGGCGAGTTCGCCGCGGACGGCGAAGCGGCGCAGGGTGCGGGTGCGCAGCCCAGGCTCGAGGGGCGCAAGCCACGTGGCAAGGCCCGCGACCCAGGGACGCGGGCGACGCGGCGGCCACGAGGGTGCCGCGATGGCCCGACCGAGGCGGCGCAGCGGTGCCAGCGCGCGACGAGGCAGGGAAAGGCCGGGCTCGAGGGCGCCGAGCACATGCCACTCCGAAAGGAGTCCGAGGGCGGCTGCGGGATCGAGGCCCAGGCGTGCGTCCTCGAAGAGCTTCTCGATTTCGCGTTTCAGGCGTTCCCCCGAGACTCGACCGAAGGCGCCGTCCCGCAGCGCATCGCGCAGCGCGGAGCGCGAGCTGCGCGAGAGGGTGAAGCCGAGGCGGGCGGCGAGCCGCGCGGCACGGAGGGCGCGGGTGGGATCGTCGTGGAAGCTCGCTGCGTGAAACACGCGGAGCGTGCGGGCATGGAGGTCTCGCAAGCCGTCCTCGAGGTCGACGATGGGAGGCCGCGCCCGGCGCGCCGGCGCCGAAAGCGGCAGCGCGAGCGCGTTCACCGTGAAGTCGCGGCGGCGCAGGTCGTCTTCGAGAGCGCCGGGCCCGACCGTGGGCAGGGCGCCGGGGTGGGCGTAGCGCTCGCTGCGGACCGTCGCGAGATCGAGTCTGCCCTCTTCCTCGGCCGCGCCGCGCGCAGACTCGAGGCTCAGCGTTCCGAAGCGGTCGTGCGAGACGACGCGCACCCCCGCCAGCGAAGCCGCCCGCACCAGCTCCGCCGCTCCTTCGCCCGCCCGCGGCTCCACGATGAGATCGACGTCCCGCAGCACGCGACCCAGCAGGAGATCGCGCACCGGCCCGCCGACAAGGTGCACGCAGACGCCACGACGGTCGGCGGCGTCGAGGAGCGACGCCACGAGCGCGCGCGCCCCCGCGGGCAGCGCGGCGAGGAGCTCGTCCCGGGACGGAATCTTCACGACGCCGGCAGCCGCGCCCCGCGCGGGTGATGGCGCTCCACCGTCTCGCGCAGGCGGCGGCGACTCACATGAGTGTAGATCTGGGTGGTGGAAAGATCGGCGTGCCCGAGCATTGCCTGGACGGAGCGCAGGTCTGCTCCCCCTTCGAGGAGATCGGTCGCGAAGGCGTGGCGCAGGACGTGGGGTGAAACCCGGCTCGTCGCGATTCCCGCTTGGCGGGCGAGGGCACGGAGCCGTGTGAAGAAATTCTGGCGCGTCATGGCACAACCGCGGTTCGACAGGAAGACGGCGTCCGCACCGCCTCTGCCCATTTTTCCCGCCTTCCGCGCGAGCGCGGGACGCGCGGTCGCAAGGTAGGCGTCGAGGGCCGCGAGGGCGGGCTCGCCGAGGGGCACCACGCGTTCGCGTCGGCCCTTGCCCACGACCCGCAGCAGGCCGCGGCGTCGGTCGAGGCCCGCGAGGGGAAGTGCACAGAGTTCGGAAATGCGCAGTCCGGCTCCGTACAGACATTCGAGCATGGCCCGGTCCCGGAGCGCAAGCGCGGATCCTCCCCGGGGCGCCGCGAGGAGCGCCGCGGTTTCATCCCGGCCAAGCGTTCGCGGGAGCGTCCTCGCTTGCCGGGGTGCGACGATCCCGACCAGCGGGTCGCGCTTGAGCTTCCCGTGCGCGGTGAGGTGCCGGAGAAAGCGCCGGACCGCCACGAGAGCGCGGGCTCGGCTGCGCGCCGACAGGCCCGAGTGCTCGAGCTCGCGGAGCCAAGCCGACACGTGCTCCCGGCGGAGCGCGTCGGGACCCCGCACCTCCGCGCGCAGCAGCTGCTCGATGAACCGCTCGAGGTCGCGCCCGTAGGCCTCGACGGTGCGGGGCGAGAGGCCTCGCTCCACCGCGCAGTGCTCGAGAAACGCGAGCCTCGCGCTGGAAAAGGGGGATGCGGCCTTAGCCACCGGGGGTTTCCCGGGCCGCGGCCTCGAGCAGCCGTTGGCGCAGGCGTTCGAGGCGCTCGGGGTCGCTGACCTTCTTTCGCTCCTCGTCCTTCAGGTAGAAGGTGTCCGCCACTTGGTCCATCACCGTCGCGGCTTTGGAGATATAGATCTCAAGCCCTTCCGCGGCGATCGTGCTCGTAAGGTCGTACAAGAGACCGAGGCGATCGTCCGCAGACACGTCCACGATCGTGTAGAAGTCCGACTCGTCGTTGGTGATCTCGACAGCGGGAGGTCGCGGCATCGGCGCCGCGGGCGCAGCCACCCGGCGGCGGCGGCGCAGCAAATCCTCCACGCGTACGGTGCGGGTCAGAACGGCCGAGAGCATGGCCTCCACAGCCTTCCACGTTTCGCGCTGCTCCTCGGGTCCACCCACCGGCGTGGTCACCCGATAGACCTCGAGGGCGAGCCCCGAACGGGTCGTGTAGACGTGGGATCCCAGGATATTGAGGCCCTTCGCCGAGAGCACGCCGGCCACCATGGAGTACAGCCCGTGGACGTCCTTTGAGCAGAAGAGGAGCTCCGTCACGTCGCCCGGGAGCGTGCGCACCGCCGTCGAGAAGAGCCGTTCCTCGGTGTAGCTGAGCAGAAGCAATGCGTGCCGCGCGATCTGCCGGGCGGAATGAGCGATGTAGTAGCGGCGCGGCATCACGTCAAAGAAGGCCTGGATCTTCGAGTCCCCCACACCGAGACCGCGCAGCTCCCCTCGAGCGGCGTCCTGCCGGCGCTCGACGCGTGCTTCAATCTGCTCGAGTGCGACCTGCGGGTCATCCGACCCGGTCTCGAGGAACTCGGACGTCCGCTCGAACAGCTCGCGCAAGAGCTGCCCCTTCCATTCCGTCCACGCGCCGGGCGAGGAGGCGCGGATGTCCGCGAAAGTCAGAAGGAACAGGTTCCGCAGGTTCTCGCGATCGCTACAGGTGCGCGCGAAATCCACGATGAGTCGGGGGTCGGACAGGTCGCGCCGCTGCGCCAGGTGCGACATCGTCAGGTGGTGCGACACCAGAAACTGCAGCTGCTCGGCGTCGTCGGTATTCAGCTGGNNCGCCGCTGCGCCAGGTGCGACATCAGGAGGTGGTGGCGAACCAGGAACAGAACGCGCTCCGTGCGCTCCGGGGCAAGACCCAGCCGTTCCACGCACGTTCGCGCCCTGACGGCACCCCGATTGGAGTGATCCCCGCCGAGACCCTTGCCGATGTCGTGGAGGAGGCAGCCGAGGTAGAGCACCGCGGGGTCGGTCGTGGCCCGCATGAGGTCCGTGAGCTCCGGGAGGGAGGCCTCATACTTGCGCCGCTTAAGCCTCCGCAGCTCCTGCACCAGAAAGAGCGAGTGCACGTCGACCGTGTAGGTGTGATAGATCACGTGCTGCCAACGACAGACGATGTGTTCCCACTCCGGCAGGAGGCAGCCGAGAAGCCCCACTTCGTTCATGGATCGGAGGGTCCGNNGTCACGCGTTTTTCGGATTCCAGGATCTGAAGAAACATCGTGCCGACCGCCGGCATGCCGCGGAACCGTTCGTCGACGAGGTCGAGATTCTCCCGGACCAGTCGCCGCGCCGTGCGCGAAAGCTCGACGTCCTCGCTCTGCGCCACGGCGAAGGCCGTGAGCAGGCGCAGCGGACGCTCGCGCAGATGCGCGGCATGGGGAATTTCAAGGTGTCCCGCCGCGACCCGAAAGCCATCGTCCACCTCGCGAGCCGCGTCNNGCCATCGTCCACCTCGCGAGCCACGTCCTTTGCCGCGCCGCGCCGCACGCGGGCGATGCACTGCTCGATCACGATCTCAGACGAGGTTTGGATCGCCCGGGCGTGCCGGTAGTAGTCCCGCATGAACCGTTCCACCGGAAGCTCTTCTCGATCGGGTCCGCCCGGGCTCTCGGCGGACTCCGTTTCATCCGCCCTCTCGATATAACCGAAGGAGCTCGCGATCCGCTCCTG
>DOUU01000154.1:0-7245 GCA_003520425.1 Deltaproteobacteria bacterium
GAAGTGTCCGCAGCTTAGGGCCGGCTGGCATGGCTGTGCGAAGGCCGCCCCCTCCCCCGACGGGCGTGCCGTGGCCTCGGATACAATCCTGGAAACGGTTCGAGCCGCTCGGCCTGGCTGGCGGTGAGTGAGGGGTCGATGCCTTTAGTTCCGATNNGCCTACGACATCTACTCGCGCCTGCTGCGCGACCGGATCATCTTCCTCGGCAGCGCCGTAGACGACGATGTGGCGAACCTCGTGATCGCGCAGCTGCTTTTTCTCGAGGCGGAAGACCCCGAGAAGGATATCCACCTGTACGTGAACTCTCCCGGGGGCTCTCTCACCGCGGGGCTTGCCATCTACGATACGATGCAATACGTGCAGCCCGATATCGCGACG
Organism: Deltaproteobacteria bacterium; assembly: GCA_003520425.1. Taxonomy (GTDB): domain Bacteria; phylum Myxococcota_A; class UBA9160; order UBA9160; family UBA9160; genus UBA9160. Next base: position 380 of record DOUU01000154.1, read on the forward strand.
ATTTGCGTGGGGCAGGCGGCCTCAATGGGCGCAGTCCTCCTCGCGGCGGGCGCCAAGGGCAAGCGCCTGGCGCTGCCGAACTCCCGGATCATGATCCACCAGCCGTGGATCAGCGGCCTCCAGGGACAGGCAACTGAAGTGGAGATCCAGGCGCGGGAAATCCTGAAGCTGCGCCAGCGGCTGAACGAGATCCTGCAGCATCACACCGGCAAGGGGCTTGAGCAGATCGCGAAGGATACCGACCGGGACTACTATATGTCTGGGGCAGAGGCTCAAGAGTATGGGATCATCGACCAGGTGATGGCCCGGCGGGATCTGTCGAAGTTGCCGGTTGCAAGGTCTGTCGAGAAGTCGAGGGGCGGAGGCTAGACGGGATGAAGAAGAGGGACGACAACGCCAATCTTTCGTGCTCCTTCTGCGGGAAAAGCCAGAAGGAAGTGAAGAAACTGATCGCCGGCCCGACCGTCTACATTTGCGACGAATGCATCGAGCTGTGCAACGACATCATCGCGGAGGAATATGGCCGGGAGGAGGTCACCACCAAGGCCTCCCGGGTCCCCAAGCCCCGGGAAATTAAGAAAATTCTCGACGAGTATGTGATCGGGCAGGAGGCTGCAAAGAAGATCCTCTCGGTCGCCGTCCACAACCACTATCGCAGGATCGAAAGTCAGGCCTTCGTGGGCGATGTGGAGCTCCAGAAGTCCAACATCCTGTTGCTTGGCCCCACAGGGACGGGAAAGACGCTGCTTGCCCAGACCCTGGCGAAGATCCTCGACGTCCCCTTCACGATCGCCGACGCCACGACTCTCACGGAGGCAGGCTACGTGGGCGAGGATGTCGAAAACATCATCCTGAACCTGCTCCAAGCGGCCAACTACGATGTCGAGCGCGCCCAGCGCGGGATCATCTACATCGACGAGGTCGACAAAATCGCCCGCAAGGGGGAAAACCCCTCGATCACGCGGGACGTCTCTGGCGAGGGGGTGCAGCAAGCGCTGCTGAAGATCATCGAGGGGACCATGGCCAGCGTCCCCCCGAAGGGCGGGCGCAAGCATCCCCAGCAAGAGTTCCTCCAGATCGACACGACCAACATCCTCTTCATCTGTGGTGGAGCCTTCTGCGGCCTCGAGAAGATCGTGGAGCGCCGGATCGGGGTGAAGGGAATGGGGTTCAACGCCGATATCCAAAAGCGGGTGGAGCGAAAACTCGGGGATGTGCTGCGCGAGGCCGAGACCGAGGACCTGCTGCGCTTCGGCATGATCCCGGAGTTTGTGGGACGGCTTCCCGTGGTGGCGACGCTGGACGAGCTGAACGAGGACGCGTTGATCGAGATTCTGACCAAGCCCAAGAACGCGCTCGTGAAGCAGTACCAGAAGCTGTTCGAGCTCGAAGACGTCCGTCTGCGACTGACGGACGGCGCTCTGCGGGCGGTGTCCCGCCAAGCGCTCAGGCGCAAGTCGGGCGCCCGAGGCCTGCGCGCGATCCTCGAGAACGTGATGCTCGAGTTGATGTACGAAATTCCCTCGCGAGACGACGTCGAGGAATGTGTGATCAGCGAGGAAGTGATCGAGCAAGGGGCGAAGCCTCTGCTCGTGTTCAAGCGGGAGGCTGAGTCCGCGTAAGGGCGGGGGGGAGCGCAGGCGATGGTGTTCTTCCGGAGCGACGACGAGAGCAAGACCCCCCCGGCCGCCCCCAAAGCCGGCAGCACGGTCGCCCTGTTGCCGCTGCGGGATATCGTGGTCTTCCCGCACATGGTCGTGCCTCTCTTTGTGGGTCGCGCGAAGTCGATCCGTGCCCTCGAAGACGCGATGGCAGGCTCGCGCGAGCTCTTGCTCGTCGCCCAGCGTGATCACAAGGTCGACGATCCGCGGGAGCAGGACGTGTACCGGGTGGGTACGGTCGGCGCGATCCTCCAGCTCCTCCGGCTCCCCGACGGAACCGTGAAGGTGCTCGTGGAGGGGAAGTCCCGGGCCAAGATCAAGTCGTTCGCCAGCTCCGAGCCCTTCCTGTCCTGCGAGATCGAGCTCGTGCAAGAGCCCGAAGATCGATCGGTCGAACTCGAGGCCCTCGTGCGCACGATCCACGCAACCTTCGAGAACTACGTCAAGCTCAATCGAAAAGTCCCGCCGGAAATCCTGAATTCGGTGTCCACGATTACCGTCCCAGCCCGTTTGGCCGACACCATCGTGGCTCATCTCAATCTGAAGCTCGAGGACCGGCAGCGACTGCTCGAGCTCGTATCGCCCGCCAAGCGCCTTGAAGAGGTCTTTGCCCTGATCCAGGCCGAGATCGAGGTGCTGGAGGTGGAGCGCAAGATTCGCAGCCGGGTCAAGAAGCAGATGGAGCGCTCGCAAAAGGAGTACTACCTGAACGAGCAGATGCGGGCGATCCAGAAAGAGCTCGGCGAACGTGACGAGTTTAAGAACGAGATTCAGGAGCTGGAAGAGACGCTCAAGAAGAAGAAGATGCCCAAGGAGGCACTCGATCGGACGAGAAAAGAGATCCGCAAGCTCAAGATGATGTCTCCCATGAGCGCAGAGGCGACGGTCGTCCGCAACTACATCGATTGGCTGCTCTCGCTGCCGTGGGAATCGTACAAGGAGGAAAAGAAGGACATCGTCGAGGCGGAGCGCGTCCTGAACGAGGATCACTACGGCCTGGAAAAGCCGAAAGAAAGAATTCTGGAGTACCTCGCGGTGCAGGCGCTCGTCGAGAAGATGAAGGGCCCGATCCTCTGCCTGGTCGGGCCGCCGGGCGTGGGGAAGACCTCCCTCGGCAAGTCGATTGCGCGCGCCACGGGTCGCGACTTCGTGCGCGTTTCCCTTGGCGGAGTTCGCGATGAAGCAGAGATCCGCGGTCATCGGCGAACCTACATCGGGGCGCTCCCGGGCAAGATCGTGCAGAGCCTGAAGAAGGCCGGTTCGGGGAATCCCGTNNGAGGTGGACAAGATGTCCATGGACTTCCGGGGCGACCCGTCGGCGGCGCTGCTCGAAGTCCTGGATCCCGAGCAAAATCATTCCTTCAACGACCACTACCTTGATCTCGACTACGACCTCTCGCACGTCATGTTTGTGTGCACCGCGAACGTTCTGCACCAGATTCCACGGCCTCTCCAGGATCGCATGGAGATCATTCAGATTCCCGGCTACGTCGAGTCCGAGAAGTTGTCGATTGCCCGCTCGTTTCTGGTCCCCAAGCAGCGGGAGGCGAACGGCCTAAAACCCGAGCACATCGACTTCCAGGACTCCGGACTGCTCGAGATCATTCGCCACTTTACCCGTGAGTCGGGTGTACGAAGCCTCGAGCGCGAGATTGCCTCCATCTGCCGGAAGGTGGCCCGCGAGGTGGTGAAGGCGGGCGAACACTTCAAAACCGCCCGTATCAACACCCCGGCGGTGCGGAAATATCTCGGCGTACCGAAATACCGCTTCGGGAAGGCGGAAGAGGCAGACCGCGTGGGCGTTTGCACGGGCCTTGCCTACACGGAGACGGGCGGCGAGCTGCTCCAGACCGAGGTGTCGGTCACGCCCGGGAAAGGCAAGCTCCAGGTCACAGGGCGCCTCGGGGAGGTGATGCAGGAGTCCGCAAACGCGGCCCTGTCCTACGTTCGATCAAGGGCCAAGCAGCTCGGCCTGACCTCGGACTTCTATTCGAAAGTCGATATTCACATTCACGTCCCCGAGGGCGGGATCCCGAAGGATGGTCCCTCGGCCGGAATCACGATCGCGACGGCGATTGCCTCGGCGTTGACCCGCATCCCCGTGCGCGCAAATGTCGCGATGACCGGCGAAATCACATTGCGCGGCCGCGTTCTCCCGATCGGCGGATTGAAGGAGAAGATGATCGCCGCACACCGCGGCGGCATCTCCACGATCCTGATTCCGAAGGAGAACGAAAAGGACCTGAAGGAGCTGCCGGCCAACATCAAGCGCAACCTCGAGATCGTGATGGTCGAGCACATGGACCAGGTCCTCGTGCGCGCCCTTGCCACCGACGACCCCGAGCATCTCCTGCGGGAAGGAGACCACGCCCTCGATGGCATCTATGAGGCTCCGATCACTCCCACCTCCCTGCCCGCCGCGTCGGGAGTAAACTAGTCTTTTCTCGAAGGGCGCGTAGCTCAGCTGGGAGAGCACCTCGCTTACACCGAGGGGGTCACAGGTTCAAGTCCTGTCGCGCCCACCAAAAATCCACTCTAAAGTCAGCCGTTTACAACGAGGCCCGCTCCCGCCATACTCCTCAGCGTGTGAAGTGGGGGGGATTTTGGGGGGACGGGAAAACCCTACATGCCTGTCTATCGGCGGGACAGATCGCCTCACTGGGTGATCGAATTCGAGTACCAGGGCCTGCGGTACCGGCGTTCCTCGGGCACGAGCCGGAAAAGCAAAGCCCTATCCATAGAAGCGAAGTGGCGGCAGGAGCTCCTGGACGAGGCGATCCACGGGCGGCGCGAGCCCTTGGCCCTCAGCCAAGCGCTTGAGCGCTACTACAAGAGCGTTCTCTTGCCGCGCGGAAAGCTGGCGAGCGCAAAACGCCATCTCCATCTCATGAAGCGCATTCTCACGGACCTTGGACCGGAGACCCGCCTCGAGAAGCTCACCACGCCCGTGCTCTCGCGCTGGCGGGACGACCTCTTGGCCGCGGGTCGCAAGCCCGCCACGGTGAACCGCCATCTCGACCTCCTGAAAGCGACGCTCAACCGCGCCGCGCGCGAGTGGGGTGCGCTTGCGACAGCCCCTTTCGTGAGGTCCCTTCCTGAGAAGAATCAGCGCACACGCTTCCTGAGCGACGAGGAGGAGGCACGGCTTCTCGCAGCTTCGCCTCCCTACCTTCGGAGTCTTCTCGTTTTCCTGCTCGGCACAGGTGCGCGTGTGGGGGAGGCACTCGATCTCGTCTGGAGGGACGTCGATCTCGAGCGTCCCCCGAACGGAGTCGCCTTCTTCCTGGAGACGAAGTCGGACAAGCCGCGCGGGATCCCCCTCACGCGAGTCGTCCACGCGACGCTTGCGGAGCTCGCGAAGCAGCGCTCCAGAAGATCGGACTTCGTTTTCACCCGTCCAGATCTCATGGGGCAACGACTCGATTGGGACGCTGTGAAGACCGCTTTTCGGAGAACCCGCGAGCGTGCGCGTTTGCGCGATGTGACACTCCATACGCTGCGTCATACCTATGCGTCGCGCTTAGTACTACGCGGAGTAAGTCTTTATCAGGTACAGAAGCTCTTGGGACATTCTTCTCCGATCATGACCCAACGCTACGCGCACCTTGCTCCCGATGCGCTCGCCGCTTCCGTGGCCGTACTTGACCGAGTGCCGAGTCACGAAGTCGCAAGCGCAGCGGAGGCGCTCATCACCCCTTCTTGAGAACGTGCAATGCGTCGTCCAGCCAGTTCGGGTTCGGAGCGTGGAGCTTCCGAGAGCGCACCTGGGCCATGGAACGCCGCGGGAGAAGCTTCGCGAAAGGAGAATCCGAGCCCCGAATCTTCAGCGATTCCTCGGCGCGCGAACTGGATACATATGCTTCGAGGTCGGTGATCAAAAACACGACGCGACCGGCCCCGATTCGTGAACGCGGAAGACGCAAACGATCGAGGGTACGCGTCGAGATGCGCAGATACGCGGCCGCCTCACGCCGAGTGAGGTAGGGGCTCTGGCCACTCGAGCTCACTGTCTGCGGTATACCCAATTGGCTTGACTTACCGGCAACCGATGACCCGGTGTCTTTGGATCGGCTCATCGCTTTCCGTTTTCGTCGGTGGCGGGTTCTGGTCCTCCATTTCGGTACAGCGCCGCCACAGCGCGTCGCCACCGTTTTGTGCTCTCGGTTGCTCTCGCAATCCGAGCTTCGCGTGTCGCGGGATCGGCTTCGACCATCTGGACCACGATCCCCTGGTAGGCCTGGTCCAGCATGCAGGCGAGGAGACGGAGCTTCTCGAGGACTGCGCTCGTACGGCGCTCCGATTCCTGGAGAGCTCCGGCAATCGCGGCTTCGACGGCCTCGAAGAGGGACGCAGGCCGCCGCGCGGGAGAAGTACCTGAAGTTGGATCTGCTTTGGCGTCTGGTGGAAGCGCCATCGTGTCCTTCAGCGCGAAATACTCGCGCAAACAATCGCGAACACACTTCGACGCCGAGAGGTCGCGCGCCGCCGCTTCTCGCAAGAGGCGCTCATAGCCCTCTCGATCCATCCAGGAGCGCAGCTCGCTCCGGGCGTTCCCGTGCCGCTTCAGCGGGCGCCCAGAGGTCGGCGGAGAGCTCTTCATGTGAGCTTTCGCCCATCGTGGACCGCGAGGTCTTTGCAGTCGACGTCCGACTTCTTGGTGTCGGCGCCTTCCGCCTTTTCGGGCAAGAGCTCGACGCGAGCGGGATTGCTTGGATGGGTGCTGGGAATGCCGGGCACTCCTGACAGATTCGGGACGGCAAGACAGCTCCAAGGGGAGGGCGCATCACCGATGCGGTCCGACTGCGCCGGGGCAGGGATGCGCGCGCGCTCAAGGAGCCCTGGTTCGTCGAAGTAGCGAATCTTCCCGGCGTAGATCGGGCGGTGACCGGCTTTGAAGATGAGCGTCGCATCCTCAGGAAGGCGCATCACTTCATCCGGCGTGAGAAGCGGCCGCTGGCTCTCCTCCTCGGAGGCCATGACGTGGGAGAGCCAGGGAGAGAGGCGGTTTCCCGAGTACATCCTCCGGCTTCGGTGGACGGTCATCGTGCCCGCCATGTCGGAGAGGAGCTTTGCGGTCTCAATCCGATTGGGCGCGAAGGCCACGCGCACCGCGCAGTTCGAGACGATGCTCTCGTCCCTTCCGTAGGCGGCGTAGAGCTGCGAGAGGTCCTGCACGATCAAGAAGGCCTGGATCCCGTAGCCCGC
>DOUU01000154.1:7280-7801 GCA_003520425.1 Deltaproteobacteria bacterium
GTAAGACGCCGGCCGATCTGCTGCACGAGGAGTCGCAGGAGGGGCCGCGTCCGCGAGAGGTCGGAGGGCGGCACCGTGAGATAGAGGCTCACAGGCCTCTCGTGCTGCATGAGGTCCAGGACCTGGAAGTCACAGGCCGATGTGTTCTCCGCCACGATTTCGTCGTGGAAGAGGCTCAGGCACCTAAGCGCCGTGGAGATCACGCCCGAGCGCTCGTTCTCCGACTTGTCGAGAAGTGCGCGTGCCGTGCCCGCCACCACGGGATGGGTCCTCGTGGGCTCGCCCGTGCTGTAAAGCGTCCAGCCGCGAGAGCCGCCCGGGTCGTGCTCGGTCCGCAGCATGATCTCGAGCACGTCGTCGCTTCTTCGATGCGGGCTCGAGAGGAGAGTGAGGCAACCCCGGAGCGACTTATCCCGCCCGGCGTAGAGGACGTGGAGCATCGCGCCCACGAGGAGCTCCTCTGCGGTGAGATCCCAGTGGTTCTTGGCTCCAGTGCCATCGGGATCGACCAGCATGTCGGC
>DOUU01000005.1:0-3649 GCA_003520425.1 Deltaproteobacteria bacterium
CTCGATGCCCTCGCGCGCCAGCATGGCTGCGATCCAGGATGCGATCGACGCGGCGATCACGGCGCAGCGGCCCGCCTACGTCCACTGCTGGGGCGGACGCGGGCGAACCGGCACGGTCGTCGGCGTTTATCTCCTGCGCTGCGGGCTCGCGACGCCCGACAATTTCGTGGACGTACTCGCGCGTCTGCGCGCACGAGCCCCGGGCGCCTCGCCGGAGACCGACGAGCAGATCGCCTTTGTGCGCAGCTGGCAGCCATGAGGGGTCAAGCGGCTCCTATGCTTGCGCCGGGCCTTCGAGCACAGCCTCGATGAGGTGGGGTCCGGGCTCGCCAAGAGCGCGCGAGAGCGCCGTGCACAGCGTCTCCGCGGTCTCGACGCGCAGGGCGGGCACCCCGAAGCCCCGCGCAAGGGCAACCCAGTCGGGTGCAGGGTGATCGAACGCCGTGAGCGCGAGCGCGCTCGGTCCGGGCTGTGCGATCCCCGCGCGCGCAAGCTCGATGCGCAGGATGCGGTAGTGGCGATTCGCGCAGACCACGGTCGTCACGTTCAAGCCCTCGTGGGCCTGCGTCCATAGCGATTGCAGGGTGTAAAGGCCGCTGCCGTCGGCTTGGAGCGCGATCACCGGACGGTCGGGGCACGCGATCGCGGCGCCGGTCGCGCACGGCAGGCCCTGGCCGATCGCCCCTCCGGTGAGGGTAAGAAGGGTGTGGGGAGGAGCGCCGAGGGAGGCCAGAGTCCAGGGCAGGGCCGAGGTCAGGGCCTCGTCGACGACGATCGCACCCTCGGGCTGCACGCATGCAACGGCGGCTCCAAGGCTCGTTGCGTCGAGCCTTCCCGTGGGCCGTGTGGGCGCGAGCGCCTGTGCGGCGGCGCCGACGCGGCCGCCTCCCAGGGCGTCCGCCAAGGCCTCGAGCGCGGCCTCGACGTCTCCCCTGGGCTCTGCCAGCAGGAGCGGAGCACAGCCCTGCGGCACGAGGCTGCTGGGCAGATTCGGGTAGCCGAAGAACGCCACAGGACTCGGCGCTCCTGCGAGCACGAGCGTCTCGAACCCGCCGAGGAGTGCCGTGGCCTCCTCGGGGAAGTAGGGAAGTTTTGCAACGAGCGGAACTCCGGCACCGCGCTCCATGCGCGCGGGAAAGGTCTCGGCGAGGAGCGCACAGCCCGAGGCGGCCGCGATCCTTCCCGCCGCGTCGAGGCCACGCCTTCGCAGACCTCGCGCACCGAGCAGGAGCGCTGCGCGGGGGCCTGCTCGGCCGAGTCGAGTCGCAGCCGCTTCGATCCGCGCCTCTTCGACGCCAGCCGCACCCGCATGGGACGGCTCGACGGCAAGCGGGCCTTTCGTGGCTCCCCAGGCACAGTCCGCCGGAACGATCAGCGTGGCCACTGCGCCGGGCCCTGCGGTTGCCGCAGAGAACGCGTTTGCTCCGTCGCGGGAGAGGTCGTCGGCACACTTTGCGGTGTGAACCCAGTCCGAGACCGGCCAGGCGAGGCTCTCGAGGTCGGTCTTGAGCGGGGCATCCGCCTGGGCGTGCCAGGTGGCGTGGTCGCCTACCACGCAGACCACCGGCGTCCGCGCGCGGCGTGCATTGTGCAGGTTCGCGGCACCGTTCGCGAAGCCGGGCCCGAGATGGAGCAAGAGGAGCGCCGGCTTGTCAGCCATGCGGCCATAGCCGTCCGCCGCCCCCGTGCACACGCCTTCGAAGAGCCCGAGAACCGCGCGCATCCCCACGGCGTCGAGCGCCGCGACAAGGTGCATCTCGGTCGTGCCGGGGTTCGCGAAGCACAGCTCGACGCCCGCCCCTGCGAGCGTACGAATCAACGCCTCGGCGCCATTCACGCAGGGCTCCTCCTGCTGGGACCGCCTATCGTAACCGGGGAAGGCGGTCCGTGGTTGGGCGCCCGCGCGGTAGACTCGCGGGGATGTCGTCTCCCGACGCAAGCCCTGTGCGCGATCATCTGCTGGCGCTGCAAGATCGCATCTGCGCCGCGCTCGAGGCCGAGGACGGTCGCGCGCGCTTTCGCGAGGACGCGACCAGCTTGGGCGAGGGCGGGACGATCGCACGGCCGCGCGCCCTCGAAGACGGCGCGGCGATCGAGAAGGCTGCCGTCCACTTCACCCATGCGCGGGGAGATCGCCTTCCTCCCGCCGCCACGGCACGCCGCCCGGAGCTAGCGGGAGTGCGCTTTGAAGCCGTGTCGCTCTCGCTGATCGTGCACCCCCAAAACCCCTACGTCCCCACTTCACACATGAATCTGCGTTTCTTTGCCACCGAGCCCGCCCGGGACCCGTCGGGCTGGTGGTTCGGCGGGGGCTTCGATCTCACGCCGTACTACGCCTTCGAGGACGATGCCGTGCACTGGCATCGCGTGGCGCGCCGAGCCTGCAGGGATTTCGCGCCGGACGCCTACGCGCGCTTCAAGAAGTGGTGTGACGAGTACTTCTATCTCAAACACCGCGGCGAGACCCGCGGCATCGGCGGACTCTTCTTCGACGATCTGTGCGAAGGGGGGTTCGAGCATAGCTTTGCCTTCGTGCGTCGGGTGGGCGATGCCTACCTCGAGGCCTACCTCCCCATCCTGCGCCGGCGCAAGGCCACGCCCTATGGCGAGCGCGAGCGTGAGTTCCAGCTCCATCGACGGGGTCGCTACGTCGAGTTCAACTTGGTCTACGACCGCGGCACCCTCTACGGCCTGCAGTCCGGGCGGCGTGTGGAATCGGTCCTGGCCTCGCTTCCGCCGCTCGTGCGCTGGCGCTACGCCTACCGACCCGAACCGGGAAGCCCCGAGGCCCGGCTCACCGAGGAGTTCTTGAAGCCCCGCGACTGGCTCGCCGGCGAGTAGTCGAACACGACGGGCAGCGCTCGACGCGGGAGCTCGGGCGAGCCGCCCATGGGAAAGCGCCGCGCAAACGGCGAGGCCTTGCGCGCTTGGCAGAATTCGTGGGGTAAATGTCATTGCAGACAGAGGCCGGCGGGACGATCTTTGCGGTATGAGGCCTGGTCGTGCGCTCGGCGGCGGCCCCACCCCGCGCCGGATCGGGATGCTCGCCTACCCCGGGGCGCAGATGCTCGACGTCACGGGTCCCCTCGAGGTCTTCGCGCGGAGCGCGCGCTTTCTCATGGAGCAGGGCCTGCGCGCGGATCCCGTCTACGAGGTGGAGCTCATCGCGGAGCGCCGCGGGCCCGTGAAGACGTCGAGCGGGATCGAGATCCTCGCTGCGCGTTCCCTGGCAGCGGTGCGCGGTCCGCTGGACACGCTCCTCGTCGCAGGCGGCGTGGGTTCCCGGGACGCGTTGCGCCGCACGGCCCTCCTTGGCTTTCTGCGGCGCATGGCGCCGCGCGTGCGGCGCCTTGCCTCCGTGTGCACCGGGGCCTTTCTATTGGCGGAGGCAGGGCTCCTCGACGGGCGGCGAGCCACCACCCACTGGGCATACTGCGGCGAGCTCGCGAAGCGCTACCCGCAGGTTCGGGTCGATCCCGATCCGATCTTCGTGCGGGATGGACGCATCTACACCTCCGCCGGCGTCACCGCGGGGATGGACCTCGCCCTGGGACTTGTGGAGGAGGACCTCGGCCGCACGGTGGCGCTCGAGGTGGCGCGCCAGCTCGTGCTCTTCTTGAAACGACCCGGCGGGCAGTCCCAGTTCAGC